>NZ_NWMV01000118.1 GCF_002837145.1 Macromonas nakdongensis | reverse complement strand
GGCCAGGTGGCCGCGGATTGGGAACAGCAAGGCGTTGCTGCGCGGCAGGCGCCACAAGGTCTGCAATTCCACCCGCAGGTGCAGCTTGCGGCCGATGTTCTCGGGCGTGAGCGAGGCGCGGTCGGGGCCCCACTCGGGGTAGGTTTCGGGCGCGGTGTCGAGCCGCGGGTTGACCGTCATGGTCCAGTTCAGGCGCCGCACCGGCTGGCCCAGGACCCGGCCGACAGCGCCTTCAATGGCATGCCCGGGGCCGCGGTGCGGGCCGGTGTGGTCGACGCGGCCCTGCCCATTCCGGCCCTGGCCGAGGCCCTCAATGGCCCGGTGTCGGCGCGGCCCCGGGACCCGGGGCCCAGTCTCTGGCCCGACGACGCGGTGCCCCCGGTCGTGGGCGACCCCGATGCCGACGATTGGACGCAGTTGCTGGACCGCGTGCGGCTCCTTGCCGGCCTGGACATGGGCGGCTACAAGCCCGACACCCTCTGGCGCCGGGTGCAACGCCGGCTGCAGACCCTGCACCTGCCGCACCTGCGCGCCTACCTCGCCTATGGCGACCGCCACCCGCAGGAGTGGCACGTGCTGCAGCACCTGTTTCTGGTGTCGTATTCGGTGTTCTTTCGCGACCGGGCGGTGTTCCAGGTGGTCTGGGCGGCGCTGCGCGAGCGGGTTCGGGCGCTGCCGGCGTCGGCCCCGATCCGCCTGTGGGTGCCGGGTTGCGCCCGAGGCGAGGAGGCCTACACCTTCGCCATCATGCTGGTCGAGCTGCTGGGCGAAGCCGAGGCGGCCGCCCGCGTCAGCATCTGGGGCACCGACCTCAACGCCGAGGCCCTGGCGCAGGCGCGCAGCGGCCGTTACCGCCGTTCGGCCCTGCGCGAGGTCGAGGCGCCGCTGGTGGAGCGCCACTTCGACGCGTTCGATGGCGAGTTCCAGGTCCGCCCGGCGCTGCAGGCCTGCTGTCGCTTCGAGCAGCGCAACGTGTTCGACCCGGTCGAGCCCGCGGCCTTCGACATGGTCAGCTGCCGCAATGTGTTGATCTACCTGAAACCCGAATGGCAGGCCCGGCTGCTGCTGCAGCTGCACCGCGCCCTGCGGCCCGATGGGCTGCTGCTGGTCGCCCCGGTCGAGTCGGTGGAGACGGACGGCGTGCGCCTGTTCACCGCGCTCGACCGCGACCACCGCCTGTACCGGCGGCGCGAGCGCGGCCACAGCCCGACCCCGATGGAATAGGATTGCACCGTGAAGTTGTCGAATTTTTCCATCCGCAGCCAACTCGTCACCCTGATCGGCACCCTCCTGCTGATCGTGCTGGGCTTGAGTGGCGTCGCCTTGTTCCAACTCGGCCGGGCCAACGACCGCCTGATCGAGATGTACCAGGAGGCCCTGCTGCCGATGGAGGACCTGAAAATCGTCTCCGACATGTACGCCGTCGAGGTGGTGGACACGGTGCACAAGGTGCAACACCAGGCCATCACCTGGGCCCAGGGCCGGGACAAGGTGCGCGCGGCCGAGGCCCGGCTGGTGCTGCACTGGCGCCGTTACCTGTCGCACCCCCGGCCCGAGGCCGAGCAGGTGATGGCGGCCGACGCCGAGGCCTTGATGAGCCTGGCCAACGCCACCATCGTGCAGCTCAAGACCACGCTGGCGGCCGAAGACGGGCCGGCCCTGGCCGCGTTCTCGGTCCAGCGGCTCTACCAGACGGTCGATCCCATCACCGCCCAGATCGGCATGCTGATCGAGTCCCGCGAAAACCGGGCGCGCTGGGCCTACCAGACTTCGCAGACCGATTACGCCCGCACCCGCGCCATCTTTGTGGCGCTGCTGGTGCTGCTGGCCACCGTCGGCTTGGTGCTGGGCGGGGTGGTGGTGCGCGGNNGCGCATCGCCCAGGGCGACCTGAGCCAGCGCCTGGTGGTCGAGGGCAACAACGAATCGGCCCAGCTCATGCGCGCCCTCAACCAGATGCAGGAGCAGCTGCAAGGGCAGGAAGACCAGCGCTGGGTCAAGGGCCATGTGGCCGAAATCACCGCCGCCCTGCAGCAGGCCAACAGCTACACCGAGTTGGGGCAGGTCTTCCTGTCGCGCACGGCGCCGCTGCTCGGGGCCGGCCACGCGGTGTTCTACGTCATGAACCCCGACGGCCGGCTGCAACTGCTGTCCACCTACGGCTACCAGCAGCGCAAGGAACTGAGCAACCTCTACAGCGTGGGCGAAGGCCTGGTCGGCCAGTGCGCCCTGGAGCGCACGCCCATCACCGTCACCCACCCGCCGTCCGATTACGTGCGCATCGCCTCCGGCCTGGGCGACGGCGTGCCGGTCAACATCGTGCTGTTGCCGGTGCTCAAGCTCGACGAGGTGCTCGGCGTGCTGGAACTGGCGGCTTTCCATGCCTTTGCGCCGCGCGAACTCGCGCTGCTCGACACCCTCGTGCCGATGATGGCGCTCAACCTCGAAATCCTGCAACGCAAGATGCGGGTGCAGCGCCTGCTGGAAGAGTCGCAGGACCAGGCCCTGCGCATGGAGAAACAGGCCGCGCAGCTGGAGGAGCAGGCCGTCGAGATGGAGGCCCAGCAGGCCGACCTGATGGACACCGAGGCTTGGTACCGCAGCATCGTCGAGTCCTCGCCCGATGGCCTGCTGGTGGTCAACGAGTCCGGCACCATCATCCTGTGCAACGCGCGCATGGAAGAGGTGTTTGGCTACGCCTGCGGCGAGCTGCTGGGGCAGGCGGTGGAGGTGCTGGTGCCCGACAGCGTGCGCGCCCACCACCCGCAGAACCGCGCCCGCTTCATGGCATCCGAGGGTTTCCGCTCCATCGAGTCGGGGCTGGCGCTGCGCGGACGGCGCAAGAACGGCGAGGAATTTGCCGCCGAATTCGGCCTGAGCCTGCTGCCGGCCCGCGGCGCGCGGGGGCGTTGCGTGGCGGTGTCGGTGCGCGACATCAGCCACCGCCCGGTGGCGCAGTGAGCCGGGCGGGCGGTTCGCGCGCCCTTACTTGCCGATGCAGAACGACGAAAAGATCACGCCCAGCAGGTCGTCGGCGCTGAAAGCCCCGGTGATCTCGTTCAGGGCGTTCTGCGCCAGGCGCAGTTCTTCGGCCAGCAGGTCCAGCGACTGGGCCTGGGCCGCCAGGTGGGCGTCGGCGCAGGCCAGGTGGTCCTGCACCCGGTGCAAGGCCTGCACGTGGCGTTCGCGCGCGATGTACAGGCCTTCGGCCCCGCTTTGCCAGCCGGCCAGTTGCAACAGGCGCTGGCGCAGCGCGTCCAGCCCCGTGCCGGTCTTGGCCGACAGCCGCAGGTGCTCGTGGGGGGCGTGGCCGGGCGTCTCGGGCATCGCCGCGGGCTGCACCGCCTCGGTGGGCGTGCCCACATCGGCCTTGTTCCACACGTCGATCACCGTGACCTGGGCCGGCAGGCGCGCGTCCAGCAGGGCGGCGATCTCGGCGTCGGCCGCGCCGTAGGCGGCTTGGTCGGCGCGGGTCAGGTCGTGCAGGAACAGCACCGCGTCGGCCGCCTCAATTTGCCCCCAGGCGCGCTCGATGCCGATGCGCTCGACCTCGTCGATGCCCGCGCCTTCGCGCAGGCCGGCGGTGTCGATCACGTGCAACGGCACGCCTTCGATCTGGATGGTCTGCTGCACCACGTCGCGCGTCGTCCCGGCGATCGGGGTGACGATGGCCAGCTCCGCCCCGGCCAGGGCGTTGAGCAGCGAGCTTTTGCCGGCGTTGGGCTGCCCGGCGATGACCACCTTGATGCCTTCGCGCAGCAGCGCGCCCTGGCGGGTTTTCTGCAGCACCGTGTTCAGCTGGGCCTGCAACCGCGTCAACTGGCCTTGGGCGTCGGCTTTCTGCAGGAAATCGATCTCTTCTTCGGGGAAGTCCAGCGTGGCTTCCACCAGCATGCGCAGGTGGATCAGCGCCTCGCGCAGGGTGTGGATCTCGCGCGAAAAATCGCCCGACAGCGACCGCGAGGCGCTGCGCGCCGCCGCCTCGGTGCTGGCGTCGATCAGGTCGGCAATCGCTTCGGCCTGGGTCAGGTCGATCTTGTTGTTCAGGAAGGCGCGTTCGGTGAACTCGCCCGGCTGGGCCAGGCGCAGGCCCGGCAGGCGCGGTCGGCCCGTGGTGGGCTCGGTTTCGGCCGCCGCGGCCAGGCAGCGCGCCAGCAGCAGCTGCAGCA
>NZ_NWMV01000117.1:1413-1851 GCF_002837145.1 Macromonas nakdongensis | reverse complement strand
AGCCCTACCCCGTTCCTCGCACAATCCATGTCCTCCCATCTGCACCCCATGCTCAACGTGGCCATCAAGGCTGCGCGCACCGCTGGCAACATCATCAACCGCGCGGCGCTCGACGTCGAATCGGTCCGCGTCTCGGCCAAGCAAACCAACGATTTCGTCACCGAAATCGACCACGCGGCCGAGCGTGCCATCATCGACACGCTGCTGGGGGCCTACCCCGACCATGGCATCTGGGCCGAGGAATCGGGACGACAGGAGGGCAAGGGCCAGGGGCGCAAGCACACCTGGATCATCGATCCGCTGGACGGCACCACCAATTTCATCCACGGCTTCCCGGTCTACTGCGTCAGCATCGCGTTGATGTACGACGGCAAGATCGAGCAGGCCGTGGTCTACGACCCCACCCGCAACGACCTGTTCTGCGCCACCAAGGGGCGC
>NZ_NWMV01000117.1:0-1346 GCF_002837145.1 Macromonas nakdongensis | reverse complement strand
GCTGCTGGTGACCGAGGCCGGCGGCCTGATCGGCAACTTCACCGGCGAGGCCGACTTCCTGGAACAGAAGGAATGTCTGGCCGGCAACCCGCGCATTTATGGCCAGCTGGTGGGCCTGCTGGGCAAGTACAGCAAGTTCGCCAGCGCCGGCGACAAGGCCGCGGTGCGCCAGGCCGGCACACCGGTGGCGGCCGAAAGCACCCCGGCGGAAGACCCGCCCGCAGCCGACGACGACGCCCCGTTCTGAGCATGCCGGACGGTTCCTCCACCGTGCGCTTGCCCGGTGAGCACAGCCCTTACTGGATCCATTACCCGCTCGACATCCGCCAGCAGCTGCGTCTGCTGGCCCAGCGGGGTGAGCGGGTGCTGCTGTGGTTCGGCCCGAACGAATCCATCGTGTCCAGCGTGCTGGAAGTGGGGGCGGACGGCCAGCTGCTGCTCGACATCGGCCCCGACCGCCGCACCAACGACCGCCTGTTGCAACTGAGCGAACTGTGGCTGACGGGTTTCATGGACGGGGTGGAAATCCAGGCCCCGATCGGGCCGCTGCGGCCGGCCACCCACGCCGGTCTGCCCGCCTTCGCCTGCCCGGCCCCCCAGCGTCTGCACCGCCTGCAACGCCGGGAGTTCCACCGCATGCCCATCCCGGCCGGGCACAAGATCCGCTGCACCCTGCCCACCCCAGACCAGCCGCCGCGCACCGTGGCGGTGGAGCTGCTGGACATTTCCCTGGGGGGGCTGTGCCTGGTCGATCCCGGCATCCCCGGGCTGGTGCTGCACAATGGCGTGACCGTGCCGCAGTGCAACATCGTGCTGGAAGGGCTGGGCAGCTTCACCGTCGACCTGGAAGTGCGCCATGTGGAGTCGCACCCCAGCCGCTCGGGCCAGGTCCGCCACCGGGTGGGCTGCCGGTTTGTCCAGCTGCCGGCCGGGGCCCAGCACCTGGTGCAGCGCTGCATCACGCAACTGGAACTGGACCGCCGGGCACTGAGCGCCTGAACCCGGGTGCCCACACAGGAGCCGACATGAGGATGCGTTGGAAACCGGCCGCGGCCGTGCTGGTGCTGTTGGCCTTGCTGGCTGGAGCCTTCTACCGCTGGGGCCCCTGGGCCGACCGCGTGGCCGAGGACGCCCTGGTCCACGGCAACGGCCGCCTGGAGGCCACCGAAATTGCCGTGTCCGCCAAATTCGCCGGCCGGCNNGGCCAGCCCCTGGCCCGGCTGCAGCTCGACACCCTGCAAGCCCAGCGCGACGAAGCCGAGGCGCGGCTGCAGCAGGCCCGGCAAGCGATCCAGACCGCCCAGGTGCAGGTGGCCCAGGCCGACAGCGCCCACCAGGCCGCCCTG
>NZ_NWMV01000116.1 GCF_002837145.1 Macromonas nakdongensis | reverse complement strand
GCTTGGGGCTGGGGCCGGTGCCCGGCGATTTCGAGCTGGTCGAAGCCGGCTCGGCCGTGGCGGTGTTTTTCTTCCTGCCCTGGACCTACTTGCGCGGCGGCCACGCCACGGTGGACCTGGTTTACATGTACCTGCCCAAGTGGCTGCAGCGCGCCGTGGTCACTTTCAGCGACCTGCTGATGTTGCTGCTGTGGCTGGCCCTGACCTGGCAGCTGTGGAACGGCTTGGTCGAAAAACGCGAGTACCTGGAAACCACCTTCATCCTGCAAATGCCGGTGTGGTGGGCCTACGCCTTCTGCCTGGTCGGCGCCATCATCGGCTGCCTGGCCTACATCGCCAAGAACCTGATCATGTTTGGTCTGGCGTCGTATCCCAAAGATTGGCCGGTCGAATCGGCTGGAGTCCACTGAAATGAGCACCATCGAACTGGCCGCCTGGTCGTTTCCGGTCCTGCTGGGCCTGATTTTCATGCGCGTTCCCATCGGGCTGGCCATGGCCATGGCCGGTCTGGTCGGCGCCTATTTCATCTATGGCAATGCCGCTCCCATCCTGAGCCAGCTCAAGCAGGTCACCTACAGTACCTTCTCCAACTACAACCTGTCGGTCATCCCGCTGTTCCTGTTGATGGGGCAGTTCGCTGCCATGGGAGGCTTGTCGCGGGCCTTGTTCAAGGCCGCCGAGGCCTGGATCGGCCACCGCAAGGGCGGTGTGGCCATGGCTGCGGTGGGGGCTTGCGCCGGGTTTGGGGCGATTTGCGGCTCGTCGCTGGCCACGGCCGCAACCATGGCCCAGGTGGCCCTGCCCGAACTCAAGCGGGCCGGCTATTCCGGCGCACTGTCCACCGCCTGCCTGGCCGCCGGCGGCACCCTGGGCATCCTCATCCCGCCCTCGGTCGTGCTCGTGATCTACGCCATCCTCACCGAGCAAAACATCGCCAAGCTGTTCCTGGCGGCGTTCATTCCCGGGATTCTGGCCGCCATCGGGTACATGATCGTCATCGCCATTTACGTGCGTGTCAAACCCGACAGCGCCGGCACCATGGCACCCATGCCCATGGCCGAACGCTGGAAAGCGACCTTGCAAACGTGGCCGGTGATCGTCATTTTTCTGACTGTGGTCGGCGGCATCTACACCGGCCTCTTCACTCCGACCGAAGGCGCGGCCATCGGTGCTTTCGGCACCGGCGTGGCGGCCTGGGCCGCCGGAGGGCTCAACCGCAAGACGCTGACCGAGGCCATCATGGGCACGGCCATCGCCACCGGCATGATATTCATGATCGTCCTGGGTGCCAGCCTCTACAACACCTTCCTGGCCCTGTCGCAGTTGCCACAGGAAATGGCGCAGTGGGTGATTGACCTGGGCATGAGCCCCTGGCTGGTGCTGACTACGGTGCTGGTGGTCTACCTGCTGCTGGGCTGCGTCATGGACTCGCTGTCCATGATTCTGCTGACCATCCCGATCTTCTTCCCGATGATCATGGGTCTGGACTTCGGTTTGCCGCCCGAAGAAACCGCCATCTGGTTCGGCATTCTGGTGCTGATCGTGGTGGAGGTGGGGCTGATCACGCCGCCGGTGGGCATGAACCTGTTCGTCATCAACAACATGGCCAAGGACATCCCCATTTCTCACACCTACCGTGGCGTGATGCCCTTCGTGCTGAGCGATCTGGTGCGCACCGCCATCCTGGCGGCCTTCCCGGCCATCAC
>NZ_NWMV01000115.1 GCF_002837145.1 Macromonas nakdongensis | reverse complement strand
TGAACCGCCCCGGGTTTCAAGGAGGCTGGTTGGTTTAAGTTGAAACCTCTGTCGAGGTGTTGCTGTTGGCGAATTGCCCCCAGTAGTTTGCCTCAGCTTCTGCCGGAGGGATGCCCCCAATCGGCGTGAGCAGTCGGACGTGATTGAACCAGTGCACCCACTGCAGGGTGGCCAGTTCCACGGATTCCCTGGTCTTCCAGGGCCCCCGGCGGTGAATCAACTCGGCCTTGTACAGCCCGTTGATAGTTTCGGCCAGTGCGTTGTCGTAGCTGTCACCCCGGCTGCCCACCGAAGGCCTGATGCCTGCCTGGTCCAAGCGTTCGGTGTAGCGTATGGAAACGTATTGACTGCCCCTGTCGGAATGGTGCGTCAAGGCATGGGCTGCAGGCTGGCGGTCATACAGCGCCTGTTCCAGCGCATCCAGCACGAAGTCCGTTTGCATGCTGCGACTGACCCGCCAGCCCACGATGCGCCGGGCGTACACATCCACCACAAAGGCCACGTACAGCCAGCCCTGCCAGGTGGAGACGTAGGTGAAGTCCGACACCCACAGATCATTGGGTCGGCTGGCCTTGAATTGCCGGTTGACGTGGTCCAGCGGGCACGGTGCGGAGGTGTCTGGTGTGGTGGTGCGCACCGTCTTGCCACGGCGTGCCCCTTGCAAGCCCATGGCACGCATCAGCCGCTCCACGGTACAACGTGCCACCGGGATGCCCTCGCGGTTCATCTGCAGCCAGACCTTGTCAGCCCCGTAGACCTGCCAGTTGGCGTGCCACACGCGCTGGATGTCGGCTTTCAAACCCTCGTCACGCAGGGCGCGTGCACTGCGCAATTGCGGGTTGCGTTGCCGGGCTGCATGGCGCCAGTAACACGACGGGGCCATCTGCAACACCCGGCAGATGGGCTCGACCCCGTAGTCATCACGGTGGCGGTCGATGTAGTTCTTCAAGACTTCAATCGGCGGTCGAGCTCCGCCTGCGCGAAAAACGCGCTGGCTGTCTTCAGGATGTCGTTGGCCCGGCGCAGCTCTTTGACCTCGCGCTCCAGTTCCTTGATGCGTTGCGCCTCCGAAGTGGTGGTGCCGACACGCTGGCCGCTGTCGACCTCGGCCTTCTTGACCCATTCGTTGAGGGTCTGCGGCACGCAGCCAATCTTGGGGGCTATAGATTCAATGGCTGCCCACAGAGAGGGGTAGTCGGCTCGGTGCTCCTGCACCATGCGCACGGCGCGCTCGCGGACCTCGGGTGAGAACTTGTTTGACTTGGTCATGGCTCCATCTTCTCAGACGTTGGAGCCTCCTCAATTCCCGGGGCGGTTC
>NZ_NWMV01000114.1 GCF_002837145.1 Macromonas nakdongensis | reverse complement strand
GCCGGCGCCGCCGGCCGGGCGGCCGCAGGCGGAGCGGCCGGCGGCGCCACGGGCTTGGCCGTGCCCCCCCGCGGGGACGGGTCTGCCCCGTCAAAAATCTCGTCCTCGTGGTAGGCCACAAAGGACTTGAGGGTTTCGCGCATCAGCGACGGGCTGCGCTTGGCGGTCATCATGGCGATGCCCTGCATGACCATGTTCATCAGCACCACGCGCTGCTCGGTGCGGCGCTCGAGCTTCACCGCCACCGGCTTGAACACCAGGTTGGCGAGCAAAATGCCGTAGAACGTGGTCATCAGCGCCACCGCCAGGTGGCGGCCGATGAGCTGCATGTCCCCCCCTCCCAGGATGTCCATCAGGTTGACCAGACCGACCAGGGTGCCCACCATGCCGAAAGCCGGGGCATAGCTGGCCATCACGCGGAACAGCTGCGCCTCGGCGGCCTCCTGGGCCTTGAGCCGGGCGATGCGCCACTGCATCAGGTCCAGGATGTCTTCCTCCGGCGTGCGCTCGATCACCAGCTGCACGCCACTGCGCAGAAAGGGGTTGGTGATCCGCTTCAGCGCCTTCTCCACCGCCACCGGGTCGTCCCGGATCCACAGGCGGGAGATGTCGACCAGTTCCTCGATGTCCTTCTGGGTGTACTGGCGTTCGTTGCGGATGACGGTGTTGATCAGCTTGAACACGCGCACCACCTCCTTGAGCGGGTAGCTCAGGAAGGTGGCGGCCATGGTGCCGCCCAGCACGATGCCCAGGCCGGGCAGGTCAATGAAGAGCAGCGGGTCTTCCGCCGCAAAAAACAGGACCACGACCAGCAGAAACACGCTGGCCACCATCCCGATGAGGGTGGATGGGTTCATCCCCGGACTCCTGGCGCGGGCACACACGCGCCTGCGGGTGATTGTGCCCCATAAGCCCGGGCGTATACGCGGCATCGACGTCACGGCATGGCGCACCCCGGGGAGGCGGCCTAGAATCGGTCACCGGGCCCAAGTTTTTTGGCGTCCGGTTGTCGAAGGCCGGACCCAGACCAAGCGCTCACGCACAACCCGTTCAAGGAGCCTGGTTCATGGAAATTTTCGACTACGACAACGTCTTGCTGCTGCCGCGCAAATGCCGGGTGGACAGCCGCGCCGAATGCGACAGCTCGGTCCAGTTGGGGCCGCGGCGCTTCAAACTCCCGGTGGTGCCGGCCAACATGAAAACGGTGGTGGACGAGCGCATCGCCGAATGGCTGGCGCGCCACGGCCATTTTTACGTGATGCACCGCTTCGACCTGGACAACGTGGCCTTCGTGCGGCGCATGCACGGCCAGGGCCTGTACGCCTCCATCTCGCTGGGCGTCAAGGCGGCCGACGTGGACACCGCCCAACGCCTGGCCGCCGAAGGCCTGGTGCCCGACTACATCACCATCGACATCGCGCACGGCCACGCCGACAGCGTGCAGCGCATGATCGCCCTGCTCAAGCAGGTGCTGCCGCAGAGCTTCGTCATCGCCGGCAACGTGGGCACGCCCGAGGCCGTGATCGACCTGGAAAATTGGGGGGCGGACGCGACCAAGGTCGGCATCGGCCCGGGCAAGGTCTGCATCACCAAGCTGAAAACCGGCTTCGGCACCGGCGGCTGGCAGCTGTCGGCGCTCAAGTGGTGCGCGCGCGTGGCCACCAAACCCATCATCGCCGACGGCGGCATCCGCGAGCACGGCGACATCGCCAAATCCATCCGCTTCGGCGCCACCATGGTGATGGTCGGCTCGCTGCTGGCCGGCCACGAGGAATCGCCCGGCCAGACGGTGGAGGTCGATGGCCGGCGCTACAAGGAATACTACGGCTCTGCCTCGGACTTCAACAAGGGCGAGTACAAGCACGTCGAGGGCAAGCGCATCCTGGAACCGATCAAAGGCCACCTGGCCGACACCCTGCGCGAGATGCAGGAAGACCTCCAAAGCTCCATCAGCTACGCCGGCGGCCGGCAGCTCATGGACATCCGCAAGGTCAACTACGTGATCCTCGGCGGCGACAACGCGGGCGAACACCTGCTGATGTGAGCCGCGGGCGGTCGCGGTTTTTCGGTGGCGCAGGCACGAATTGCCGCTACAGTCCTTGTCACAGAAAATGGTCAGTAATCCTGTGACAAATAAACCAGACACCGCCCCACCGTCGTGCGCGCAACGGCACGCCCACCCGTCGGAGCCCCCGCCGGGCCGCTCCGTCCTGCGACCGGTGCCCGGCCATGCGTGACCGCGCCCCCGGCCCGGCCCGGCGCCACCGCATGACCGCCCTGCTGGTGTTCGTGGTCACCCTGCTGGCCCTGGGCAGCCTGTCATGGCAGCTGGAACAGCGCCGCAGCGAGGCCCAGCGCGCCACCATCCTGACCGTGGCGGGCGATCAGGCCCAGGCCATCGAAAGCCGGATCCAGCGGCTGATGTCCGCCACCTATTTGCTGGCCGCCATCGTCAAGGTCAACGGCGGCGAAGTGCCGCGCTTCGAGGAAGTCGTGGGCCAGCTTCTGCCGTTCTACCCGGGGGTCACGACTTTGTCGCTGTCGCCCGGCGGGGTGGTCCGGCACGCCGTTCCCCTGGAGCAGAACCAGGGCATCCTGGGCTTCAACCAGCTCGCCGACCCCAGCCAGAGTCCGGAGGCCTTCCGCGCCCGCGACACCGGACAACTCACCCTGGCCGGTCCCATGCCCCTGGTACAGGGCGGGATGGGTGCGGTCGGGCGCCTGCCCATCTTCCTGCCCGACCCGCGGGCCCCGTCAGAACGCTTCTGGGGTTTCGCCAACGTGACCCTGCGCTTCCCGGACGCACTGGCTGCCACAGGCCTGGAGGGGCTGGCCGAACTGGGCTACGACTACGAACTCTGGCGCGTGCGGCCGGAAGACGGGCAGCACCAGACCATCTCGGCCTCGGCCAGCGTGCTGCAGGGCCAGCCCCTGGTGGAGCCGGTGGACAAGACCCTGCGGGTGCCCAACGCCGAATGGACCCTGAGCCTCGCCCCGCGCCACGGCTGGGGCCCGCCACTGAACCTGGGCATCCTGGCCCTACTCAGCGTCCTGTTCAGCGCCATGCTGGCCTACCTGGTCAAGCTCCTGCTGGACCAGAACACCCAGCAAATCCAGCTCGAAGCCGAGGTGGCCCAGCGCACCCAGGACATCGAAGCCACCCGCCAGGACCTGCAGGCCACCCTGAGCGCGGTGCCCGACCTGCTGTTCGACCTGGACGCCACGGGCACGGTCCACGGCGTACACGCCCAAAGCCACACCGACCTGCTCTTGCCCACCGCCGACATCGTCGGCCGCAACGTCCGCCAACTGCTGCCGCCAGAGGTACAGGAGGTGATTTTTGGCGCCCTGGACGAGGCGGCCCGGCATGGGCGCTCCATGGGCCAGCAATACAGTCTGGAACTGCCCCACGGCACCCAGTGGTTCGAACTGTCGGTCACCGCCAAGACCGCCGCGGCGGGCCCCGGCGACCCGCCCCAGCGTTTCATCGCCCTGGCGCGCAACGTCAGTGCCCGCAAAGAGGCCGAAACCCAGTACGCCCTGGCCGCCCAGTTCTTCAGTGGCAGCAGCGAGGGCTTCGTCATCACCGATGCGCAGCAACGCATCGTGCAGGTCAACCCCGCCTTCACCCAGATCACCGGCTACGCCGAAAGCGAGATCCTCGGACAGAAACCCAGCGCACTGTCCTCCGGGCGCCACGGCCCGGCGTTTTACGCGGGCATGTGGCAGGACATCGAGCAGCACGGCCACTGGCAGGGCGAGGTCTGGAACCGGCGCCACAACGGCGACGAGTACCCGGAATGGCTGTCCATCAGCCGGGTGCAAAACAGCGCCGGGCAAACCACCCACTACATCGCCATCTTCAGCGACATCAGCCGCCGGCGCGAGCAGGAAGCGCGCATCCGCCACCTGGCCTACTACGACCCGCTGACCGGCCTGGCCAACCGCACACTGCTGCGCGACCGTGTCCAGCACGACCTGGGCATGGCCCGGCGCCACCAGGCCCCCCTGAGCCTGCTGTTCATCGACCTCGACCACTTCAAGCAGGTGAACGACTCGCTCGGCCACCAGGTGGGGGACGAATTGCTCAAGCAGGTGGCGCTGCGGCTGCAGGCCATGCTGCGCGAACAGGACACCGTGGCCCGACTGGGGGGTGACGAATTCGTCGCCGTGCTGCCCGAGACCGGGGCCACCGGGGCCACGCACATGGCCGACCTGATGCTGCAACGCCTGTCGGCCCCCTACCCGCTGCAACAGCAGGAACTGACGGTGACACCGTCCATCGGCATCGCGCTGTTCCCCGAGGACGGGGGCGACTTCGACACCCTCTACCGCTGCGCCGACACCGCCATGTACCGCGCCAAGCAGGAAGGGCGCAGCAAATACGCCTTTTTCACCACCGAGATGCAGGCGCGCTCGATCCGGCGCCTGCAATTGGAAAACGCCTTGCGCCGGGCCATCGAACGCGGGGAACTGGACCTGCATTACCAACCGCAGGCCACGCTGCAGGATGGTCGGCTGATCGGGGTCGAAGCGCTGCTGCGCTGGCAGCACCCCGAATGGGGCGCGGTGTCACCGGCCGAGTTCATCCCCATCGCCGAAGGCAGCGGCCAAATCCTGGCGATAGGCGAATGGGTGTTGCGCCAAGCCTGCGACCAGATGCAGCGCTGGCGCGAGCTGGGCTGGGGCGACCTGGTGGTGGCGGTCAACCTGTCGGCGGTGCAGTTCCGCCAGCCGCAATTGCCGGCCCTGGTGCAGGGCATTCTGGAGAGCAGCGGCCTGCCGGCGCACTGCCTGGAGCTGGAACTGACCGAAAGCACCGCCTCGCACGACCCGGAGGCCGCCATCGCCACCATGGACGAACTGCACCAGCTGGGCCTGCGCCTGTCGGTGGACGACTTCGGCACCGGCTACTCGTCGCTCAACCACCTCAAGCGCTTCAGTGTGCACAAGCTGAAGATCGACCAGTCCTTCGTGCGCGGCGTGCCCGCCGACACGGACGACGCCAGCATCGTCGAAACCATCATCCAGATGGCGCGCAGCCTGGGGCTGGTCACCATCGCCGAAGGCGTGGAAACCCCCGAGCAGCGGGAGTTTCTGCGCCAACGCGGCTGCGACGAGATGCAGGGTTACCTGCTGGGACGGCCCTTGCCGGCGAACGGCTTGGAAGCGTGGGTGCGGGGACGCTTGTCGCCGAAGGACTGACGGCCCTCGGGTGCGGCAAAACCAACCCGTGCACCTTCGCCGGCCGGGCGGGCACCGCGCGGGGCAAAAGCCTTGTCGTGGAAACGGTCACCACCGCGGTCACCGCGGTCGTTGCGGTCACCGCCGTGGCCATGGCCGTAACCCTGGCCGCGACCGGCAAAACCGCCGCCCGACGGACCACCGCGGAAGCGGTCACCGCCGCCACCGTTGCGGCCGCCACGGCCCGGACCACCGCGGCGGTCGCCGCGGTCGTTGCGGAAGTCGTACACCGGCTTCTTGGGCTCTAGACCGGGGATGGTCGCGGTCTTGATGACCTGCTGGCTGTAGGCCTCGATCTCGCCGATCTTGCGGCGGTCGCGGAACTCGGCCATGGTCACGGCCAGGCCCTTGCGACCCGCGCGGCCGGTGCGGCCGATGCGGTGGGTGTAATCCTCGGCCTTCATCGGCAGGCCAAAGTTGAACACGTGGGTGATGGTGGGCACGTCGATGCCGCGGGCGGCCACGTCGGTGGCCACCAAAATTTGCACTTGGCCGTTGCGCAGCGCCATCAGGCGGCGGTTGCGCAGGCCTTGGCTCAGCGCACCGTGCAGCGCCACGGCGGCAAAGCCGGCCTGCTGCAGGTCTTCGGCCAGGGCGTCGCACTCGATCTGGGTGCTGGCGAACACGATGGCCTGGTCGATGCTGGCGTCACGCAGCCAGTGATCCAGCAACTGGCGCTTGTGTTCCGGGCTGTCGCACCAGTAGAGCTGCTGCTCGATGCTGCTGTGCTTGTCCTGCGGGGTGTCGATCTGCAGGCGCTGCGGGTCGCGCATCACGCGGGCGGCCAGCGATTGGATGCGCGGCGCGAAGGTGGCGCTGAACATCATGGTCTGGTGGCGCTTGATGGTGAGCTGGTTGATCTCGGCCAGGTCGTCGGAGAAGCCCAGGTCCAGCATGCGGTCGGCTTCGTCCACCACCAGGAAGCGCACCTGGTCGAGCTGGATCTGACCGCTGCGCTGCAGGTCCAGCAGGCGGCCGGGGGTGGCCACCACCAGGTCGGCGTTCTGCAGCTTGGCGATCTGCATCTGGTAGGGCATGCCACCCACCACGTTGGCGATGCGCAGGCCGCGGCAATGCTTGACCAAGTCGATGGCGTCGTGCGCCACCTGCTGGGCCAGTTCGCGGGTGGGGCACACGATCAGGGCGCCCGGCACGGCCGGCTTGAAGTGGCGGGCCAGCAGAGGGTTCTTGCGCTTGGAGCGCTTGGGGGCGGGCTTGCCTTCGGCTTCGGCCTGCTTCACCAGGGCGTCCCACTCGGCCTGTTCGCGCGCGTCGGCTTCGGCCTGCAATTCGATCAGGGTGTGCAACACGGGCAACAGGAAGGCGGCGGTCTTGCCGCTGCCGGTCTGGCTGGAGACCATCAGGTCGGTGTAGGCATGGCCCTCGACCCCGACCTTCATGGCCTTGGGGATGGCGGTCTGCTGCACCAGGGTGGGCTGGGTGAAGCCCAGGTCGGTCACGGCCTGCACCAGGGGGGCGGCCAGGCCCAGCAGGGCAAAGGGGTTGGGGCCAGCCGGCACGGCCACCGGGGCCTCGGCGGCCACGGTCTGATCGACCAGCTGGTCGAGTTGAGAAGTTGCTTGGAAATCCGTCATGTCATTCGTCCTTGCGCGTCAACGCGCGACAGAACAAAGCGGGCGGCGGGAGCAAAGAAGGCCCCCGGCTCGTCCGATCCGTTCGTGGTCACAAAAAACATCAACCACAAACAAATCGGCAAGCCCGCTCGCCCCCAACGGGGCGAACACACGGAACATGCAGGAGGCGTTTCGAAGTCTGTTGAACAGACTGGCCGGTGGATGTCACCGGCACGAGGCCAGAGCGTGAGGCAGATGTGCGAAAGTGCCGCCCACTGGACAGCACTTTTTAAATTATCGCACAGGACCCGGGTTTTCCCCAAGCTTTTTGTGAGCGACCGGCCTCACATGGCCGTCAAGAAGGCGGCAATGGCGTGGTACACCACCGCCGCCAGCACCGCCGTCGCCGGCACGGTGACGATCCAGGCGGCGACGATGCGCATCACCACCGAGCGTTTGACCAGCTCCTTCTTGTAGGCCTTCTTGAAAGCCTTGCGCTCCTTCTTGTCGAAGGCATTGCCTTCGCCCTGGGCCGAGGCAGCCTGGACCGGACGCGCTGCCGCGCGCTTCTTCATCTCGGCCAGCATGCGTTTTTTCTGCTGCACCGGCGCTGCCTCGAACTGGGCCAGGTAGGCCTCGACGGCTTCGCGGTCCTCGCCCTGGTGACCGGCGCGCACCACCGCCTCCATCTTGGCGTAGTTCACCTTCAGCAACTCGCGCAGGAAACCCACGCCAAACACCGCACCGATGGCGATGTGGGTGGACGACACCGGCATGCCGAAATGCGAAGCCACAATCACCGTGATGGTGGCCGACATGGCGATGGAGTAGGCCCGCATGCGGTCGAGTTCGGTGATCTCCTTGCCCACGGTCAGGATCAGGCGGGCGCCATACAGCGCCAGCCCCACCGACAGGCCCAGCGCCCCGAGCACCATGACCCACATCGGCGTGGCCGCCTTGGCCGCGACCGCACCGGTCACCAGGGCCTCGAAAATCGCGGCCAGCGGGCCGATGGCGTTGGCCACGTCGTTGGCGCCGTGGGCAAAGCTCAACAGAGCCGCCGAGAACACCAACGGCCAGGTGAACAGGGCGTTGACACCGTCCTTGCTGTTGGGCTGTTTGCGCGCGGCCTTGGCCAGCGGCTTGGACACCAGCAGGAACACCAGCACCGCGATGACAAAACCCCAGAACACCGCGGCCCCGAAGGACACCTTGATGAGTTGCGACACCCCCTTGAGCAGCATGTAGGTGCCGAAGGCCCAGGCCATCAACGCCACCAGCAGCGGCACGGTGCGGGTGGCCGCGCGCGTCATGTCGGCCTTGTAGGTGATGGTGTGCTTGATCAGGTACAGGAAGGCTGCCGCCACCACCCCACCCATGACCGGTGAGACCACCCAACTGATCACGATGGAGCCGATCGTGCCCCAGTTGACCAGCCCCCAGCCCCCGGTGGCGATGCCGGCGCCCATGACCGCGCCGATGATGGAGTGCGTGGTTGACACCGGGGCCCCGAGCATGGTGGCCAGGTTCAGCCAGACCGCACCGGCGATCAGGGCCGAGAGCATCAGCCAGGTGAACTTCTCAGGATCGGAAAAGGCATCGGCATCCACGATGCCGCCCTTGATCGTGCCCACCACCTCGCCCCCGGCGACGATGGCGCCCAGGGCCTCGAACACCACCGCGACCAGGATGGCCCAGCCCATGGTGATGGCGCCCGAGCCGACGGCCGGCCCCATGTTGTTGGCCACGTCGTTGGCACCGATGTTCATGGCCATGTAGCCGCCCACGGCGGCGGCCACGACCAGGAACCACAGCGCCTGGTTGCTCAGGCCCGGGATCGATTCGGTGTTGAATGCGGCGTAAAGACCGACCGCGATCAGGAAAGCCACGGCCGCGGCCAGGCGCAGCATCTGACGCAGACGCTCTTCGCCAGCCCGTGTGGCGGGTTTCAGTGACATGTTCATGTGGTGTTTTTTGTTGGGAACACCCCGCTGGCCCTCTGACGGGGCACGGTCGGTGGTGTCGGGAAAGGACGGGAAACGCGGGAATCATCGCAGGAAATGGTGGCGGTAATGCTCCAGTTCGTCGATCGACTCGTGCACATCGGCCAGGGCCGTGTGCCGCTGGTGTTTCTTGAACGCGGCATACACCTCGGGCCGCCAGCGCTTGGCCAGTTCCTTGAGGGTGCTCACGTCCAGGTTGCGGTAATGGAAATAGGCCTCCAGCTTGGGCATGTACTTGACCAGAAAGCGCCGGTCCTGCCCGATGCTGTTGCCGCACATGGGCGAACCGCTGCGCGGCACGTAGCGCTTGATGAAGTCGAGCAACTGCGCCTCGGCCTCGGCCTCGGTCAGCGTGCTGGCCTTGACCTTGTCGATCAGGCCGCTGCGGCCATGGGCCCCCTTGTTCCAGTTGTCCATGGCGTTGAGGACCGCGTCGCTCTGGTGGAGCACCAGCACCGGTCCTTCCACGCGCGGCGTGAGCTGGGGCCCAGTGACGACCACGGCGATTTCGAGCAGGCGTTCCTTCTCCGGGTCCAGACCGCTCATCTCGCAGTCGAGCCAGACCAGGTTCTGGTCGCTTTTGGACAAGGGGGGGCCGGCCGGCGCGGTGTCGGGTGCGGGGGTTGCTGCGGCAAGGGAGGCACTCATGGGGCGTGATTTTCGCCGATCTGGCGCGGCCTTCGGCCAGTTTCGCTAGACTCACGCCGATGAACCTCGACTCCACCCCCTCGGCCACCGTGTGGACCGCCGCTTTTTGCGTGCTGTTGCTGGCCGGACTGCTCACCCGCCTGTGGCTGGCCTCCCGGCAAATCCGCCACGTGGCGCGCCACCGCGATGCCGTGCCGCCGGCCTTTGCCGGCGCGGTGGACCTGGCCGCACACCGCAAGGCGGCGGATTACACCGTGGCCAAATCGCGCCTGGGCCTGCTGGACATGGCCTGGGGCGCCGCGGTGCTGGTGGGCTGGACCCTGCTGGGCGGCCTGGACGCCTTGAACCACGGGCTGCAAGCCCTGTTCGGGGCGGGTCTGTGGCAGCAACTGGCGCTGCTGGGCGCTTTCTTTCTGATCGGTGGTTTGCTCGAACTGCCGCTGAGCTGGTACAAGACCTTCCGCGTGGAAGAAAGCTTCGGCTTCAACAAAATGACGCTGGGCCTGTGGCTGAGCGACGGCCTGAAAAGCGCCCTGCTGGGGGCGGCCATCGGCCTGCCGCTGGCCGCCCTGGTCTTGTGGCTGATGGAAGCCGCAGGCGCCTTCTGGTGGCTCTGGGCCTGGGGCGTGTGGATGGGTTTCAACCTCTTGCTGCTGGTGCTCTACCCCACCGTCATCGCCCCCCTGTTCAACAAATTCGAGCCCCTGAACGACGAGGGGCTGCGCCAGCGCATCGAAGCGCTGATGGCGCGTTGCGGCTTCGCCTCCAAGGGCCTGTTCGTGATGGACGGCAGCAAGCGCAGCGCCCACGCCAACGCCTACTTCACCGGTTTCGGGCCGGCCAAGCGCGTGGTGTTCTTCGACACCCTGCTGCAGCGCCTGAGCCCGGGCGAGATCGACGCCGTGCTGGCCCACGAACTGGGTCATTTCAAGCACCGCCACGTGCTCCAGCGCATCGCCCTGATGTTCGTGCTCAGCCTGGTGGGCCTGGCCCTGCTGGGCTGGCTGTCGGCCCAGACCTGGTTCTACACCGGCCTGGGCGTCAGCCCCAACCTGGGCAGCCCAAACAGCGCCCTGGCCCTGCTGCTGTTCGCCAGCGTGGTGCCGCTGGCCACCTTCTTCATCACGCCCTGGACCAGCCACCTGTCGCGCCGGCAGGAGTTCGAGGCCGACGCCTACGCCCTGCAACACGCCGATGGCCGCGACCTGGCCCAGGCCCTGCTCAAGCTCTACAAGGACAACGCCAGCACCCTCACGCCCGACCCGCTGTTCGTCAAGTTCTACTACTCCCACCCGCCGGCGGGTGAGCGGCTGGCACGGATGCCGGCGCAGGCATGAGCGCCACAACGGCGGGCCTGCCGGCCGGGCTGGTGGTGGCCACCTACGGGCGGCACTGCCTGGTGGAAAACGACGCCGGTGAGCGCCGCATCTGCCACCCACGTGGCAAGAAAAGCCAGGCGGTGGTGGGCGACCGGGTGCTGTGGCAGCCCAGCGGCGACGAAGGCACGATCGAACGGGTACAACCCCGGCGCAACCTGCTGTACCGGCAGGACGAGATCCGCACCAAATCCTTCGCCGCCAACCTCGACCAGGTGCTGGTGCTGCTCGCGGCCGAGCCCGAATTCTCCGAGAGCCAGCTGATGCGCGCGCTGATCGCGGCGCGGGCCGAGGGCATCCCGGTGCTGGTGGTGCTGAACAAGCGCGACCTGGGCGCGCTGTTCGACCGCGCCTGGGCGCGGCTGGCGCCCTACCGCGCCATGGGCGAAACGGTGTTGCCACTGGCCCTGACCGGCGACGACGACAGCGTGGACGCGCTCAAAACCCGGCTGCTGGGCCGCACCACCCTGGTGATGGGCCCGTCGGGCGTGGGCAAGAGCACGCTCATCAACCGCCTGATCCCACAGGCCCAGGCCGACACCGCCGAGATCTCGCGCGCCCTCAACTCGGGCAAGCACACCACCACCAGCACCACCTGGTACTGGCTGGACGGCACGCGCCAGACCGCCCTGATCGACTCCCCCGGTTTCCAGGAATTCGGTCTGCACCACCTGGAGGCCACCCGGCTGGCGTCGTTGATGCCCGATTTCGCCCCGCACCTGGGGCAGTGCCGCTTCTACAACTGCACCCACCTGCACGAACCCGGTTGCGCGGTGCGCCAGGCCCTGGCCGCAGAGCCGGGCATTTCGCCCAACCGCTACCGGCTGTACGGCGAGTTGTTCGCCGAACTGTCCCAGCCCCGTTACTGAAGCGTCAGCCGGCTGCCCCAGGGCGGCACGCCGGCTGCGTTCAGACCAGGCGGGCCAAGACCGCCAGGGCCAGCAGCAGCAGCCACAACACGACACTGCGCCAAACCAGCCCGACCACACTGGCCAGGTGGGCGAGTTGCGGGGTGCGGCCGTCGGTCACCACGGCCGGATCGGCACCCTCCACGCCCCAGCTGCCCAGCGGCTGTCCACCCAGACGCACGTTGATGGCTCCCGAGGTGGCGGCCAGCAGGATGCCTTCGTTGAGGTCGGTAAAGCGGCGGGCGTCCTGGCGCCAGTTGGCCACCGCTTCCTCGAAATTGCCCACCACCGCAAAGCCCAGGGCCGTGACGCGCACGGGCAAGGCGTCGATCCAGGCCCAGGCCAGGCCTGCGGCCCGCTGGACCGCCGGGCTCGGGCCGGCCTCGGCCTCCTGGGCCTGCCAGGCACGCGCGACGTATTCGGCCAACCGGTACAGCACGGCACCGGCCGGTCCCAGGCCCACCGCGGCCAACAGCACGAAGCACACCAGCACCCCGAACACGTGGCGGTGTGCCTGCACCACCGAATGCTCGATCACGTGGCGCAGCAATTCCTGGCGCGGCAACTGGTCCACGGCCACCCCACGCCACGCCGCCAGCGCCGCCCGGGCCCGGCCTTCGTCGCCGGCCTCCAGGGCCTCGCGGATCGCGGTGAAATGGTGGCTGAACTGACGAAAGCCCAGGGTCAGGTAAAGGTTGAGCACCGTCCAGGCAAAGGCCAGCAGCAGGCTCCAGTGCAGCAGGGCCGCATACACCCCCGCGGACACCGCCGCGGGCAGCACCACGGCCACCAGCCAGGCCAGCCAGCCGTGCGGGGACTGGCCCGCATCCAGCGTGCGGCGCACCCAGCGGACCCAACCCTGGACCGCGCCGTGCACCGGGTTGCCCTCAGACAGGGGTCGCGCCTGCTCCAGCATCAGCGCCAGCAAAATCGCGAAAAAACTCATCTCGGCATCATAGCGACCACACCGCCCACCCCGCACTCGACTGGGCAGGGATTTCCCGCACTCAGGCGCTCAAAAAGCGGTAGAGGTTGCGCAGCATGCCGGCCGTGGCCCCCCAGATGAAGCGCTCCTGCACGCCATCGAGGTAAGGCATGGAGAACCACTGCCGTGGCCGCCCTTCCCACAGCATTTCGTGGCGGCGGTGGTGGGCCGGGTTCATCAAAAAGGCCAGAGGCACTTCGAACGCATCGGCCACCTCCTGCGGGTTCGGCTGGAGCCGGACGCCCGCATGCACCAGCGCCACCACCGGCGTGACCACAAAGGCCGTGCCGGTGGTGTAGGGGGGCAGGCAGCCCAGCACCTCCACCGCCTCGGGCGGCAGGCCAACCTCTTCGTGCGCCTCGCGCAGGGCCGCGGCTTCGGGGCTGGCGTCGTGCGGATCGATCTTGCCCCCTGGAAAAGCGATTTGCCCGGCGTGCGTGGGCAAGTGGGCGGTGCGCTGGGTCAGCAGCAGCGTGGGTTCGGGGTGCTGCACCACAGGCACCAGCACCGCCGCCGCGCGCAGGGCGTGGTGGGTGAAGCGGGGCTCGCGCCGCACCTCGGGCTCCCAGACCGGGGGCCGGACGAAACGCGCACGCAGTTGCTCGGGGCTGAGCCACTCGGGCGCGACCGCGGGCAGATGGGCATCGACGCCCACCAAGGGCACGGTTTTCGGATCGAACATGGGCAAGGCCAGGCCCACCGCGCTGGCGCAACGGCAGGCCCCTGGGTTAAAGTGGCGACACAGGATTGTGCAACGACACAACCACAGGGAGTGGGGCATGAGACATGCATGGAAGTGGCGCCTGTTGGCGCTGGCCGCGGCGCTGTGTGGGACCCACGCCGCCGCTATGGTGGACGTCAACCAGGCACCGCCCGACGACCTCATGGCCATCAAGGGCATCGGCCCGCAGACCAGCGCCCGCATCGTCGCAGCGCGCCGGGTCACCCCTTTTCGGGACTGGCCCGACTTCATCGAGCGAATGCCCGGCATCGGCCCGCAGACCGCGGCCAAGCTGTCCGGCCAGGGCCTGACGGTCAACGGTCGGCGTTTCGACGCACCGCCTGGGGCCGCACCTGCCCGCGGCCCCCAGAACCGCACCGTGCCCGTCACCGAGTGGCAACCGATGGTGCCCCGCCCCCTGGAACCGGTGCGCTGATCCTTTTGCATGAGCCATGCAATCGATGCATAAACCCATCGCAGCTTGGCCTTGGACAAGCCCGTCAGGCCTGGGTAAGCTCCCGCCCATGTTCCACAGCCACCGTTTGTCATGACACCGACACGCACCCCCACGGCCGCACCGACCGCCCACGCCCTGCCCTCTTACCTGCAAGCCGACCACCTCGGTCCCTGGGGCATCTTCCTGCAGCAGGTGGACCGCGTCACCCCCTACCTCGGCGATCTGGCGCGCTGGGTCGAGACCCTCAAGCGCCCCAAGCGCACGCTGATCGTGGACGTGCCCATCCTGCTGGACAACGGCACCGTGGCCCACTTTGAAGGCTACCGGGTGCAGCACAACACCTCGCGCGGCCCGGGCAAAGGCGGCGTGCGCTTCCACCAGGACGTGACCCTGTCCGAGGTGATGGCCCTGTCGGCCTGGATGTCGATCAAGAACGCCGCCGTCAACGTGCCCTACGGCGGGGCCAAGGGCGGCATCCGGGTCGATCCGCGGCAGCTGTCGATGGGCGAACTGGAGCGCGTCACTCGGCGTTACACCAGCGAGATCGGACTGATCATCGGCCCGACCAAGGACATCCCGGCCCCCGACGTCAACACCAACGAACAGGTCATGGCCTGGATGATGGACACCTACTCCATGAACGTGGGCGAGACAGCCACGGGCGTGGTCACCGGCAAACCGGTGGACCTGGGTGGCTCCCTCGGCCGGCGCGAGGCGACCGGGCGCGGTGTCTTTACCGTGGGTCTGGAAGCGGCCGGACGCATCGGGCTGGACGTGGCCACGTCCGCCGTGGCGGTGCAGGGCTTCGGCAACGTGGGTGGCGTGGCCGCGCGCCTGTTCGCCGAAGCCGGGGCCCGGGTGGTGGCGGTGCAGGACCACGCCGGCACCGTCTACCGCGCCAGTGGCCTGGACGTGAGCGCCCTGCAGGCCCACGTGGCCGCGCACGGCTCGGTGCTCGGCTTCCCCGGGGCCGAACCCCTGGCCAACGACGCCTTCTGGGACGTGCCCTGCGACATCCTGATCCCGGCCGCACTGGAGCAGCAGATCACCGAAGCCAACGCCGGTCGCATCCAGGCCCGGCTCGTGATCGAAGGGGCGAACGGCCCCACCACCCCCCTGGCGGACGACATCCTGCACGAGCGCGGTGTGCTGGTGCTGCCCGACGTGATCGCCAACGCCGGTGGCGTCACGGTCAGCTACTTCGAATGGGTGCAGGACTTCTCCAGCTTCTTCTGGAGCGAAGAAGAAATCAACCAGCGCCTGGTCAAGATCATGCGCGGCGCGCTGGACACGGTCTGGCAGGTGGCTGAGGAGCACCGGGTGAGCCTGCGCACCGCCACCTTCATCGTGGCCTGCCACCGCATCCTGCGGGCACGCGACCTGCGCGGCCTCTACCCCTGAGCCACACGGCGCTGCACCACCTGCGGGAGGTGCAGCGGTGGATCACTGCAAGGGTCCGTCGAACACCGGCAGGTCGGGCAGGGGCAGCACCACGATGCCCTCCTCCAGCAATTCCAGGGCCTGCGCGCCGCTGGCGCGGCCCCGGATGTCGCGGCGTTCGGCCTCGCCGTGGTGCATGCGCCGGGCCTCTTCGGCAAAACGCTCGCCCACGTCCTCGGTGCGCGCCGCCACCTCGCGCATGGCCTGCCACCAGGCG
>NZ_NWMV01000113.1 GCF_002837145.1 Macromonas nakdongensis | reverse complement strand
ACGGCGGAGGTGCTGACGGCGCTGGTGGCCGGCCCGCCCGCCGTGGCGGCCGGTGCCGGGGTGCCGACCGGCGGCACCACGCGCAGCACCTGCCCGACCTCGATCAGGTTCGGGTTGACCAAGCCGTTCCAGGCCTGCAAATCGCGCCAGCCCTGGCCGGTTTCCAGGCCAATGCGCATGAGCGTATCACCGGGGCGCACGGTGTAATAACCGGGTTTGCCGGCGTTTTCCGCGCCGGGCAAGGCGGCCGCGGCACCGGACGGCGAGCGGTCCACCACGGGCGCACGGGGAGACGTCTTGGACGGGGCCGCACAGGCCGCGAGCAGCGCCGCCGCCACACACACACAGGTCAACGCCGACAGGCGCCCCAGACGCGGAACCTTTTGTTCCATGCAGTACCTCGAAAGAAAGAATGAACAGCCCGTCTGTTGCGCCGCAGCACAGGGTCAGGCGATGCCCGATTTTAGGGGCACAAACCACACGGCCTCCAGCACGTTCCTCACGTAGCCCTGGGGGGTGCGGTCCACCACCACCAGACTCTGACGGCCGGGCACGAGTTCCGCCGGCGCCACCAGGCGCCCGCCCACGGCCAGCTGGTCGAGCCAGGCCTGCGGCAAGGCGCCCCCCCCCGCCGCCGCGATGATGCCGGCATAGGGCCCGCCACCCGGGTAACCCAGCATGCCGTCGCCCAGGATCAGGTGGAGGTTGGGCAGGCGCATGGGGCGCAGGTTCTCGCGCGCGCGTTCGTGCAGGCCGCGCAGGCGCTCCATGCTGTAGACCTCGCGGCACAACTGGCCCAGCAGGGCGGCCTGGTAGCCGCAGCCGGTGCCGATCTCCAGCACCCGCCCCAGGGGGGGGGTACGGCCCTCGCACAACAGCTCCAGCATGCGCCCGACGACGCTGGGTTTGGAAATCGTCTGTCCCAGGCCGATGGGCAGGCTGGTGTCCTCGTAGGCCTGGGCCACCAGGGCGGAATCGACAAAGCGGTGCCGCTCCACCGTGGCAAAGGCCTGCTGCACGGCCGGGTGCACCAGCCCTTGGGCCGCAAGCTTGCGCACCATGGCCTGGCGCACGGCGCTGGAGTCCATGCCGGCCCCGCTGGGCACCTGCAACGCCGCCGGTGTCGCCGCCCGCCCACCCGCCGGCGTCTGGCGCACCGCGACGGGGTCGCGCGCACCGCCGACAACCTGGTTCAGCCGGGCCGGGAAAGCGGGGCGCGTCGCACGATCCGGCGACGGCCCCCCTGGGGGGGTGGGCGGCTGCTTCACCGGGCGAAGGACGCCAGCGCTGCCTGCAGCGCCGCGTCGCGTTCCAGGGACGGTACCTGGGCCGCCGACTGCGCCCAGTACGCCAGGCGGGCGTGGTCGGTCAGGTCCACCTGCAGCGGGGTGATCGAGACGTGGCCCTGTTCGGTCGCGTGGAAATCGGTGCCCTCGGTGTCGTCCTTGGCCGGCCCGGCCGCGCCGATCCAGTACATGGTTTCCCCGCGCGGGTTGACTTGGGTGATGACGCGCTCGGCCGCGTGGCGCCGCCCCAGACGCGCGACCTTGAAGCCCAGCAGTTGCTCGCGCGGCAGACAAGGCACGTTGACGTTGAGCAGCCAGGGCTGTGCATGGCCGCTTGACGCGACCTGGGCGTACGCGGACACCGACGGCGCGAGGAAAGCGACCAGCTCGCGCGCCTTTTCGGCCGCCGCGTCCAGGTGCAGCCAGCCCTTCTGGGTCTGGGAAAAGGCGATGGCGGGCACGCCGAACAGGTAACCCTCCATGGCCGCGCCCACGGTGCCCGAGTAAATGGTGTCGTCCCCCATGTTCGCGCCGTTGTTGATGCCAGACACCACCAGATCGGGGATGTAGCCGAGCAGGCCGGTCAGGGCGATGTGGACGCAATCGGCCGGGGTGCCGTTGACGTAACGGAAACCGTTGTGGGCGGTGTGCACGTACAGCGGGGCGTTCAGGGTCAGCGCGTTCGATTTGGCGCTGTTGTTGTGCTCCGGCGCCACCACCTCGACCTCGGCGATGTCGCACAGGGCGTGGTACAGGGCCTGCAGCCCGGGGGCCTGGTAGCCGTCGTCGTTGGACAGGAGGATTTTCATCGCCAGCCATTGTAGGGGCCCGGCCCGGTCACGCCGGGGACAAGCCCGGCTGGCCGGCGCCGCGGGGCTTGCCTATCATGCCTGGGCACCCGAACCACCCCCTTCTGGAGACGAGAACATGCACGCCTGGTTGTGTGAGAACCCCGTCGGCTTCGACGCGCTGACCTGGAAAGAACTGCCCACGCCCCAGCCCGGTCCGGGCCAGGTGCTGGTGGAGATCAAGGCCGCCAGCCTGAACTTCCCGGACCTGCTGATCGTGCAGAACAAGTACCAGATGAAGCCGCCCCTGCCCTTCGTGCCGGGCTCGGAGTACGCCGGTGTGGTGCGGGCGGTCGGCCCGGACGTGACCCACCTGCAAGCCGGCCAGCCGGTGGCCTGCCTGAGCGGCACCGGCGGTTTCGGCACCCACACCCTGGCCCCCGCGGCGCTGTGCCTGCCCCTGCCCGCTGGGTTCGACCTGGTAGACGCGGCCGCCTTCATCATGACTTACGCCACCTCTTACCACGCGCTGATCGACCGCGGTGCCCTGAAAGCCGGCGAAACCGTGCTGGTGCTGGGTGCGGCCGGCGGCGTGGGCACCGCAGCCATCCAGATCGCCAAGCAGGCCGGGGCGCGCGTCATCGCCGCGGCCTCCAGCGCCGACAAATGCCAGTTGTGCCTGGACGCGGGTGCCGACGCCACGCTGAACTACAGCGAGCACACGCCCAGCGGCAGCCTGCGCGAGGCCATCAAACAGCTCACCGATGGCAAAGGCCCGGACGTGGTCTACGACCCGGTGGGCGGCGAATTCGCCGAACCGGTGTTCCGCTCCATCGCCTGGCGCGGGCGCTACCTGGTCATCGGTTTTGCGGCGGGCCCCATCCCCAGCCTGCCGCTGAACCTGGCGCTGCTCAAGGGCGCGTCCATCGTCGGCGTGTTCTGGGGCGACTTTGCCAAGCGCGAACCCCAGGCCAACGCCGCCATGATGCAGACCCTGGCCCAGTGGTACCTGCAGGGCAAGATCAAGCCGGTGCTGGACCAGACCCTGCCCATGAGCGACCTGCACCGCGCCTACGCGTTGATGGGCAGCCGCCAGGTCAAGGGCAAATTGGTGATGGTCAACCCGGGCTAAAATCCGGCGCTTTCAACCCAGTCGCCAGGGGAGCCCCGTCAGGGGCTGAGAGTGCCGCCGGTCGCCACCGCGCGGCAGACCCTGGAACCTGATCCGGTTCACACCGGCGGAGGAAGCGCGACATGCTGTACGCCACTGCGGCCGCCCTCGGGGCGGCCTTGTTGTTCTTTGTCTGGATCGGGCTGCGCGTGCGCTCCCGCGACGCCAGCCTGGACGAATACCTCACCGCGCGCAACTCGCAAGGGGCCACCACCCTGGGCCTGTCCTTCCTGGCCTCGGGCCTGGGCGCCTGGATCCTGTTCGCCCCGCCGGAAGTGGGCGCCTTCGTCGGCCCCGTGGCCGTGGCCGGTTACGCCCTGGGTGCGGCCCTGCCCTTTGCCGTGCTGGCCTGGTGCGGCCCCGCCATCCGGCGCCACCTGCCGCAAGGCCGCAGCATCGGCGAGTACGCGCAGGCGCGCTTCGGCGCCGGGCTGCGGCACTGGGTGACGGGGCTGTCGGTGCTGTACATGCTGTGCTTCCTGACGGCCGAACTCAGCGCCATCGGCGCCATCACCGCCATGCTGTCGGACGTGCCGGGCAGCTGGGCCGTCATCGGGGTGGCCGTAGCCACCCTGGTGTACACGGCCTGGGGCGGTTTGCGCGCCAGCCTGGAAACCGACCGCTGGCAGGCCTGGTTGCTGATGGCCCTGTTGACCGTGGTGGTGGGCGTGGCCCTGCCGGCGCTGCCCAGCGGCGACGCCGCCTGGACCTGGCCCCGCGTGCCCCTGGGCGACGCCCTGTCGGTGGCCCTGACCCTGGTCATCGCCGTGACGGCGGCCAACCTGTTCCACCAGGGCTACTGGCAACGGGTGTGGTCGGCCCAGAGCGATGCAGCCCTGCGCCAGGGCGCCTGGCTGGGCGGCGTGACCACCGTGCTGGTGGTGGCGCTGGTCGGCGGCCTGGGCGTGCTGGCCGTGGCCTTGGGCAAAGACATTGGCAGTCCGCCCATCCCCTTCTTCGCCCTGATCAAAGACGCCCCGGCCTGGCTGACGGTGCCGACGCTGGTGCTGGCGGTGACGCTGGTGGCATCGTCGGTGGACACGCTGCAGAACGCCATCGCCTCGGTCGCTGTCACCAGCCGCACCGGTCTCAGCCTGACCGCGGCCCGCTGGGTCACCGTCGCGCTGATGGTGCCGGTGGTGCTGGTGGCGCTGCAGGGGGTGTCGGTGCTGCGGCTGTTCCTGATCGCCGACCTGCTGTGCACCACCGCGGTGGTGCCCTTGCTGCTGGGCCTGTGGTCACGCACCACGCCCACCGCCGCGCTGGCCGGATCGGTCGCGGGCGTGGTGGGGGCGGTGGCCCCCAGCTGGTGGTCCACGGGCGATCTGGCACAAGGCTTGTGGCTGACCAGCTTCCCCAACAGCATTCCCACCCTGGCGCCCTTCCTGGGCGCCCTGCTGGCCTCCAGCGCCGTGTGCCTGTTGCTGGCCCTGCGGGCCCGCCCGCGCTGATGCTTCGGCGCCTGGAGTCCCGTCACATCCCCGCGTAATTGGGCCCGCCGCCGCCCTCGGGCGTGACCCAG
>NZ_NWMV01000112.1 GCF_002837145.1 Macromonas nakdongensis | reverse complement strand
AACTATTCTGACGCGGGGGGGTTTTCGAACTGCTCCGCAACGTACACCACATGGATGTTTTTGCGCTTGCAGATGTATTCGTAATACGCGCTTTCATCCGCGTCCTGGAATCGTCCCCACCGGCTGACGTCATAAACGAGCACGAGGTTGAAGTCGGCCTGACCTGACTCGACATCATGGATGAGTTGCTGCAATGCCAGTCGCCCACCGATGTTCAGGCCGCTCTTACCCTCGTCGGCATAAGTGCGCACGATCGCAATATTGCGCCGGGCCGCATACTCACGGATCTTGTCTGCCTGGTTTTCCGTTGAGTACTGTTGATGTTCAGTGGACATCCGAACGTATTCGGCTGCTTTGACGTTGCTAGGTTGGTCCGTTGCATCGTGGATGGACTCTTCTGACTGCATATAACCCGATCGCTTGTTGTTAGTGTTGATGCGCTCGGGCCTGCCATTCATTTCAGGGGATGGTGAACAGCCAGAGGTTTTTGGCTTTCACACATGTCCCCGAAACGGTTGCCATGCAGGTGGTCGAAATCGCATTTGGGAGCAACGGTAATGCCCAGCAACACAAATGACCATCAAGTCCTATCTTTGCAAGCGTCATCTTTGCAGGGGCAGTCTGCGCAAACGGGCGTGATCTCAACGATCCACGCGTCTGTCTTTGCAAGCCCACTGGCAGGCACTGACTTGATGCGATAAAGGCCTTCCAGGGTTGGTGGGGGTGCAGATGGCGACCGCTGCATGGCCCTGTTGCGCTCGGCATAGTCCGGGTTTTCATCGCGATACCTGCGCCAATAATCCGGGTTGCGCTCTTGCCAGGCTTTCTGCGACCGAGCTTTGTTCTCTCGGTAGTCTGGATCGGCCTGCAGCTTTTCGAGGTGCCAGCGTTGCCGCCGTGCTTTTTGGCATGCCGGGTCAGCGCAGAAGGTCTGACTGGGCACTTGGGGACGAGGTTGGAACGGGGAACCGCAGTTGGCGCAAAGCTTTTCGGGCATCAAATGTCTCCATACAAAAGTTGTATGGAAACTCTCGTTCCCCCCGGTTCTTACCCCTAAGAAGTCACCATGGTTGCGCCTGCTGGCTAGTTATGGCCAACAGGAGAAGATTCAATATGAAACTCATGAGTTTCATTTAATCCTGCTATCAGGAACCTGTAGGTTTCGGGGTATTTGCATTATTGGAACCCATAGGTTAAGATGGCGGCATTAAAACGTTACCTGTAGGTTCCATGGAAAACCAATTCCGCGATCTTCAGCTCCAGCAAATGGACGCACTTCTTGCCACTTGGAAGGCTGCGCAATTGAGCGCACGCCCCAGGTCTGGATGGGTGCGCGCGATTCGTGAGTCCCTGGGCATGTCCGCCGCAGCCTTTGCTCGTCGTCTGGGCATGTCCCATGCCGGTGTCCGCAAGCTGGAAAATGCAGAGGCGTCAGATGTCATCACGTTGGCCAGCCTGCGCAAGTTGGCTGAGGCGTTGGATTGCGAACTGCAATATGCCTTGGTGCCTCGTACCAGCCTGTCGCAGCATGTGAAAGAACGAGCCGAGTCAGTGGCGCGGGAGCGCTTGCGCCCGATTGCCCATTCAATGGCATTGGAGGATCAGGCTGTCCAAGGGCCATTGACCAAGCTGCAACTGGAGCTGGCCATCAAGGAGTTGCTCGAAGGTTCGCGTCGGGAACTGTGGTGAGATATTGAATATGGAATTTCATTACGCCCCAGGGGCAACCCCATTAGATCCGGACGAAGCCGCAGGTTTGGTGCCGACGCACATTACCACCCAAGGCGATCTAAACGCATGGGAGCAAATCAACATCGTTCAGGGGGATCGCTGGGCTGCGCGCCAGAAAAAGCGGGACTTGCTGGATGAGGGGTTTATTCGAGATCTGCATCGCCAGATGTTTGATAAGACCTGGCAGTGGGCGGGAACATTCCGCAAGACCAATAAAAACATCGGTGTGGACTCGACACAGGTGGCGGTGAAGTTACGCAACTTGCTGGACAATACAAAATATCAAATCGAGAATCATGTCTTTGATGCCGATGAGACGGCAGTGAGGTTTCACCATCAATTGGTGTGGATCCATGCCTTCCCGAATGGCAACGGACGCCATGCACGTTTGATGGCAGATTTGTTGGCAATGCGTCTTGGCCGTCCGCGACTGACATGGGGCGGCGGCGAAACATCCATCACCACGGTGGGGGAGCTACGCGATCAATACCTTGCCGCCTTACGTGCAGCAGACCAGGGGCAGTTCGGCGATTTGATTGCATTTGCTCGCAGTTGACGAAGGGAAGCGTGGAATGGCATGAACTTAGGAGCTTATATTTCAATTGGATCTGCGGTTGCTGCGTTTGTGTCCGCGACTCTTTGGGTCATCGCAGCTCGTGCCCGAGTGCCCTATGACCCCAAGCCAAATGAAGATGGTTTTTATCCGTCCGGAATTTCAGATGGAGATGATGACTTCATTGAGACCGTGAAGAAGCAGGGGGAGTGGAACCGCTGGGCGGCCTACTCAGCTGCGATTGCCGCCGCTTTGCAGGGCATTTCGATGCTGCTCCAGGTCATTGAGTCGTCATGACAAAGAAAGGAGAAATTCAAAATGGTTGATGCAACTATGGTTGGGGGTGCAATTTCTAGTCTGAAGACACTCTATGAAATTGCGAACGGAATGTTGACAGCAAGCAAAGATGCTGCCGTCAATGCCAAAGCAATAGAGCTGCTTTCCACAATTTCAGAAATACAAGGTCGCCTCCTTGAAGCTCAGCAATCAATGGCACAAATGCAGGATGAGTTGAGAAGAGCGAACGAAGAACTTTCGCGGAGAGCTCAATTCGATCGCTATGAATTGGCGGAGCCGTATAGGGGAACACGGTTGTATCGACTCAAGGCCGATGCGGCACGGTCGGGTGAGCCAATTCACTTCATCTGTCCCAATTGCAAAGATGTACTCAACAAGATCTCAATCTTGCAAGAGGATGGCAGTGCGGCCTATTGCAAAAACAAAGATTGCGGACAGGTCTTTGACATCGCGCCGCAACCAAAATTTGAGCGGCAGCATCACAATCCGTATGCTGTTTGATTTTATTAGGATGTGCTTGGAGAAGAATGTTTTTCCACCATGCTTGCGGCCAATTAGAGAGATCAATGATTTGATTGCATCCGTCCACAGTTGAAAAAAGGGAGCCATATGCCAAGCGGATTGCCAAGCGCACAAGCATTGCTGGAAGACAAGAGCGTTGGCTTCTTTTCCATCGATACGGACGTAATTCAGAGCCATGCGTACAAATTTTCCGCCGGTGCGTTACGTGCATTGCCACTGCAGAGACCGGCTTGGTTGACCATCCAGCAAACTGAAATTGTTGAGCGGGAAGTCCACGCTCATCGAATGGAGCCAGTGTCCAAGGTTGCCAAAGAGTTGAATGCGGCAATTGCAAAACTGCAACGCCTATCAGGGCTGAATTTCACCCCTGTCAGTGAACAAGTCAAAGCGCTTGATTCCGAATCTGTCACCGCTCGCAATTTTTCCAGAGAGTTCAGTGCCTTTGTGGCAAGCCTAGGTGGAGGCGTCCTGCCAATAGCTGGGCCGGATTTGGCGCGGCAGATGTTTGACCGCTATTTCCAAGAAGCAGCACCATTCGAAGCCAGAAAGAAGTCCGAATTCCCCGATGCTGCCGCGCTTTTGACGCTGGAAAACCATGCCAAGGCAACCCAAAAGCAAGGCATTTTGATCTCGAAGGACGGCGGTTGGACAGATTTCGCCAAGCACAGTGATTGGCTCTACTGTGTGAAATCTTTGGATGAATTCGCCGCGCTGTTCAAGTCCACCAATCCGGTGGCAGCGGGCGTGACCGCGAAAGTCAGTGCGGAGCTCTCAAACACCGCCAGCAGTCTTTCTACGTTGGTGCAGGCCGCAGTTGAAAACCATGTCGCTGGCGCATATTGGAATGCAGATGATGTCTGGACGGGGTTCTGTCACCGTGTTGAGGCAGAGGTGGATCAAGCGCACTACCTCGGTTATTCGGTGGACCTGACTGGAATTGGTACTTGGTTGGTGGAGCATGACCCCACCATTTGCATCATTGAGGTCAGGGCAACAGTTCAGGTCTCGGTGGACGTGAATGTCGAATTTTTTGTGTACGACACCATCGACCACGAAGAGCTGAATTTTGGCTCTCTAGAGGTCACGCGCGATCATGAACTGGAAGTGGATATGTTCATCACCTTGCGCGGCGATCTTGAGCATGCGGCAGTTGATGAGCTGGACCCATCAATTGAGCTAGCTGGTGGCGAGTATGACGTTGAGGTCGGAGAGGTTGAGCCTGACTTTGACGAGGGGCCATAGACGATATGAAGTTCGCATTGTTGTCAGGACAGCGTGTTGAAGCACAACCGAAATTGCGAGCGATTTGTCCTGCCTGCAGTGGTGAAGTTATTGCCAAATGTGGCCAACATATTGTTTGGCATTGGGCGCACTCTTCTCGATCGCACTGCGACCAATGGTGGGAGTCGGAAACTGATTGGCATCGGGAATGGAAAAATCGATTTCCCTCAGATTGGCAAGAAGTGCCTAGGGTCGATGCTCGGACAGGTGAGCTTCATATCGCAGATGTAAAAACCGCTGCAAATCTAGTCATTGAATTCCAGCGCTCATCAATTCATCCAGATGAGGTGCGCGCCCGTGAGGATTTTTATGGCCAGATGATCTGGGTGATCGATGGTCGAAAAAATGATGCCGATCGATTCAATTTCAGCAACATGCGAAGCCGCCCTAACTCTGACGGGATATCCCAGTTTCAATGGTTTGGGCGAAGCACACTTTTTAGTCGCTGGCATACATTGAAGCCAGTGTTTATTGACTTCGGGCCTGAGCATGGTTTTTGGCGTATCCTGAGATTTGATCCTAAAACCAAACGAGGCCTTGCTGGAGCATGTGATATCCCCGCATTTGTAGAGCTTGCTTCGAGTGGAACGACTGACTTTAGCTCAGTGGGTGGCCCTGCATCGATGTAGTAAATTGTGAGATGCGGGCGATACCAATTTCAGATGATCGGTAGATTTACATGACTTTTCCGGCTGTACCAGATGCGGCGATAGGTGCTATTGCCGCTGCCTCCATCGCAGGACTTCTTGCCTTTCTTGGCTTGATCATTGCAAAAGAAAACAAGACCTCTGAATTCAGGCAAGCTTGGATAGATTCGTTGCGTTTGGATTTGTCTAAATTGATTTCAAATGCAAGAGCGATTCGAGGGGCTGTTGCTGTTGGATATTCTGAAAAGTCGGAGCTATTTGATGCAACTGAAAGCTACTTCATTGAAATTAATCAGGTGGCAGTAGCTGTCAGATTGCGGTTGAACCCGAAAGAAAAAGCTTGCAAGCAAATTTTGGCAGGGATCACCGAGTTAGAGCGATTGATGATCGATAGCCCTTCGGACCTGGTCGCTTGTCGAGCCTGTGAGGACAAAATTATCGAGCAGGCGCAAATTCTTCTGAAGAGCGAATGGAAGCGAGTTCGGCGGGGGGAGCTTCTTTTCGCCGTTACAAAGTGGATTGGCTTCTTTGTGATTTTGGCTGGGGTGGCGCTCCTTATATGGACAGCGTTTCAATCGCCGAGCAAATGAGCATCATTTAAGCAACTCTCAAGATCTTTGGTGTTGCTGTGAATTTGACTCCTGCGCGGAGTCCAGACTCAAGCTCATCATCGCCTGTAGTTATGGAGCGGCAGCATTACGTTTTTTGCTCACGTTTGATGCGCTCTGTACTCTTGCGTTTTGCCGCCATAACCATAGGCGCCAGCCCGCACATCATCGACATGGATGTAGCTCTCATGGTGCAGGTCGGGCATAAGGTTTAAGAGGCCGTCATACACGGCCTGAATGTATGCCGCTTTTTCGAGTCGGGTGTTGGTCTCGTCTGTGATCTTGATTTCGACAAAGGCGCTGGACTTGTTTTGCGCAGCCAATGATTGGCCGCCCACGATCCAATGTTCTGGCTCTACATAGCGGATAGCGATGGAGGTCAGTTCGGGCTTTTTGCGCAATATCCGGCTTGTAAATTCCCCCAGCATTTGTGCCACCTGTTGGGTTTTCTGCTCTTGCGCTGGGCCACTGAGTAGTACGTTGAGAATGGGCATGATTGACTCCTTTGAACATTGGATGTGACTGTATTGATATATCCAATGCATGGAAACCGCTAATAATTGAAATTGGTTTTGCAAATTCTGCAAAACTTCTTAGAATGACCCATGAGCTTTCATTTGGATGATCTGGCCCTGTTTGCCCGGGTGAGTGCGTTGGGCACGCTGTCAGCGGCGGCACGCGAGCGCAACATTCCGGTCAGCCAAGTGACGCGAGCGTTGAATCGGCTGGAAGCTGCTTGTGGTGCTCGACTGATGCACCGGACAACTCACGGTCTGAGCCTGACTGATGAGGGTGACACCTTGTTGCAGCACGGGTCGCTAATGCTCGACACCTCAGAAGTGCTCAAAGCCGATTTGCGCGGTCGGCAAAACGAGCCCAGTGGTTGGGTTCGTGTCGGTGTCAGTGCCTCGGTGGCAGAGTCGCTCATCGCACCAAGCTTGCCTGCACTCTACGAAAAATACCCGCGCCTGCATATTGAGGTGTTGGCCGATGACCGACTGGCAGACATGGCGCGCGATGGCATTGACATCGCCATCCGCACCGCCGCCGTGCATAGCGAAACACTGGTGGCCAGGCAGATTGGCTCTGCCAGTCGAACGCTGTATGCCAGTCCAAGCTACTTGGCTAAGAATGGCACTCCGCAGCATCCGGACGAGCTGGCGCAGCATCACATGATCGGCAATAGCCGTGCCATTTCGATGAACCTGTGGGAGCGACAAGATGCAAAGTCAGGTCTGCAAATCAAAGGGCAGACGCTCACCGATAACTCTGCCGTATTGCTTTCCATGGTCAGGCATGGGGTCGGTATCGCACGATTACTAGACATCGTCGCGTCGCCGCTGGTCAAGTCGGGCGAACTGGTTCCTCTGCTTCGACCGTACTTCGATGTTCAAGAAATCCCTGTTTATGCTGTGATGCTGCAAGAGCGACACCGGCTTCCGAAAATTCGGGCATGTGTTGAGTTTTGGGCAGAATATTTGGCTGGCAATGCATTCGCTGTGTAACGGGACCTCGAGTGACGCCCTCTATTTAGCCATTGCGAATTTCGCTCCATCGCGAAGGCCTAGCTCAAATGCCTGGTCAACGGTAGTTCCTGGCCGACAATCCCAAGTGGACACGGGGACCTTCTGGCTCGGCTGCCAGTATGTTCGTCCTTGCCAAGCAAAAACGGTTGGAAGGCTCGGGTAGTGCCTGGTGAGTAGTACCAGCGTATGTTTCCGTTCTGCTGCAGTTTGAGGTGGGATGGGGGCGTTGTCAGAATATCCTCCATCGAACCCCCAGCGCCCCTCGACTTTTTGGGCCAGCATAAACGGAGCGGCAGCGGCTACAGCTTGCAGTAATGTTCGAGCTGATTGCCCGTCAGGGACGTCGTTCATGCTCAAAAATTCTTGCTTCAATCCAAGATAGCGCGGCAACTTGGGGTGAATGCTGTGAGCCAATTTCTTGTCTAATAAATAAGCGAGTGAACCGGCTGCCAGACTGCCTGCTAATCCAAGCGCACGAGCGGGACGAGTAATGGCGACAATCAGTTCGGAGCCTGCTGTCTTTAGTTTTTCAAAATGATGGTCGCTGGTGAAGGATTCGATCCAGGCAGGGTAAATGTGTTGATGCGCAAATTTCAGACGAAATTGGGATAAAGATTTCCAATCAAACAGTCGATCATTGCTCATGTAAAGCTGCTTACAAGATGCAAGTGCATCCCTGGCGGAACTGGTCAGAAGTGATGTGGCAATGGCTGCGCCTGCGCTGGTGCCCACCAAAGTTGGAGGAAGTTTCCATCCCATGTCCAGCAGTTGTGAAACGACGCCAGCCTGCCACCAACATCGATTTCCGCCTCCTGCAAATGCCAAGGTGTGGATGTCATCCAAATGAAGTTGTGTGGATGAATGGGGCATGGTTTCGTTTGTCCGAATGAGGATGTGTGAATGGAAATATGCGCCCCGACTCGGTGCCGCCTATTAAATATAAGCGACTGATCCACGACCATGCTCTCTGGCGGTGCCATAGGCGGCGACAAGAAGCGTTAGGCAGGGATACAATCAGCTCCAAGCAAGTGCCACTGTTGGCGCAAGCAATCGACACACGCACTGGGACGGAATTTCCCGAACCAGTGAGGTGGTTAGAGCAGATCCTTGGATGCACCCCATACTCCTCATTGGGGGGCAAACCCGGGACGGCACGTCTCACACCTACGGGATGAGTGTTTGCCGAACTGCTATACTCCACCACCAAAATTCAGCGCCCAACTGTTCTCAGTTGGGCGTTTTCATTTGTGCTTCCCGCATGACACGCGGGGTTCCCGCACATTCTGCGTGTGCGACCGGGGTCCTATGGCCTGGCAGGAACAACCCCGGTTGCCCTCCGTTCTGCCCTCTCTTCTCTCGAAATCGGCGCTAACTTTTTCGCCTTGGCACGCGCACATGGCCTTTTGCGACCATGATTTGCGCGCGTGCCATCGCCATTCGTTGTCGGGCGAGCTTGGAGCAGCAGTCCATCACACAGTCCTTGTTTTGAATCATTTGGCCGTTTTGGCAGACATCGGCCGGAACAGATGGACAGGAAGGCTCGCGGAGTTCGATGTGGCCACTGGTAGCCAGTCGCCCTGGCCGACACGGCGCGCTACGACAGCCTGCGCACAGACATTGTCGTGCAGGAGGCCGATCATGCGTGAGTTGGACAAAGAGCTCAAAGAGCTGCGCCTGTATGGCATGGCGGGGGCCTGGGGGGATCTGGTCAAGCAAGGCGGTCATGCGACATTGGAGAGCTCGCGCTGGTTGCTGAAGGCGAATTGCAGTAGGCCGCGCGGGGGCTGGAGCAGCGGATGCGGGCGCGCATGCACTTCGTCCACGGCCGCGGCCCGGTCGGCCGGCATGCCGTACACAGTGGTGGTCTCTGGCGTGCTTCCAATGGTGGTCATGCGGCGGCTTCCCGGTCGTTGCGCAAGGGCGGGTTGTGCCCGCCCGTTGTGGCTCAACTTACTGCTTTCGCACCGGGGGCAGGGTCACCTTGTCCTCGGTTCCACCACAAAGCGGATGCTTGAAGCCATTGGCCTGCTCGGTCTTGTCGAGATAGACGATGTTGTCGTCCTTCGCGGGACTGACGCCGGCCGGCACGTAGTCCAGCGCGAGCGCGTGGCGGGCCTTCCACGCGATGTTGTGGTCGGCGCAAGAGGAATCGCCGCTGACGCCGAGCGCGCCCACCCGCGTTCCCTTCGCGTCGTAAAGCGCAAGGCCGCCGCCGAACACGTTCACGCCGCCGATCCGCGCGCCCACCAGCGGATCCTTCGCCGTGCCGAAGTCCGCGGCACTGCCGGCGTAGGCTACCTGCGTATCGACCGGGTTGGAAAACTGCAGGCCGAACAGGCTGCCGCCCGGCTGCGTGGGCGAATAGAGGTTGGCGGTGGACAGGGCGAGGCCCGGCAGGCTGAAGGCGTTCGCGGTGTTCGCCTTCTGCGCGGAAATCACCCGGCTGCCGAGCCACTGGTCGCCGACCTTGGCGCCGGTATGGGCCACGGCGCAGACCGTGCCGTCGGTCGCCACCACGGTGCCCCACATGTCGAGGTTGAAGCCGCCGTTGGCGTCTTTGCGGGCATTGGCGAGGGCCTGCTTGAGCTGCTGCCAGTTCGGCAGGCCGTCGCATCCATCGCCGGCATGCGCGGCGAGGGGCAGCAACAGCGAAGAGCACAGCAGGGCGAGTACGGGGAGTTTTGTCAAGGTCATGTCTCGGGTTGGAGTGAACCTGGCGGCGGGCATTCCGCTTCGGGTTCGGGGTGGTGTGCGGGGTGAAAGGAATTGCCGGTCACGAATGCCGGGCCTGCCGGAATGCCGGCGCCTTCTGGCCATCCCAATCGAGGTCGACGGCCACCTGGGCCTGCGCGCGGTGGCGTTCGAGCGCGTCGATGTCGAGATCGGCGATCGCCCAGGCTTGCGCGCCGCGGGTCGTCTACCATACGAAAGTCCCACCCGAGGCTATTGAGAAACTCATTCTCCATCACACGAGTGAGGGATCGCACGTAGGGCTGTGTGACCCCCATCCTGCAGCGTGACCTGATTGGGTCAAGGCCGGGTTGTCATGCAGGCAGTTTGGCTGCAAGCAGTTCGACCTTCTCGATATTGGGCGGAGAACTGAGCAAGGTCGCTGCGTTGGCCATCAAGGCCGCGGCGATCTGGCCGTTCAGATGTGCCTGGCGACCAGCCTCATCGGCAAAGGCATCGAACACACCAAACGTCGAAGGGCCAAACTTCAATGCGAACCAGGCCGTGGTGCCGGACTCGGCGTTGGCGAGCGGCAGTGCGCTGGCCAGGAAGTCGGCAAGCGCAGCCTCCTGGCCGGGTTTAGCCTCGAGGCGAACAAACAGGGCGAGCTTGGTCATGCTGTATTCCTTTGGGTAAATAGAAAAGTGGGTGAAGGGATCTAGGAGACTGCAGTCTAAGTCTTCATGACAGACATCTCCATAGGCAATAATGACAACATTGATATCATTGTTGCCATGAAACTCCACCTCCTTGTTTGTGATGGCGTGTTTGATCTGGGGCTTGCGGCGCTCACTGACACAGTGGGCTTAGCCAATGCGATGGCGGGCTCGCTGCCACAGGCTCCCGCGCACATAGAGCTCACGCTGGTGGGCGTGCGGCGTCGCATCCGAACTGCGCAAGGCTTGACGGTCCCCGTGGTCACTGCGCATGGTGTGCCCGAACCAGACGTCGTGCTCGTGCCAGCGTTTGGCGACAAGATGCCTGACACGCTCTCGGCTCGGCTCACACGCCCCGATGTGCCCGACGCGGTCGCGGCGCTACAGCAGTGGTCCACCGCTGGCGCGCACCTTGGTGCCGCTTGCTCCGGTAGTTTCTTGCTTGCAGAGAGTGGCCTGCTTGATGGGCATCGTGCGACGACGTCATGGTGGCTGGGGCCGATGTTTCGGCAGCGCTATCCGAACGTCACGCTGGACGAGTCACGCATGGTCGTGAGCACGACACGCTTCACCACCGCGGGTGCCGCTTTGGCCCACGTCGACTTGGCCTTGCGCATCGTCCGAGGGCAAAGTCCAGCGCTGGCGGCCCTGGTGGCACGCTATCTGCTGGTCGAGACACGCAGTTCGCAAGCCGAGTTCGTGATTCCCGACCACCTTGCGCATGCCGACCCGATGGTGGAGCGCTTCGAGTGCTGGGCCAGACGTCGGCTTGCGCAGGGGTTCTCGCTGGCCGAGGCGGCCAGCGCCGCGGGCACAAGCGAGCGCACCTTGGCGCGGCGGCTGCAAAGCGTTTTGGGAAAGACACCACTGTCGTATTTCCAGGACCTGCGCGTGGAGCATGCCGTCCATCTCTTGCGCACCGGGAACGCCAGCGTCGACCAGGTCGCCGCACAGGTCGGGTACTCGGATGGGGTGACCCTGCGGGCCCTGTTGCGCCGCAAGCTGGGCCGGGGTGTCAGGGAGTTGCGACGCGGTGGATGACCAAAGGCGTTTGGTGCATGTACGGCTGGAGACAGCCGCGAAACTGTCGGAAGCAAAGGCCTACCCACTTGCGTCTACTACATCGTGCGTTGGGTGCAAAAGCACCAGCCGTGCCAAAGCAGTCTTCAGTGACCTTTCAAAGGTCAGAGTATTGGGAATACTGTTAGCTTTACGACTGTTTTCTGTTCACTAATCTGGGTTTTCATCCACATGCTATTCAATCCACTTCAAGTAGGTTCTCTCACCCTGCCCAACCGCATCCTGCTGGCACCGCTGACCCGCACCCGTGCCGACGCTGGCCACATGCCCAACGCGCTGATGGCCGAGTACTACAGCCAGCGAGCCACCGGCGGCCTGCTGATTTCCGAATGCACCATGGTGGCGCCCGGTACATCGGCCTTCGTCAATGAGCCTGGCATCTACAACGACGCGCAGATTGCAGCCTGGAGGCAGGTGACCGACGCGGTGCACGCCAAGGGCGGACGCATCTTCATGCAGATCTGGCACGCTGGCCGCGCAGCCTACCCTGGCGCTGCCGATGGCGCCCCCATTGTCTCCAGCAGCGCCACCGCTATTGAGGGTGAGATTCACACGCCCCAAGGCAAGGTGCCGCACGCGGTGCCCCGCCCCCTGACCGTCGAAGAGATTCCCGGCATCGTGGCTGCGTTTGCCCAAGGCGCACGCAACGCCATTGCCGCCGGCTTTGATGGTGTGGAAGTACACGGCGCCAACGGCTACCTGATTGACCAGTTTCTGCGCGACACGCCCAACCAGCGCACCGATGCTTACGGCGGATCGCTGGAAAACCGTGCACGTTTGCTGTTCGAGGTACTCACTGCCGTAACCCAGGCGATCGGTTCCGAACGTGTGGGTCTGCGCCTGTCGCCCCTCAACAGCTTCAACAGCATGAAAGACAGCGACCCGCTGGCCCTCATCGGCTTCCTGGCTAATAGGCTCAATGCCTTCAAGCTGGCTTACCTGCACGTGATGCGCGCCGATTTCCTCGGCGTGCAAAAGGCCGATGTCATGCCCGTAGCGCGTGAAAAGTATAAAGGCGTGTTGGTGGGCAACATGGGCTACGGCGCTGATGAGGCAGAGGCGGCCATCGCCGCAGGCAAGCTTGACGCTGTGGCCTTTGGCACCGCCTTCCTGGCTAACCCGGACCTGCCCGCACGCATCAAGGCCAAGGCACCGCTGAACGCGCCTGACTCCAACACGTTCTACGCAGGTGGCGCCAAGGGCTATACAGACTATCCGACACTGCAGGTCGCGTAAATCACCGCCCCAGAAGACCGAAGAAACGAGCCACTTTATACCCAAGGCTCTGCCCTTCGGTCTTGCGAAGCTGTGAATCGATGGCCAGGTGGGCGCTCGAAGGACTTCTACGGTGCATGTCGGGAGGCAGTCGCCCTCGACCTCATCCGGGCAAAAAAGCAGGCCTTCGTTGAGTACGGGGATGACCAAGGGCGGGTTGAGTGTGAACTGACCGGCGTGCTGGCCACTATCGATGATGCCCATCTGGACCACGCGTGGCCATACTTTTCACACCTGGTGAGTGGCTTTCGGGCTGCCAGAGGCTGGTCCAGGGACATCCCGGACGGTGTGGTGTCGGCTCCGGCGGATGGCCAGACGACGGCCACGTTCATCGATACCTCGGTAGCCGACGCCTTCCGTGCGTACCACCACGACCAGGCAATCCTCCGGATCCTCTCCCGGACAGCCAACCTGCAGACCGCCAGCCAAGCGCGACGGCCGCGGGTCGCGCGACCGGTGCGGGTGCCCTGATCAGGTGGGTAGCCAAGTCCGCGGTTGCCTGCGGAAATGTGGCGGGGGAGTGAGCGTGGCAGAGCGAACTTGTGAAACGGGGCGAGTGAGTCCTCGTTGTTCCTTGCTCCCGCGCTGGTCACGTTGTTTTCCGTGAGATGGTGGTGCGAGAGAGTGCTATACTCCACCACCAGATCACAAAAGCCCATGGCTCCATGGGCTTTTTCTTTGACCGACAGGTCAGTGCGCGGGAATAGCTCAGTTGGTAGAGCGCAACCTTGCCAAGGTTGAGGTCGCGAGTTCGAGCCTCGTTTCCCGCTCCAATCGCCCATGTGGCTCAGTGGTAGAGCACCCCCTTGGTAAGGGGGAGGTCGGCAGTTCGATCCTGCCCATGGGCACCACACCTCCACCGTGAAAACTTCGATCCTGCTCGTCGATGTGGACCGCCCAGACACTTGGACGCGCTACCGCAACGGCCTGTGTGACCGCTGTGCCGCCAATTGCTGCACCATGCCGGTCGAGGTCCGCTTGCCCGACCTGGTCCGCCTGGGGCTGGTGGATCCTTTCGAGGCCGAACACGAAGCCCCCAAGCAGATCGCCAGGCGCCTGGACAAGGCTGGCCTGATCGAGCATTTCAATTTTAAGCACAGCATTTTCACGCTGGCGCGCCGCGCCAGTGGCGATTGCCATTTCCTCGACGCGGTGACCCGCCGTTGCACGGTGTACGAGCGCCGACCGAACACCTGCCGCGCCCACCCGCAGGTGGGACCGCGGCCCGGCTATTGCCCGCACGGTCCGCGGGCGACGAACGCCGGCGCCTGAGGCCTGGGCGGGTTGGCCCCGGGTTTCAGGGGCGGGCGCCGCCGCGCAACTGCTGCACGTCCAGGGCCGAGACCGGTGCGGCCTGGTGGCCCCATGCGCTGCGCAGGTGGGTCAGCACGGCGGCCAGTTCGCCGTCGTTCAGGCGCAGCACAAAAGGTGGCATGCCAAAGGGTTCGGGGTGGCCGGCGGTGGCAGGGGCAAAGCCTCCATGCAGCACGGTTTGCACCAGGTTGGCAGGCGAGGCCAGCGTGACGCTGCGGTTGCCGGCCAGGGGCGGGTAGGCGAACTGGCCGTTGCCCAGCCGCACGCCTTCGCCCTGTTCGCCGTGGCACTGTGCGCAATCGCGGCGGTACAGGCGGGCGCCTTCGTCGGCCTGGGGGAGCGCGGTGGGCTTTGGGGCTTTCGACGGGGGCGCGTGGCGCGGCAACTGCTGCAGGTAGGTGGCCATGGCGACCAGGTCGGCCTCGAGCCAGTGCTGGGTGCTGTGCAGCACGACCTCGGCCATGGGGCCGGTCACCAGCGCACCCTGGGCGCGGCCGGTGCGGAACAGGTCCACGATGTCCTGCAGCGGCCAGTCCTGCACGCCGGCGGCTTGCGGGTCGGTCAGTGCGGGGGCGTACCAGTTCTGCATGGGGATCAGCCCTCCGGCCAGGTCCAGCATGTTGCGGTTGGCGCCAAGTGCGTTGCGCGGGGCGTGGCAGGCGCTGCAGTGGCCCAGGCCACGCACCAGGTAGGCGCCGCGCTCGAGTGGGGTACTGGCGGGCGTTGGAGCGGCAGCCTCGGTCGGACCGGCTTCAAAGTACAGGGCCCGCCAGACCTTCATGGCAGCGGCCGTGTTGAAGGGCCAACCGACCGTGTGCGCCGGGCTGGGGGTGTCTACCGCCGGCAACTGGCGCAGGTAGGCGTAGAGGGCGTCGCTGTCGGCGCGGGCGATGTGGGTGGTGTTGTTGAAGGGGAAGGCGGGGTAGAGCCAGCGCCCGTCGCGCGACTGGCCGTGGTGCAGGGCGCGCCAGAAGTCGTCGGCGCTCCAGGCCCCCAGGCCGGCTGCGCTGGGGGTGAGGTTGCTGCTGTAGACCGTGCCGAAGGGAGTGTCCACGCCGCGTCCGCCGCCGTAGGCCGGGCCGCCGCGGGCGGTGTGGCAGGCGGCGCAGTTGCCCAGGGTGGCGAGGTAGCGCCCGTGTGCCACGGTGCCGGCGTCGTGGGCGACGGGTGCGGTGTGGGCGACGGGAATGGGCGTGCTGGGCCACAGCGCCCAGGCCAGGGCCACCAGGGGCAGG
>NZ_NWMV01000111.1 GCF_002837145.1 Macromonas nakdongensis | reverse complement strand
CCCTGGGCTTTGGCGCCTTTCTGGGCCTGATCGCGGTGCTGGTGCCGGCCGCGCGCGACTGGCTGGGCGACCGCGGGCTGCTGGTGCTGTCGGCCGTTTCGGGTCTGGCCGACGTGGACGCGATCGTGATTGCCCTGGCGCGCCAGTCCGCCGAGACCGGCCTGCCCACCCACACCGCGGCACTGGCCATGGGGCTGGCCGCCCTGAGCAACACCCTGGTGAAAGCCGGCATCGCCTGGAGCACCGGCGGCACCGCCGTGGGGCGCCCGGTGCTGTGGGGCACCGCACTGGCCACCCTGGCCAGCGTGCTGGGCACGGCCGCCGCGTGGGCCTGGGCCTGAGACCAATGCCCCGGTGCGGTGCGGGATAATCCCGCCCCATGTCTGACATCGTTTCTGAAGTGCGCCGCCGCCGCACCTTCGCCATCATTTCGCACCCCGACGCCGGTAAAACCACGCTGACCGAGAAGCTGCTGCTGTTCTCGGGCGCCATCAACATCGCCGGGTCCGTGAAGGCGCGCAAGGCCGCGCGCCACGCCACCTCCGACTGGATGGAGATCGAAAAGCAGCGCGGCATTTCCGTGGCCTCCAGCGTGATGCAGATGGAATACCGCGACTGCGTGATCAACCTGCTCGACACCCCCGGCCACCAGGACTTCTCGGAAGACACCTACCGCGTGCTGACCGCCGTGGACGCGGCGCTGATGGTGATCGATGCGGCCAACGGCGTGGAACCGCAGACCCGCCGCCTGTTGCAGGTGTGCCGTGCGCGCAACACGCCCATCCTGACCTTCGTGAACAAGATGGACCGCGAGGTGCAGGCGCCGCTGGACGTGATGGACGAGATCGAACGCGAACTCGGCATGACGGTGGTGCCCTTCACCTGGCCGGTGGGCATGGGCAAGCTGTTCCACGGCGTGTACGACCGCCGCAGCGAGCAGATGCGCGTGTTCGCCGCCGGTGAAGACCGCGCCGGCGGCGACGAGGAGGTGCTGGCCGGCCTGGACAACCCGGTCACCGCCGAGCGTTTTGGCCTGGAATGGACCCAGGCCAAGGACGAAATGGAACTGGTCGAAGGCGCTTCGCCGGCTTTCGACGAAGCCGAATTTCTGGCCGGCAAGCAGACGCCCATGCTGTTCGGCTCGGCCATCAACAACTTCGGCGTGCGCGAGGTGCTGGACGCCCTGGTGGACCTGGCACCGCCGCCCGGTCCCAAGCCCGCCATCCAGCGCACGGTGGAGCCGGTGGAGCCCAAGTTCAGCGGCGTGGTGTTCAAGATCCAGGCCAACATGGACCCGGCGCACCGCGACCGCATCGCCTTCGTGCGCGTGGCCAGTGGCCAGTTCACCCGCGGCATGCCGCTGAAGGTGGTGCGTTCGGGCAAGGTCATCAAGCCCAACACCGTGGTGACCTTCATGAGCCAGCGGCGCGAGCTGCTGGACGAGGCCTACGCCGGCGACATCATCGGCATCCCCAACCACGGCGTGCTGCAACTGGGCGACACGCTGACCGAGGGCGAGGCGCTGCAGTTCACCGGTCTGCCCTTCTTTGCGCCGGAAATCATCCGCAGCGTGGAAGTGGCCGACCCGCTGCGCGGCAAGCAACTGAAAGCCGGCCTGACCCAGCTGGGCGAGGAAGGTGCCATCCAGGTGTTCCGCCCCATGGCCGGCAGCATTTTGATGCTGGGCGCCGTGGGCCAGTTGCAGTTCGAGGTGGTGCAACACCGCCTGGAAACCGAATACGGCGTGAAGGCGCGCATCACCCACAGCCCCTACCAGGTGGCGCGCTGGGTGACCTGCCCGCCCGAGAACGGCGGCGAGGTGGAGCTGAAACGCTTCATCGACGCCAACATCCACCGCATGGCCTGGGACGCGGTGGACGCGCCCACCATTTTGGTGGACCATGGCGCCACCCTGCGCGCGGTGGAAGCCAACTGGCCCAAGATCCAGTTCCACGCCATGCGCGAACACGCGGGGCTGGTGTTCCACAAGGCGGTTTGATGGGGATGGGCGGCTGTGTGACGTGACCCTTGGGGGGGTTCAGGCTGCCCGTGCCGCCCCAACCGGGCAGGCGCCCTGCCTACAATCCCGGGCATGTTGACACGCCGCACTTTGCTCTGCGCCGGCCCGGCCCTGGTGGCCACCCCCGGCATCGCACAAACCCGCCGGATCGGGCGCCTCGTCATCGTCGGCGGGGCCGAGGACCGCGTCCACGACAAACCCATCCTGCGCCGCTTCGTGGAATTGTGCGGCGGCCCGACCAGCCGCATCCGGGTGCTGACCGCGGCCAGCGCCGAACCCGAAAACGCCTGGGCCACCTACCAGACGGCCTTCGGCGAACTCGGCGTGCAGGATTGCGCCCACCTGGCGATCGCGGACCGTGCCGCGGCCGACAGCGAGGCCGTTGTCGGCCGCGTGCTGGAAGCCGATGGCATCTTCATTTCGGGCGGCGACCAACGCCGACTCATGGACCTGATCTGGGAAACCGAAACCTTCAAGGCCCTGCACACGGCCTTCCACCTGCGCGGCTGCTGCATGGGCGGCACCAGCGCCGGCGCGGCGGTGATGTCGCGCCACATGCTGGCACAAGGCGAAGCCACCCGCCTGCCGGAAAAGGACACGGGGGTGATGGACATCGGGCTGGGCTTCGTGGCGCGGGCCATCATCGACCAGCATTTTTCCGAACGCGGCCGGCTCGGGCGCCTGCTGTCGGTGCTGGCCGAACGGCCCCAGATGCTGGGGGTCGGCATCGACGAGGACACGGCGCTGGTGATCGAGCGCGGCTCGGCGATCGAGGTGATCGGCCGGGGCGCGGTGACGGTGGTGGACGGCCGCGGCATGCAGAGCAACGCGCAACTGGCGGACGAACGCGAACGGCTGGAGATGCTGGGCCTGCGCCTGCACCTGCTGCCGGCCGGACACCGCTACAGCGCCAACCCGGTCGTGCAACGCGCCACGGGCATGCCGCCGGCCTTGCGCGAAGCGGTCAGCATGCTGGTGGAGCCCGGGCCGATCCGGGGCTGAGCCCGGTTATAGACACATTCCATTCATACCATTTATACTGTTTACATCTTTCAACAGAACAGCAGAGGTGTACATGAGCAGCAAGGCACGGGAATCCGACAAGGCCAAAAAAGTCAAACTGGTCCGGGACAGTTTTTGCATGCCCAAGGACGAGTACGCGGCGATTGACGCGCTCAAGACCCGGGCGCTGGGTTTGTCGCTGGCGGTGAAGAAAAGCGAACTGCTGCGCGCCGGCCTGATGGCCCTGGGCAACATGAGCGACACCGCACTGAAACAGGTGCTGGCCTCGGTGCCCACCCTCAAGACCGGTCGCCCACCGGTCGAAGCCGCACCCACCGAACAAACGCCGGTGCCCCCCGCAAAAGCGGCCCCGAAAGCCGCCCGCAAGACACCGACCAAGGCCCAGGCGCCCAGCGCCCCCGCCGACGCGCCTGGGACGGCCGCCGCCTCCACGAAAGCTCCCGCCAAGCGCGCCCGCAAGCCCCGGACCGCCGTCGCCACCAGCACCCCGGCAGCGGTCTAAGACCACGCCATGCCGGTCATTGTCATCGCCAACCCCAAAGGCGGGGTGGGCAAATCCACCCTGTCCACCAACGTGGCGGGCTACCTGGCGCAGCAGGGCCGCACGGTGATGCTGGGCGATGCCGACCGGCAGCAATCGTCGCGCGGCTGGCTGGGCATCCGCCCCGCCGAAGCTCGCCCCATCGTCGGCTGGGACGCCTCGGACAGCGAGGTGCTGCGCCCGCCCCGCGGCACCACCCATGTGGTGCTGGACACCCCGGCCGGCCTGCACGGCAAGGGTTTGAAAGAGGTGTTGAAACGGGCCGACAAGCTGCTGATTCCGCTGCAGCCCAGCCTGTTCGACATGCTGGCGACGCGGCAATTCCTCGACGAGTTGCAGGAGCGCCGCCGCGCCGCGGACCTGGACATCGCGGTGGTGGGCATGCGGGTGGCGCAGCGCACCATCGCCGCCGACCGGCTCAAGGACTTTGTGGAGGGGCTCGGATTACCGGTGCTGGGCCACCTGCGCGACACACAAAACTACGTCCGCCTGGCCCTGCACGGCCTGACCCTGTTCGACGTGGCGCCGGGCCGCGTGGCCCGGGACCTGGAAGACTGGGCACCGATCTGCACCTGGCTCGACGGCCGCTGACCCCGGCCCAGGCCCGGCACCCAGGCGGCGCACACCCCACTGGCCGTCAACGGGTCATCCAGCGGCGGGCTCCCAGGCTGACCGCATCCACCAGCGCCACCAGCACCATCATGGCGCCCAGGAGGGTGGCCGTTTTGCCCATGTGGAACAGCCCCATGTGGAAGGCCAGCATCTGCCCCAGCCCACCGGCCCCCACCACCCCCAGCACGGCGGCGGCCCGGATGTTGTTCTCCCAGCGGTACAGGGTGTAGCTGAGCAACTGCGGCAGCACCTGCGCCCAGGTGGCATACAGAAACACCCAAACACCGCCCACGCCCTGCGCGCGCAAGGCATCACCCGGCCCGGGCGGGGCGTTCTCCACCGCTTCGGCGAACAGGCGCCCCAGCACGCCGGTGGTGTGCAGCGCCAGGGCCAAGGTGCCGGCGAAAGGCCCCAGGCCCGCGCTGATGAGGAGCAGGGCCGCCCACACCAGCTCCGGGATGCTGCGCAAAACATTGAGCAACCAGCGCGCGGGGGTGCGCGCCCAGGCCGCGTCGGCGCGGTGCCAGCGGCTGGCAGGCAGGGCCAGCAACAGGCCCGCCCCCGCGGCCAGCGCCGTGCCCAGCGCCGACATGGCCAGGGTTTCCCAGGCCGCCCAGGCCACCCGGCGCAGAAATTCCGGCTGGGTGTCGGGCGGAAAAAATTCGCCCAAAAAGCGCCCCATGTCGCGCAAGGCCGCCCAGGAGAAAAACTGCGCCCACTGCAGGTCGAGCGACCAAAAACTGGCCAGCACCAAGGCCAGCAGACCGAACACGAACCAGCAGACCCGGCAACGGGCGTGAAACCAGCCCGGCGGCATCGAGGGGGTGAGGGAGTCGCGAGGCTTCATCCCAGCACCTTGCGCAGCCAGGCGCTGGCCCGGTCGGCCAGGGCGACCAGCGCCACGAAAACGAGCAGCAGGGTCGCGACTTCGCCGCCGTTGAACATCTTCATGGCGTTGTCCATCTGCTGCCCCAGACCACCGGCCCCCACGAAGCCCAGCACCACGGAAGAACGGATGGCGCACTCCCAGCGGTACACGGTGTAGCTGGTGAGTTCGGCGGCACAGGTGGGCAACAGGCCGTAGAAAAAAGCCTGGGTCCGGCCGGCGCCGTTGCGCAGCAGGGTGTCGGCAGCGTGGGTGTCGCTGCTTTCCAGAATTTCACCGTAGACTTTGCCCAGCATGCCGCCGTAGGTGAGCGCGATGGCCAGCACCCCGGCCGTGGGCCCCAGGCCGACCACGCGCACGAACACCAGGGCCCACACGAGTTCGGGCACGCTGCGCAACACGATCAGCACCGCGCGCACGGCCTGGCGCAACCAGAACGACCCTGGGGCCATGCGCCCGCTCAGCGCCGACACCGACAGCACCCGGGTGGACAGCAGGGTCAAGGGCACGGCCAGCCCCAGTGCCAGGGTGACACCGGCGGAGGCCATGGCCACGGTGCGCCAGGTGTCCTGGGCCAGGAGCCACAGGAAATCGGGCGCCAGGGCCAGCGGCCAAAAGCTGGCGATGAACTGGCCGCTGACGCGCAGGCTGTCGGGCGCGAGCAGCAGCCAGGGGCGGAATTCGGTGGCCACCAGCAGGGGCCACAGCAACACCAGACCGGCGCCGCACCAGAACAAGCGGCCCAGCCAGGCCGGGTCGCGGTGCGGGACAGGGCGCCCAGACCGGGCCGCAGACAGGGAAAGCGACTGCATGGTGCGTCAGCGGCAGTGCATGACGACCGGGGCCGGCGCCGTCACGTCGGCAAGCGGCAGGGGCGTGACGCCCAGCAGTTCGTCTTCGTGCTGGGCGTACAACTGGGCCAGGCGTTCGCGCGTCACCTCGGCCGCGGGCAGATCGAAGGCGCAGCGGCCGTCGCGCAGCCCGACGATGCGGGGAAAATGCGCCAGCGCCACGTCCACCTGGTGCAGGGTGCACACCAGGGTAGCGCCGCGTTCGCGCGCGCCGTCCAGCAAGGTGGTCAGGGCCTGCCGGGCCCGCACCGGGTCGAGCGCAGACAGGGGCTCATCCACCAGCCACAGGCTGGCCGGCGCCAGCAGCAAGCGGGCCAGGCCCACGCGCTGGCGCTCGCCGCCCGACAGGCGATCGACCCGGTCGAACAGCTTGTCGGCCAGGTCGAAACGGTCCAGGGCCGCGAACGCGGCCGGGATGTCGTCGGGGTAGAACAAGGAGCGCAGGCTGCGCCACACCCCCAAAGTCGGCAGGCGCGCGGCCAGCACCGCCGTGACCACGCGCTGGCGCGGCGGCAAGGGCGGCAC
>NZ_NWMV01000110.1 GCF_002837145.1 Macromonas nakdongensis | reverse complement strand
GGCGCGCGAGCTGGCGCGGCGGCTGGACGCGCTCGGCCTGCGCTGCCCGGCCACGCACGGCGAGACCCATTTTTGGAGCAGCGGCGACCTGGACCGCGCGCGCCAGGTCATGGGCCTGCTGTGGGGGCAGCCAGTGGCGGTGGCCGCCCTGCCCGAACCGGCCTGAAGCGCCGGCCCCGGCCTCAGCTGCCGGCCACTTTCATGCGGTTGAGCAACACCGAACCCACGTTCTTGGCGCCGTAACCGTAGACATCCGACCCGATGGCCTCGATGCCGAGGAACATGTCCTTCAGGTTGCCGGCGATGGTGATTTCCTGCACCGGGTAGGCGATCTGGCCGTTTTCCACCCAGTAGCCGGCCGCGCCGCGCGAATAATCGCCGGTGACGTAGTTCACGCCCTGCCCCATCAACTCGGTCACGAACAGGCCGGTGCCCAGCTTGCGCAGCATGGCGTCCAGGTCGTCGCCGGCCTGCGTCTGGCGGCTGCTGAGGTAGAGGTTGTGCGAGCCGCCCGCGTTGCCCGTGGTGCGCATGCCCAGCTTGCGCGCCGAATAGGTGCTCAGGAAATAGCCCTTCACACAACCGGCGCCCACCACCTGGCGCGCCACGGTCTTGACGCCCTCGTCGTCGAACGGCGCGCTGCCCTTGCCCCCCAGGATGAGGGGATCCTCGAACAGGTCGATGTGCCCGGGAAAGACCTGGCGGCCCAGGCTGTCCACCAGGAAGCTGGTCTTGCGGTAGAGCGCACCGCCACTGATGGCCTGCACGAACGCCCCCAGCAGGCCGGCGGCCAGCGGCGCCTCGAACAGCACCGGGCATTCGGTGGTGGCGATCTTGCGCGGGTTCAGGCGCGCCAGCGCGCGCTCGGCGGCGTAGCGGCCCACGGCCTCGGGGCTGGCCAGTTCGGTCGGCGAACGCATGGAGCTGAACCAGTAGTCGCGCTGCATGCGGGCCCCTTTGCCGGCGATGGGCGAGACCGAAAAGCTGTGGCGCGAACTGGCGTACCCGCCCCGAAAAATGCCTTGGCGACCACGTTCGCCGCCGCGCAGGTGTTCGGTGAAAAAGTGCGACTGCTGGGCCGAGACGCCCGCGCCCTCGCTGTTGCTGATCTGCTTGCTGGTGGCCAGTGCCGCGGCCTCGCAGCGCAGGGCGATCTGCACCGCCTCCTCGGCGCCGATGGTCCAGGGGTGGAACAAGTCGAGTTCGGGGTAGTCGTTGGCCACGTCCTGCTCGTCGGGCAGGCCGGCGACCGGGTCTTCGGCAGTGAAGCGCGCGATATCGTAGGCCGCCTGCACCGTCTGGCGGATGGCCACCGCGGAAAAGTCGGAGGTGGACGCGTTGCCGCGGCGCTGCCCCAGGTACACGGTGATGCCCAGCGACTTGTCGCGGTTGCGCTCCACATTCTCCAGCTCGCCCTTGCGCACCGACACGCTCAGCCCCGCCCCCTCCGACACCTCCACGCCACCGTCGCTGGCGCCCAGCTTCCTGGCGTGGGTCAGGGCCAGGTCGGCCAGTTCCTCAAACTGCTCGCGGCTGTACTGAAAGCCGGCTGGTGGGGCCGACGGGACGGGGGCAGCGCTGGTGCGGGCACGCGCCGAGGCACCGCCCGAAGCGTCACGCCTGGCGGTGGAAGTCAGGGTCTTTTTCATGCTGCCGGCTATGATACTTGGATGGCACGCAAACCCACCAAAGGCT
>NZ_NWMV01000011.1 GCF_002837145.1 Macromonas nakdongensis | reverse complement strand
GCGCGCCGGTGCGGTCCAACAGCGCGAGCAGGTCGGCGACGAAGTCGGCGTTGTGGAACTGGCGTGGGCTGATGTTGACCGCAATCGGCAGGCGCAGGCCGTGCGTGTGCAGGCTGCCCAGGTGGGCGCGCGCCAGGCCAGGCCCACCCCCGCAGCCGTGGCCGCCGCGGCCGCCCAGCCCAGGCCGGTACCGCCCCAACGCAACACCACGAACAGGCCCCAGGCCAGCAACCACACCAGCACCGCCGGCATCGGCCAGGGCAAGCGCAGCCCACGGTCCACCACGTCGGCAACCCGCGTCAGTGCGCCGGACCGCGCAGGCGGTCGATCAGGCCATTGAGCTCCTCCAGCGAGCCGAACTGGATCGCCAGCTCGCCCATCTCCTCCACCCGCCCGTGGCGCTTGACGCGCTTTTTCACCCGCACCTCGACCGCGGCCGTCAGCAGGTCGGACAGCTCCTCCTCCACCCGCCGCACGTCGCGCGACTTTTCTTTTTTCGGCTGCTGCGGCGTCAGGGCGAACTCCGCCCCCAGCTTCTTCACCAGGCTTTCGGCCTCGCGCACCGACAGCGTCTTGGCGCTGATCTGGTGCGCCGCGGTGATCTGCGCCGCCTTGTCCAGCGACAGCAGGGCCCGCGCGTGCCCCATGTCGATGTCGCCGGCCATCAGCATGGTCTGCACCGGCTCGGCCAAGTTGAGCAGGCGCAGCAGGTTGCTGGCCGCGCTGCGGGAGCGGCCCACGGCCTGCGCCGCCTGTTCGTGGGTGAGCGCAAACTCCTTGACCAGGCGTTGCAAACCCTGGGCTTCTTCCAGGGGGTTCAGGTCTTCGCGCTGGATGTTCTCGATCAGCGCCATGGCGGCGGCGGCCTCGTTCGGCACGTCGCGCACCAGCACCGGCACGCTTTCCAGCGCGGCCAGGCGGGCGGCACGGAAGCGGCGCTCACCGGCGATGATCTCGTACACCGGTCGGGCCCCGCGCGGCGTGGCGGGCAGGCCCTGCGCGGCCTGCCATTCGGCCAGGCGGCGTTCGCCATCGGCGGTGTCCAGCCGCCGCACCAGAATCGGCTGCATGATGCCCTGGCTGCGGATGCTCTCGGCCAGCTCGTACAGCGCGCCTTCGTCCATGCGGGTGCGCGGCTGGTAGGTGCCGGGCACCAGGTCGTTCAGGGCCAGGGTGCTGGGCAGGTCGGCGCTGGGGGAGGCAACGCTGGCGCCGTCGTCGATCTTGGGGCCCAGCAGGGCCTCCAGGCCGCGGCCCAGGCCTTTGGGTTTCTTGGTCACCATGGGGCGTCCTTTGTGTGGGAGAACGGGGCGGCGCGGACCTCAGGCCGGCGAGCGCCCCCGCGGGAAGGAAGGGGTGGCGCCAGCGGCCGGTGCCAGCCAGGGCTGGATCAGCGCCAGGCCCTCGGGCCAGTCGCCCAGACCGGACTCGGCGTTGAGGTGACCGCGCGCGCCCATGTCCAGGCAGGTGCTGCCCCAGTCCCGGGCAAAGCCCTGGGCCCGCTCGAAACGGCAGTAGGGGTCGTCGCGGCTGGCCAGCAGCACACTGGGGAAGGGCAAGGGTTCGCGCAGCACCGGGGCCCAGCCGGGCAGCTGGGCGGCCAGGTCGGCTTGCTCCACGTCGCCCGGGGCCACCAGCAGGGAGCCTCGGACGCGGTCCGTGTGGCGCGAAAACCGGGCCCAGGCCGCGGTCAGGATGCAGCCCAGGCTGTGCGCCACCAGCAGCACCGGGCCGGGGCTGTCGATCACCACCTCGTCCAACCGGGCCAGCCAGTCGCCACGGCGCGGCGTCAACCAGTCGTGCTGCTCGACGCGCCGGTGGCCGTGCAGGCGCTCCCAGCGGCTTTGCCAGTGTTCGGGGCCGCTGTTCTGCCAGCCGGGCAGCAACAGCACCTGGGGGGTCGGGCAGCCCATGTCAGAGGGTGTCGATGCGATCGACCATTTCGCGGGCAAATTCCACGAACGCCTTGCTGCCCCGGGCGGACGGGTCGAACACCACCCCCGGCAGACCGTAGCTGGGGGCTTCGGCCAGGCGCACGTTGCGCGGGATGATGCTGTTGAACACCTTGTCGCCGAAATGGTCCTTGAGCTGGTCGCTCACCTGTTGCTGCAGGGTGATGCGCGGGTCGAACATCACCCGCAGCAGGCCGATGATCTTCAGTTCGCGGTTCAGGTTGGCATGCACCTGCTTGATGGTGTTGACCAGATCGCTCAGGCCCTCCAGCGCGAAGTATTCGCACTGCATGGGCACCACCACGCCGTGGGCGGCACACAAGCCGTTCAGGGTGAGCATGCTCAGCGAGGGCGGGCAGTCGATCAGCACGAAGTCGTAATCGGCATCGACCGCGGCCAGGGCCTGCTTCAGGCGCTTGTCGCGCTGCTCCAGCTCCACCAATTCCACCTCGGCCCCGGCCAGTTCGCGGTTGGCACCGAGCACGTGGTAGCCACAGCGCTCGGCCAGGACCGCCGCCTCGGCCACGCCGGCCGAGCCCAGCAGCACGTCGTACACGCTCAAGGCCAGTTCGCGCTTGTTCACCCCGGAGCCCATGGTGGCGTTGCCCTGGGGGTCGAGGTCCACCATCAGCACGCGCTGCCCGACCTTGGCCAGGCCGGCGGCCAGGTTGACGGTGGTGGTGGTCTTGCCCACCCCGCCTTTTTGGTTGGCAACACAGAAGATTTTGGCCATGGGTCGGGTCCGGGGAATCAAAAAAAACGGTCAGCGGGACAGGGCCAGCTTGGCACCAAAACCGATGAGGAAGACACCGCCCAGGCGGTTGAGCCATTGGACGATGTGCGGGTTGGCGCGCAGGCGGTCGGCCAGCCAGTGCGTCAGCCCCACCACCACCAGGCCGTACACGAAGGTGAGCACGGCAATGGTCACGGCCATGGCGCCAAAGGTCCACAAGCCCTGGTGGCGCGCTGGGTCCACGAACAGCGGGAAAAACGCCATGTAGAACACGATGGCCTTGGGGTTGAGCAGCGTGATGGTCAGGGCCTGGCGAAAATATTGCCGGGGCCGGATGTTCAGGATCGGGGCCGCCCCTGGCCGGCTGCGCAGCATCAGCACGCCCAGCCACGCGAGGTAGGCCGCGCCCAGCCACTGGACCGCGTGGAAAGCGGCCGGGTAGGCCAGCAACAGCGCGGCCACACCGGCCACGGCCAGCCACATCAGCACCTGGTCGCCCGCGATGACCCCCAGGGTGGCGGCCAGACCGCCCCGCACCCCGCCCTTGCCGGTGGAGGTGATGAGGGCCAGGTTGCCTGGCCCGGGAATGGCCAGAAACAGGATGATGGCGGCGACGAAAGCGCCGTAGTCGGCCACACCGAACATGCTGCGATCCCTTGGGTGAAAAGCCGAACGGGGCGGTGACCGCCCCATTCCTTCAAGAAGCCCGAGTTTACGTGGTTTCGGCGGCGCAGCCGTGGCCCGCCGCAGGCCGCAGCCACAACAGGCAACGCTCGGCGTCCAGGCCGGGCACCTGCAACGGTTCCACGTGAAACACCTGCGTCGCGACCGGCAAGGCGGCGACCTCATCGGCCGGGTGCTTGCCCTTCATGGCCAACCAGACGCCCTGCTCCGCCAGCGCCCGACGCGACCAGGTGGTGAAGTCCAGCAAAGAGGCAAAGGCGCGCGAAGTCACCACATCAAAGGTCTGGGTGAGGCGCTCCACCCGGGCGTGCACGCCATGCAGGTTGGGCAGGCGCAAAGCGGCCGCCACCTGCTGGATGAACAGCGCCTTCTTGGCCACCGTGTCCACACAACTCACATCCACCTCGGGGCAGGCGATGGCGATGACCACGCCCGGCAAACCCGCCCCCGAGCCCACGTCCAGCAGCCTGGCGCCCTGCCCCAACCCCGCGTCCGCCAGGTGCCGACGCAAGGGCGCGATCACCGCCAGGCTGTCCAGCAGGTGGTGGGTGAGCATTTCCTGCGGGTCGCGCACCGCCGTCAGGTTGTAGACCTTGTTCCATTTGGCCACCCAGTCCTGGTAAGCCAGCAGGGTGTGCACCTGGGCGTCACTCAATGGCAAACCCAGGGCCTGCAGGCCTTCACGCAGGCGCGCCTCCAACGGGTGCGCACTCATGCCTGCGCCTCGGGCGTCGGGCTGGCTTCGGCCTGCCCCGGGGCGGCCTCAAAACCCTTGAAATTGCCGCGCTTCAGGTGGATCAGTAACAGGGAAATCGTCGCCGGGGTGATACCCGACAGGCGCGAAGCCTGGCCCAGGGTTTCCGGCCGGTATTTGTTCAGGCGTTGGCGCGCCTCGATGCTCAAAGCCGCCACCTGCATGTAGTCCAGCTCGGCCGGCAGCTTCAGGCCCTCGTAGTAGGCGGCGCGCTCCACTTCGTCCTTCTGGCGGTCGATGTAGCCCGAGTACTTGGCCGCGATCTCCACCTGCTCCAGCACGGCGCCATATTGCTCGCCCAGTGTTTCACGTGAAACCGGCGCCGGCTTGCCCTCTTTTGCCACCGCCTGGAAGCGCCCGCCTTCCATCGCCATCAGCTCGGTGTAGGCCACGCCGGGGCGGCGCAGCAGGTCGAACAGGTTGTACTCGCGCTCGATCGCCTTGCCCAGCACGCGCCCGGCCTCGGTGGCGGACAGGATGCGGGGGTTGACCCAGGTGGACTTCAAGCGTTCTGTTTCACGTGAAACCGCGTCGCGTTTGCGGTTGAAGGCGTCCCAACGTGCGTCATCGACCAGGCCCATTTGGCGCCCCTGCTCGGTCAGGCGCATGTCGGCATTGTCCTCGCGCAGCTGCAGGCGGAACTCGGCGCGGCTGGTGAACATGCGGTAGGGCTCGGTCACGCCCTTGGTGATGAGGTCGTCCACCAACACGCCCAGGTAGGCCTCGTCGCGTCGGGGCAACCACGCGCCCTCGCCGCGCACCTGCAGCGCGGCGTTGATGCCGGCGAACAAGCCCTGTGCCGCCGCCTCCTCGTAACCCGTGGTGCCGTTGATCTGGCCGGCGAAAAACAGGCCCTGGATCTGCTTGGTCTCGAAGCTGCTTTTCAGCTCGCGCGGGTCGAAGTAGTCGTACTCGATGGCGTAGCCGGGGCGCAGGATGTGCGCGTTCTCCAGCCCCTTCATGGAACGGACCAGCGCGTACTGGATGTCAAACGGCAGGCTGGTGGAAATGCCGTTGGGGTAGTACTCGTGCGTCGTCAGGCCCTCGGGTTCCAGGAAAATCTGGTGGCTGTCCTTGTCGGCGAAGCGGTTGATCTTGTCTTCCACGCTGGGGCAGTAGCGCGGGCCCACCCCCTCGATCTTGCCGGTGAACATGGGGCTGCGGTCGAAGCCGGAGCGGATGATCTCGTGCGTGCGCTCGTTGGTGTGGGTGATCCAGCACGGCAGCTGCTGCGGGTGCATCTCGGCCCGGCCCATGAAGCTGAACACCGGCACCGGTTGGTCGGCGGTGTCGGCGCCCGGCATGCCGTCGCCCGGCTGTTCGGTGCACTGCGAAAAGTCGATGCTGCGGCCATCCAGGCGCGGGGGGGTGCCGGTTTTCAGGCGGCCCTGCGGCAGCTTCAGCTCCTTCAGACGGGCCGACAAGCTCACCGCCGGCGGATCGCCGGCGCGGCCGGCGGCGTAGTTGTCCAGGCCGACGTGGATCTTGCCGTCCAGGAAAGTGCCGGCGGTCAGCACCACGGCACGGCCACGGAAGCGTATGCCCACCTGCGTCACCGCGCCCACCACGCGGTCGCCCTCCACCATCAGGTCGTCCACCGCCTGCTGGAACAGCATCAGGTTCGGCTGGTTTTCCAGCATGCGGCGGATGGCCGCTTTGTACAAGACGCGGTCGGCCTGGGCCCGGGTGGCGCGCACCGCCGGGCCTTTGCTGCTGTTGAGGATGCGGAACTGGATGCCGCCCTCGTCCGTGGCCAGCGCCATGGCGCCGCCCAGCGCGTCCACCTCTTTCACCAAGTGGCCCTTGCCGATGCCGCCGATGGACGGGTTGCAACTCATCTGGCCCAGCGTCTCGATGTTGTGCGTGAGCAGCAGGGTCTGGCAGCCCATGCGGGCCGCGGCCAGCGCGGCCTCGGTGCCGGCGTGACCGCCGCCCACGACGATGACGTCAAATTCCTGGGGATAAAGCATGGTGGCATCCGTGCGGCGCCGCGTTGGCGCCCAAAAAGAAGAAACCAGCACACAGGGTGCCGGTAAGCCTTTGATTTTACTTGAGCAACCCCGGAATGCCCATGCCCCCACGCCCCGGCGGGATGCGTCACAATCGCTCCCATGTCCAACACCCTCCCCCTTCTGGTCTTCGCCGGCAGCACCCGCGCCGCCTCCTGGAACCGCCGCCTGGCCGGCGTGGCCGCCGAACTGGCCCGCGCCGAAGGCGCACAGGTCACCCGCCTGGAACTCGCCGACTTCGACATCCCGCTCTACAACGCCGACCTGGAAGCCCGCGGCACGCCGCGCGACGTGATCCGGCTCAAGGAGATCTTCCACGCCCACCCGGCCTGGCTGGTCTGCTCGCCCGAATACAACGGCGGCTACACCGCCCTGCTGAAGAACACCATCGACTGGGTCTCCAGCCCCGTCAAGGGCGACCCGGACTGGGCCAGCGGCACCAAGCCCTTCGCCAACAAGGTGGTCGGGCTGCTGTCGGCCTCGCCCGGCGCCCTGGGCGGGCTGCGCAGCCTGTCGCACCTGGCGCCCCTGCTGATGCAACTGCAGTGCTGGGTGTCGCCCAGACAGTTCGCCCTGGCCAAGGCCGCCGACGCCTTCGACGCCGACGGCCGACTGACCCAGGACACCAGCCTGCAAGCGGTGCAAGGGGTGGTGCAACAGGTGGTCTGGGCCGCACGCCGGCTGCACGGCTGATGGACTGCCGCCCCGGTTGTGCGGCCTGCTGCATCGCACCGTCCATCAGCAGCCCCATGCCGAGGCTGCCCCACGGCAAACCGGCGAACACGCCCTGCCCGCACCTGGACGGCGCGCTGCGCTGCCGCCTGTTCGGCCGGCCCGAACGGCCGCGGGTGTGCGCCTCGCTGCCGCCTTCGGCCGAGATGTGCGGCCCCGACCGCACCCACGCGCTGCATTTCCTGCGCACCCTGGAAGCGGCCACCGCCCCCCACTGACACCCGGACACCCACCATGGACTTCGCCGACGCCTACCTGGACCAGATCGAAGCCGTGGCCGAGTGGATGCACCTGCCGCGCGTGCGGGCCCTGCACCTGCCCCCGCAGCCGGCGCACAAAGACAACCTGGGCGAGTTCTGCGCCCTGGAGCTAGACGACGGCTCCATCGGCCTGTCCTACGTGCTGTTCGACCACACCCTGGCGCGCTTGCGCGCCCAACACGGCGACGAGGCCCTCGCCGGTGCCGACGCCCTCACCCTGGCCCGCCACTACGCCCAGGGCAGCGGCACGGCACGCACCGTCGGCTTCGCCGCGGCCAACGCCCTGAGCCAGAGCCTGTGGCGGCGCGCCGGCTTCACCCCCGCGGACAGCACCGACTCCATCGGCGCGACCGCGCCCCAGGCGGGGGAGCACATCGGCATGATCGGCCTCTTCCCCCCGCTGGTGCGCGCCGTCACGCGCCACGGCGCGCGCCTGACGGTGGTCGAACTCAACCCCGCACTGGTGGCCGAGCACCACGACCACCGCGTGACCCTGGACGCCGAGGCGCTGCGCGGGTGCGACAAGGTCCTGGCCACCAGCACCCTGCTGCTCAACGATTCGCTCGACCGCATGCTCGGCCTGTGCCGCCAGGCCCGGCACTTTGCCCTGCTCGGCCCCAGCGCGGGCTGCCTGCCCGACGCCCTCTTCGCCCGTGGGGTGAGCCTGGTCGGCAGCAGCGAAGTGGTGGACCGCCCGGTCTTCATCGACGCCCTGAAAGCCGGCCAGAAACGCGGCGATGCCGCCCGCAAGTACAGCCTCACCCCCGACACCTACCCGGGTTTTGCCGCCCTGCTCGCTCGGCTGTGAGCCCGGACCGCGCAGAGACACTGCGGCTTTGACGCCACCGGCACAGCCCGGCACAATCCAGACATCGGCGCCCCACCCAGGCGCAGGAGGCCGTGCCATGGACCCCTCTTTCCACCGCTTTGGCGAACTCTTCGCCCAACTCGGCCTGCCCGCCGACCCGGCCAGCGTGACCGCCTTTCTGTGCGCGCACCGCCCCCTGCCCGGCCACATCGCCCTGGCCGACGCCCCGTTCTGGAACCCGGCGCAGTCCGCGCTGCTGCGCGAAGAATGGGCGGAAGACGCCGATTGGGCCGAAGTCGTGGACCGGCTGAACGCCGCCCTGCGCGCCTGAGCGCCACCGGCGCACACCACCATGAAAAAACCGCCCGGCGCGCACGCGGGGCGGTGGTCTGGGACCGGCTTGAAACCGCTTATTGCTTCACGGCTTCCAGGGAAATCGTGATGGTCACGTCGTCGCCCACGTAGGGAGCGTACTTGCCGGCGTTGAATTCGGTGCGCTTGATCACCACGCTGGCGTCGGCGCCGATGGCCTGCTTGCCCTTCATCATCGGGTGCTCGGTGTTCACAAAGTGGGTCACCTTCAGCGTCACCGGCTTGGTCACGCCCTTGATGGTCAGGTTGCCTTCCACGGCGGCCGGCTTGTCGCCTTCAAACACCACCTTGGTGGACTTGAAGGTGGCGGTGGGGAATTTGGCAGTGTCCAGGAAATCTTCGCCCTGGATGTGGCCGTCGAACACAGCGAAACCGGTGTCCACCGACTTCATGTCGATCACCACGTCCACGGCGCCGGTTTTGGCGGCCTTGTCGAACACCACAGTGCCGGTGGTCTTGTTGAACTTGCTCAGCTGGGTGGACAGGCCCATGTGGTTGTACGAGAAGCGCGGGAAGGTGTGCGACGGGTCGATGTTGTAGGTCTCGGGGGCGGCCTGGGCCACGCCCACGAACAGCAGGGAAGCGGCCAGAACGGTCAAGGTTTTGCGCATGGTGTTCACTCCAGAAAAAAGGAAGGAAAAAGACAAAGGGAACGCGGAAAAGGGGATGGGACTCACAGCTTGCCCACGCCGGTCAGCGCGAGCTTGAACTTGACCTGCACCTCGTCGGCCACCATGGAGGTGTCGGCCCACTCGTTCTCACCGATCTTGAAGCTCAGGCGCTTGATCGGGAAGGTGCCGGTGGCGGTGGTGGTGGCGCCGCTCTGGGTCAGGGTGACCGGGACCACCACGTCGCTGCTCACCCCTTTGATGGCCAGCTTGCCGGCCACCTCGAACTTGCCGCCGCCCAGGCCTTTGACCGCCGTGGACTGGAAGCTGGCCTGGGGAAACTTGGCGGTGTTGAACCACACTGGCTTGGGCAGTTCGGCGTCGGTTTCCTTCACGCCCAGGGTGGCGCTGGCCACGTCCACGGTGAAGGCGATCTTGCTGCTGGCCGGCTTGGCCGGGTCGAAGGCGATCTGCGCGGCAAATTTGCGGAAATGGCCCTGCACGGGCACGCCCATCTGCTTGCTGACGAAGGCAATTTCGCTCTGCGCCGCTTGCAGTTGCTGCTGCGCCCAGGTGGGGCCAGCGGTGGCGGCCAGCACGGCCGCGGCAAGGATCGGGAATTTCATGGACACCATTCGGATAAAGAGCAAAAACACAGAGGCTCGGCCCCTCAGGCGCGACCCAGGCCCATGCGGGCCAGCAGGCCGTCGCGGTCGATCAGCGCGTGCTTGAGGGCCCCGGCCACGTGCAACAGCACCAGGGCCGCCATGGCGTAGGCCGCCCAGCCGTGCCAGGGTTTGAGCGCGTCGGCCAACGCGGGTTCCACCGGCGCGATGTTGGGCAGCGGCAGCACCCCGAACAGCACCACCGGAAAGCCCGCCGCCGAGCTGTAGGCCCAGCCCAGCAGCGGCACGGCGAAGAAGGTCAGGTACAGGCCCAGGTGGGTGCCGTGGTGCGCCCACCGCTGCCAGGCCGGCATGGCACGCTCGATGGCCGCCGGCAAAGCGGGCGGGCGGTGGGTCAGGCGCCACAGCAGGCGGACGAAAGACAAGGCCAGCACCACCATCCCCGCCCACTTGTGCCAGTTGAACAGCTTGAGGCGCTGCGGCGAAAAAGGCAGATCGGTCATGTACAGGCCGACCAGGAACAAGAGCACCAGCGCCACCCCCAGCAACCAGTGCAGGGCGATGGCCACGGGGTGGTAGCGACCGACGGGGGAAGGGGCAGAGGCAGCAGACATGCGGTCAGTGTACGGACGCAACCCGCCCCCCGGACGCGGCACGGATGAAGAAACCATTCAATAAATTCGAATGCTCGAGCCCCCCTGAACGGCCCCACGCCCGGTGCCGCTGCCTACAATGCGGCACATGCACCCGCCGCAACTGGAACGCCTGCTGGACCACTACCCCGCTCTGGCCGGGCTGCACACCCGCCTGGCGGAACTCCCCTGCCACCGGGTGGACGGCGGCACCCCGCTGTTCCGCGAACACGACGCCTGCCAGGGCTTCCCCCTGCTGCTGGAGGGCGAGGTGCGCGTGTCGCGCGCCAGTCCCAACGGGCGCGAGCTGGAGCTGTACCGGGTGCACCCCGGTGAAATGTGCCTGGTGTCCTCGGCCAGCCTGTTCACCGGCCAGGCCTTGTCGGCACGCGGGCTGACCACCGGCCCGACGCTGTTGGTCCTGCTGCCCCCGGCGCTGTTCCGCGAAGCCCTGGCCGGCGAAACCTTCCGCGACTTCGTGCTCGGCCTGTTTGCCGCGCGGATGGCCGACCTGACGGCCCTGATCGAATCCGTCGCCTTCCAGCGCCTGGACAGCCGCCTGGCCGGCACCCTGCTCGGCCACGGCCCCCAGGTGCGCACCACCCACCAGGCCCTGGCCGACGAGCTGGGCACGGTGCGCGAGATCGTCTCGCGCCTGCTGCACCGTTTCGAGCGCGAGGGCCTGGTCGCCCTGTCGCGCGAATGCATCACCATCCGCGACGGGGCAGGCCTGCGCGCGCTGGCGGCCGGCCCGGTCGGTGACGGCCTGGCCACGGCTGTGTGACCGCGGTCACAGAAGAATGGGCGCGATCCAGGTTCAATTCTTGATGGGCCCCTCGGGGGCATTTCCGAAACTTCGACCAAGACGCACTGCGTCAGGAGCACACCATGACCTCTAACGTGGGCGGCATCGACCGCATTCTTCGCATCGCCGTGGGCCTGGTGCTGATCGCACTGGCGTTCACCGGCACGGTGGGCCTGTGGGGCTACATCGGCGTGGTGCCGCTGCTGACCGGCCTGATCGGCTGGTGCCCGCCTTACGCCATCTTCGGCTGGAACACCTGCAAGACCAAGTCTTGAGCGCTGCGGCTCAGTCCCGGTAGAGCACGGGCGCGCCGGGCGGCCGGGTTTTGAAGCGCCGGTGCAGCCAGTGGTACTGGCCGGGCATGGTGCGGATGTAGGCCTCCAGCTCGGCGTTCATGCGGCGGGCGTCGGCCACGTCGTCGCCGCTGGGGTAGTCGGCCCAAGGCGGCAGCAGTTCGACCTGATAGCCCGTGGGCACCAGGCGGCAGATCCACGGCACCACCGGCACCCCCGCAGCCTTGGCCAAGCGCGGCAGGGAGGTGACCGTGGCCGTTTCCAGCCCGAAGAAAGGCACGAACACCGAGTCGCGCGCGCCCAGGTCCATGTCGGGCAGCAGGCACAGGGCCGCGCCTTCGCGCAGGCCGCGCAGCAGCGGGCGGGTGCCTTCGTGGCGCGAAATCAGACGCGGCGCGCCAAAGCGTTGGCGGCCTTCGCGCACCCAGCGGTCCAGGGCCTCGCTGTCCTGCGGGGAATAGAAGGTCCACCAGGGTTTGTCCACCGAGAGGGTCAGGCGGGCCCAGCCGGCGTCCATGCCGTAGAAATGCGGCACGAAATGCAGCACCGCCCCGGGCCGCGACAACACCTCCAGCGCCCCGGTCAGCGCCACCCGGCGTTCCACCAGGGCGGCCGGGCCGTGCCACAGCCACACCCGGTCCACAAAGGACTGGCCAAAATGCTTGAACGTCTCCCAGGTCCAACGGCGCCGGGTGGCCGCGCTTTCGCCCGGGAAGCACAGGTCCAGGTTCTGCTGCACGATGCGCCGGCGCCGCGCCGCGCCCAGGTAGAGGGCCGCGCCCACCACCCAGCCCGCCGCGCGGAACAGCGGCAAGGGCAGGCGCGCCAACCGGCGCAGCCAGGGGCGCTCGGCCGGGGGAGAGGTGGATTGCGGATCGGGCATGGTGGGACGCAGCGGAAGCCGGATTATGCAAGAGGGCTTCGCCGAGGCGACAGACGCGGCCCGGGCGGGCGACCTATCATCGTGCGCCATGAGCACCCTTTTCGACCCCATCCGCGTCGGCGCCTGGTCGCTGCCCAACCGCAGCGTCATGGCGCCCCTGACCCGCAACCGCGCCCCCGGCCAGCTGCCCACCGCCCTGATGGCCACCTACTACGCCCAGCGCGCCCACCCGCAGCACGGCGCCGGCCTGATCGTCACCGAGGCCACGCCGATCTGCCCCGAGGGCCACGGCTACGCCGACACCCCCGGCCTGCACAGCGACGAACAGGTGCGCGCCTGGAAAGCCGTGACCGACGCGGTCCACGCCGTGGGCGGCCACATCGTGGTGCAGCTGTGGCACGTGGGCCGGGTGTCGCACACCAGCCTGCAGCCGAACGGGCAGGCGCCGGTGGCGCCGTCGGCGGTGCGCGCCAACGCCAAGACCTTCGTCTTCCAGGAACAGAACGGGCAAAAGGTCGGCGCTTTTGTGGACACCTCCGAGCCGCGCGCACTGCGCCTGGACGAGCTGCCCGGCATCGTGCAGGCCTACCGCGACGCGGCGCGCCGCGCCATCGAGGCCGGCTTTGACGGCATCGAGATCCACGGCGCCAACGGCTACCTGCTGGACCAGTTCCTGCGGCGCGGCAGCAACCACCGGGACGACGCCTACGGCGGCGCCATCGAGCACCGCGCCCGCCTGTTGTTGGAGGTGATGCGGGCGGTGGTGGACGAGATCGGGGGCGACCGCGTCGGCCTGCGCCTGTCCCCGGTGACCGCGGCCAACGACGCCCAGGACGACGAGCCGCAGCCGCTGTTCGAGCACGTGGTACGGCAACTCGCCCCCCTGGGGCTGGCCTACCTGCATGTGATCGAAGGCCAGACTGGCGGTGCCCGCGACTTCCAACAAGGCCCGGCGCCGTTCGACTACGCCGCCCTGCGCCAGGCTTACCGCGACGCGGGCGGCCAAGCCGCCTGGATGGTGAACAACGGCTACGACGCCACACTGGCCCAGCAGGCCCTGGCCGATGGCGCCGACCTGGTGGCCTTTGGCAAGGGCTTCATCGCCAACCCGGACCTGACGCGCCGGTTGCGCCAGGACGGCCCGTTCAACGCCGCCGACCGCAGCACCTTCTACGGCGGCGACGCCCGGGGCTACACCGACTACCCGGCGCTGGCGGCCTGAGGCCGGTCGCCGTCGGCCAGCGGGGCCTTGGGCTGGCGCACCCAGGCCTCGAACGCCTCCTGCGGCAGCGGCGGCGAAAACCAGTAGCCCTGGAACAGGTGGCAGCCGTGGTCGCGCAGGTAGCGCCACTGGGCCTCGGTTTCCACCCCCTCGGCGATCACCTTCAGGCCCAGGCTGCGGCCAAGCGCCAGCATGGAGTCGACGATGGTGGCGTCGCTCTCGACCTCCAGCAGGTCCTGCACGAAGCTCTGGTCGATCTTGAGTTCGTCCAGCGGCAGGCGTTTGAGGTAGCTGAGCGAGGAAAAGCCCGTGCCGAAATCGTCCAGCGACAGGGTGACGCCGTGGGTTTTGAGCGCCGCCATCTTGTCAGCGATGGTCTGCAGGTCCTGCACCAGCACGCTTTCGGTCAGCTCCAGGCGCAGGCGCTCGGGCGCCACGGCGGCGGCCCGCAGGCCGTCGATCACCCGGGGCACGAAATCGGCCTGGTGCAACTGCGCCGCGCTCACGTTCACCGACAGAACCAGCGGCGCCAGCACCGGGTCGCGGCCCCACTGTGCCAATTGCCGGCAGGCTTCGTCCAGCACCCAGTCGCCCAAGGGCAGGATCAGGCCGGTGCGTTCGGCCAGGGGGATGAAGTCCCCGGGCATGACCAGGCCACGCGCCGGGTGGCGCCAGCGCACCAGGGCCTCGGCCCCGACCACGCCGCGTTCGGCATCCACCTGCGGCTGGTAGTGCAGCACCATCTGGCCGCGCTCGATGGCCTTGCGCAGCTCGATCTGGCGCGCGGTCAGCGGCGAAGCATCGGTCTGCAGGATGTGCAGCATCACGAACAGGGTGGAGACGGCCAGCAGGGCGTTGACCCAGGTGCCCCAGACGCGCAGCGCGTCGGGCAGCTGGAAGGGGCTGTCCAGGCCGGCCTGGGTCGCGGAAAACCCGAGGAACAGCGCCAAGCAGAGCAGCGGTGCCCCGCGCGCCAGCCAGGGTTTTTCGTGGCGGAACGCCACCAGCGCGAACACGCCCAGGGGCAGCAGGTAGAGGTGCACCGACCGCGGGGCGGCCAGCGTGGGCACGTCCAGCAGCAGCGACTGCAGCACCAGCACCAGCACGACCACCGGCAGGATCAGCAGGGACGAGGCGCGCAAGCGCTGGCGCCAGGCCAAGACCACCACCGCCAGCCCCGCGGCACAGATCAGCACGTCCGACGCGACCATCCCCCACCACCGCTGCGCGGCGAAGTAGCTCCCCCACCAGAGCGAGGCCAGCACCATCACCGTGCCCCCCGTCAGGAGCATGCGGCGCACGCGACGGCGGTGCAGCGCCTCCTCGGCCGACAGGTCCCAATCGGCGGCGGCGCTGGGGCGGGGCAAGTTCATATTTTCATCATATCGGACTGTCGATGCGGATCCAAGTGGTTTTGGTTTCGGTGTACTTGTCGAAAGCGTGCAGCGACTTGTCGCGCCCCACCCCGCTCTGCTTGAAACCGCCGAAAGGCACGGTGATGTCGTCCTCGTCGTACTGGTTCACGTGCACCGTGCCGGCGCGCAGGGCGCGCGCCACGCCGTGGGCCTTGTTCAGGTCGCGCGTCCACACCGCGGCCTGCAGGCCGTAAACGCTGCTATTGGCTTGGCGCACCACGTCGGCAGCGTCGGTGAAGCTCAACACGCTCAACACCGGGCCGAAGATTTCCTCGCGCGCAATGGTCATGGTGTTGTGCACGCCGTCAAAAATGGTGGGCTGCACGTAGCAGCCGCCGGCCACGGGCTGCACCGCCTCGCCGCCGGCCAACAACTTGGCGCCTTCGGCTTTGCCGGACTCGATGTAGCGCATCACCGTGTGGAGCTGGGTGGTGTCCACCAGCGCGCCCATCACCGTGTTCTTGTCCAGCGGGTTGGCGGGCTGGTAGGCGGGCACCTTGACCAGGGCTTTTTCCAGGAAAGCGTCCTTGATGGACGCCTCCACAAACAGGCGCGACGGCGCGTTGCAGCTTTCGCCCTGGTTGAAGAAGATGCTGCCCACGGCGGCCTCCACCGCGCGGTCCAGGTCGGGGCAATCGGCGAACACGATGTTGGGCGACTTGCCGCCCAGTTCGGTCCAGGCGCGCTTGAGGTTGCTCTGCCCGGCCATGACGTGGATCTGTTTGCCCACGCGGGTGCTGCCGGTGAAGGCGATGCAGTCCACGTCCATGTGCAGCGCCAGCGGGCTGCCGGCCTCCGGCCCAAAGCCCGGCACCACGTTGAACACCCCGGACGGGATGCCGGCTTCCAGCGCCAGTTCGGCCAGGCGCAGCGCGGTCAGCGGGGATTTTTCGCTCGGTTTGAGCACCACCGAATTGCCTGCCGCCAGCGCCGGCGCGATCTTCCACGCCGCCATGATCATGGGGTAGTTCCACGGCACGATCACGCCCACCACGCCCACTGGCTCGCGGGTGATGAGGGCCAGCGCCGTGTCGGCCGTGGGAGCGATTTCGTCGTAGACCTTGTCCACCGCCTCGCCGTACCAGCGGATGCAATTGGCCGCGCTGTGCACGTCCACGCCCTTGGCGTACTTGACCGGCTTGCCCATGTCCAGGGTTTCGGTCAGCGCCAGTTCGTCGCCGTGCACCTGGATCAGTTCCGCGAACTTGATGAGGATGCGCTTGCGCGCGGCGGGCGGTTTGCCGGCCCAGCGGCGGTCCTCGAAGGCGGCGCGGGCGGCCTGCACCGCGGCGTCGATGTCGGCCTCGGCGCCGCGCGCCACCTGGGTCAGCACGCGGCCATCGACCGGGGAGATGCAGTCAAACACGGCACCGCTGCGGGCCGCGACGCGCTGGCCGTTGATGAGGGCGCGACCGTCGAAGGTGGGGATGGAGTGGGTCGTCATGGGTGGGCTCCGGGCGGAAAACGGGGATTGGACCCATGGTACCGCCGAAAGACAGCGACGAAGGCGACCACTTTCGGGCAAGGACGGAGGGCCGGTATCTGTTGACCGGCCATTTCGCTCAACGACCTGCGCCACTGTCCCAATCAAACCACACCGCACCGCCCTCGCCGCGCAGCACCAGCGGCTCCACCACCAGCCGCGCTCCGGCCGGCACATCCAGCGTGTCGCCAGGTGCCAGGAAGCGGTCACCCTGATCGTCGAGTGAGCCCGCGCATGGGCGGGCCAACGTCACCCACGCGCGGCCTTGGACCACGCGCAACCGACTCAGGCGGGTAGCGGACAAGGAGACGGCCCGGCCTGGCGCCAGGCACCAGCGCCCCGCGGGCCAGCAAGGTGCAGGCGGGGTCGGCTTGCCCAAGGCACGGGCCCAGAACAGGGACGCCGCAGACCACAGACCGAATGAGGGGTAAAACATGGCTTGCTCCAGTGATGACGAGATGGACCAATGATCCGGCCCCTGGCCCTTTGCGTCCAATGAAACTGCGGTAATCTATTGATTCCTTTCAGGCATCAATTGGAGACCCCGGCATGTCCACCGGCACACGCACTGCCCGCTCGCGTCCCATCCCGGTGGGCCAGCTCCGCGCCTTCGAAGCGGTGGCCCGGCACCTGAACTTCCGCGCCGCCGCCGAGGAGCTGTACCTGACCCAAAGTGCGGTGAGCCGCCAGATCCAGGCGCTGGAAGACGACGTAGGCAGCCCGCTGTTCCTGCGCCACACCCGCGCCGTGGAGCTGACGGGCGCCGGCCTGACGCTGCTGCGCGCCACCGGCACGGCGCTGGAGCGCATCGACGGGGCGGTGCGGCAGATCCGCCAGCGCGCGGGCCGGCGCACGGTGACGCTCACCACCTGGGCATCGTTCGCCTCGATGTGGCTCATCCCCCGGCTGGAGGCCTTCCAGCGCAGGCACCCGGACATCGACATCCGCATCGACGCGGGCGATGCGACGCAGGACCTGGCCACCTCCGACGTGGACCTGGCACTGCGCTACGCGGTGCCGCAGTCGGTGACGGCAGACGCGGTGCGCCTGTTTGGCGAACAACTCACCCCAGTGGCCAGCCCCTGGCTGCTGCGGGAGCACCCCCTGAGGTCGGCCGAGGATTTGCGCCAGCTCACCCTGATCGAGGCCGGCGACATCCACCCGGCCCACCAAGAATGGCTGAGCTGGCAGCGCTGGCTGGACACCCACGCCGCGCCCAGCGGCGACCGCACGGCAAGCGCCGGCCCCCGGCCCAGCCTCCAGCCGCACCGGTGGCTGTACTTCAATTACGCCAGCCAGATCGTGCAGGCCGCGCTCACCGGCCAGGGCGTGGCCCTGGCCCGCCTGCCCATGGTGGCGCACAGCCTGGCCAGCGGCGATCTGGTGGAGCCCCTGCCCGACACGCGCCTGGGCTCGCCCTACGTCTACTGGTTGGTGCCGGCCCCCCACAGCACACCGCGCGCGGAAGTGCGGGCCTTCCGGGACTGGCTGCTGGAAGAGGCCGCTGAGACCCGCGTGGCCATGGGCGACGCCTCTTGAGGCAGCCCCGCCGGCCCGGGCCGGGGCAGGTCAGCCCCCCAGCGCCTTCAACTCCTGCCGCGCGGCAGCGGCCATTTCGCGCTCGCGCTTGCGGGTGCTGCGCGCCACCCACACCGCGTAGCCGACGATGACCAGCGTGACGGTGGCGATGAGGATGGTGGCCGCCGCGTAGATGGTGGGGTTGATGCCGCGCCGCGCGTAGCCGAAGATGACCTGCGGCAGGGTATTCACCCCCGGGCCCGAGAGGAATTCCGAGATCACCACGTCATCAAACGACAACGTGAACGACAGCAAAAACGCCGCCAGGATGGCCTGGAAAATGTTGGGCAACGTCACCAAAAAGAACACCTGGTGCGGGCGGGCGCCCAGGTCCATGGCGGCTTCCTCAATGCGGCGGTCCATCTCCATCAGGCGACTCTGGATGACCACCATGCCGTAGGCCATGCCCAGCAGGGTGTGGCCCAGGATGATGGTGAGCATGCCGCGCTGCGGCCAGCCGAACAGGTTTTGCGCCCCCACCATCAGCAGCAGCAGCGACAGGCCGATGATCACCTCGGGCATGACCAGCGGCGCGTTGACCATGCCGGAAAACACCGTTCGCCCGATGAAGCGGCGGTAGCGCACCAGCACAAAAGCCGCGAAGGTGCCCAGCACCGCCGACAGCACGCCGGTGACAGCCGCCACCTTGAGCGACAGCCAGAAGCCCTCGACGATCTTGGTGTCGCGCGTCAGCGCCTCGTACCAGCGCAGCGAAAAGCCGGTGAAGCGCGCGTCCTGCCGCGTGCTGTTGAAGGAGAACAGCACCATGAAGAACAGCGGCAGGTACAGGAACAGGTAGACCAGCGCCATCCAGGCCTTGCCGAAATGCTTTTCCAGGAAGGGTTTCATCGCATGGGCTCCTTCAGGCCTGGCCTTCGGCCTGCCGGCCGCTGTAGTGGTAATAAAACGCCAGGGGCACCACGATCAGCGCGATCATCACCACCGCCAGCGCGGTGGCGCGCGGCCAATTGTTGCTGGTGAACATCTCGTCCCACACCACGCGGCCGATCATCAGGTTTTCGGGTCCGCCCAGCAGCGAAGGAATGACGAACTCGCCCAGCGAGGGGATGAACACCAGCATGAAGCCCGCCACGATGCCGGCTTTGGACAGCGGCACCGTGACCAGCCAGAAGGCGCGGAAGGGGGAGGCCCCCAGGTCGTAGGCGGCTTCGAGCAGGCGGAAGTCCATCTTCACCAGGTTGGCGTACAACGGCAGCACCATGAAGGGCAGGTAGACGTAGGTCATGCCCACCAGCATGGAGACGTTGGTGTAGAGCATCTGGACCGGCTCGCTCACCACACCCAGCGCCATCAGCAGCTGGTTGATCACGCCCTGGTCGGCCAGGATGCCCTTCCACGCGTACACGCGCAGCAGGAAGCTGGTCCAGAACGGCAGCATCACCATCAGCAGCAGGGCCGGGCGCACGCTGGGGGCCGAGCGGGCGATGAAGTAGGCAAACGGGTAGCCGATGCCCAGGCTGAGCAGGGCCGTCCACAGCGCGTACCAGATGGAGCGCAGGTAGGCCTCGATGTAGAGCGTGTCGAACAGGGCGCCTTCTTCGCTGCGGAAGATGGTCCAGTAGTTCTCGTACTTCAGCTTGAGGATGCCGGTGTCCGGGTCCCACAGGGGCTTGAAGGGGTGGATGTCGTTGCCCATGTCCACAAAGCTGATGTACAGCAGGATGAGGAAGGGCAGGAAGAAAAAGACGAACAGCCAGGCGTAGGGCACCCCTATGACGAAGCGCTTGCCGGGCATGGAGAAGGGAGCGGCCATGGTGCGTGTCCCCCGGGTTCAGTCGCGCAGCACGATGCCGGCCTTGTCGTGCCACCAGAAGAAGACCTCGTCTTCCCAGGTGATGTCCGACAGCTCGTGGCGCGAGGTGTTGGCCTCGGTGATCTTGACCTTGGTGCCGTCGCCGGCCACCACGATGTAGGTGTTGTAGGAGCCGAAGTAGGCGATTTCCTTGACGCGGCCGGTGAACAGGTTGTGGCTCACGCCAGCGGGGCGCTCCTTGGCGATCTCGATCTTCTCGGGCCGCACGGCCAGCGCCACCGGCATGCCCAGCGCCCCGCTGACGCCGTGGCCCACGTGCATCTCGCCGATGGCGGCGGTGACGGCGCAGTGGTCGGGCTCGTCGGTGCTGAGCTTGCCCTGGAACAGGTTGACGTTGCCGATGAAGTCGGCCACGAAGCGGTTGGCCGGGTGTTCGTACACCTCCTCCGGGCTGCCGACCTGCAGCACGCGGCCCTTGCTCATGATGGCGATGCGGCTGGCCATGGTCATGGCCTCTTCCTGGTCGTGCGTCACCATGACCACGGTCACGCCCACTTTTTCGATGATGTTGACCAGCTCGAACTGGGTCTGCTCGCGCAGCTTTTTGTCGAGCGCGCCCAGGGGCTCGTCGAGCAGCAGCAGCTTGGGCCGCTTGGCCAGGCTGCGCGCCAGCGCCACGCGTTGCTGCTGGCCACCCGAGAGCTGGTGCGGCTTGCGCCTGGCGTACTGGCCTAGTTGCACCAGGTCGAGCATTTCGCCCACGCGCTGCTGCACCTCGGCCTTGGGGCAGCCTTCGCGCTTGAGGCCGAAGGCGATGTTCTCCCAGATGTCCAAGTGCGGGAACAGCGCATACGACTGGAACATCATGTTGATGGGGCGGTCGTAGGGCGGCAGGCCGGCCACGTCCTGCCCGCCGAGCAGGATGCGGCCGGAGGTGGGCTTCTCGAAGCCGGCCAGCATGCGCAGCAGGGTGGACTTGCCGCAACCGGAACTGCCCAGCAGGGCGAAGATCTCCCCACGCCCGATGGACAGGGACACCTCGTCCACGGCCAGCGCTTCGTCGAAACGCTTGACCAGTTTTTCCGTGACCAGGTAACCCTCTTTCACGCCCGTTTCAGCCATGCTCGGCCCCCTCATCCCAATGCGCAGATACAAAAAAACAGGGGCTGTTCATACGGTGCGTACAAACAGCCCCCGGTGGCGGAGTCGGTGTGGACTTACTTGCCTTGCTTGAAGGTGTTGTAAGCGGTGGCCATGGCTTCGCGCGCTTCGTTGGTGAAACTGCTCGGCGGGATCATCTTGCCCATGTAGCCGCTGTCAACGAAGATGGTCTTGTTGCCGGCGATCTCGGGGTTGATCTTCTCCAGCGCGGCCTTGTTGCCGGTGGGGTAGCTCATCTCGTTGGCCATGGCGGCGGCGTTCTCGGCACGCAGGTAGAAGTCGATGAAGGCGTGCGCGTTGCCCGGGTGCTTGGCGTCCTTGGTGATGCCGATGGAGTCGATGAAGATGAGCGCGCCGGTGGACGGCAGCAGCGCCTCGATCACGTCCTTGGAGCCGTTTTCCTTGGCGCGCTGGGCAGCGATGTTCATGTCACCCGACCAACCGATGGCGACGCAGGCCTTGCCGCCGGCGACGTCGTCGATCATGGTGGAGCTGAACAGGCGGATGTCCTTGCGCACCTTGGCCAGCATTTCGTTGGCGGCGGCGTAGTCGGCCGGGTCGTTGGAGTAGGCGTTCTTGCCGATGTAGTGCAGCGCCACCGGCATGATTTCGGTGGGCGAATCCAGGTAGGCGATGCCGCAGGCCTTCACCTTCTTGGTGTATTCGGGGTTGAACACCAGGTCCCAGGCGTTCTCGGGCATGGGGGTCTTGCCCAGGGCCTTTTCCAGCTTGGTCTTGTTGACGCCCACGGTGGTGAAGCCCCAGGCCCAGGGCACCAGGTGCTTGTTGTCCGGGTCGGCCGTGGCCATGGTCTTCATGAACTCGGGGTCGAGGTTGGCCAGGTTGGGGATCTTGGCCTTGTCCAGCGGCTGCAGCAGACCGCCTTCGATCTGCGGCTTGGCGAAGACGGTGCCTGGCACCACGATGTCGTAACCGGTGTTGCCGGCGACCAGCTTGGCGTGCAGGGCCTCGTTGGTCTCAAAGGTGTCGTAGTTGACCTTGATGCCGGTTTCCTTCTCGAAGGCGGCGATCATGCCTTCGGGGATGTAATCGGGCCAGTTGTAGATGTTGAGGACCTTTTCCTCGGCCGGGGCGGCGGGCGCCGGTGCGGGGGTGGGGGCGGCAGCAACGGGTTCTTCCTTCTTGCCGCAGGCCACCAGGAAAACGGCGGACAGGGCCAAGGCCAAGAGGTTTTTGTTCATTTACGGGCTCCAAAAAGGTGCGCGGATCCAACAACGAAAAGCGGACACCACCGTCAAGCAATATCCGCACCCAGAACCATTCTAGTCAGGAAAATCACAGAATCCCGCGTTGCTGCAGCTCGGCCAGGGTCAAATCCAGGGCCTGGCGGATCAGGGCCATCATCTCGTCCACCTGGGCCCGGTCCATGGTCAGCGGCGGGGCGATGATCATGCGGTCGCCCACGGCGCGCATGATGAGCCCGTTGTTGAAACAGTGCGCCCGGCAGACCATGCCCACGGCCAGGTCTTCGGGGAAATGTGCGCCGGTGGCTTTGTCTTTGACCAGCACCAGACCGGCGACGAAGCCGCAGGTTTCGGCGTCGCCCACCAGGGGGTGGTCTTTCAATTCGGTGAAACGCTGGGCCAGGTAGGGGCCGGTATCGTGCTTCACCCGGCCCGGCAGGTCTTCGCGGGCCATCAGGTCGAGGTTGGCCAGGGCCACGGCACAGGCCACCGGGTGGCCGCTGTAGGTGTAGCCATGGTTGAATTCGCCGCCTTTTTCGATCAGCACCTGGGCCACGCGGTCGCCCACCATGACGCCGCCCAGCGGGATGTAGCCGCTGGTGACGGCCTTGGCGAAGGTGACCAGGTCGGGGCGGATGCCGAATTTCTCGTAGGCGAACCAGTGGCCCAGGCGGCCGAAGGCACAGATCACCTCGTCGCTGATGAGCAGGATGCCGTATTGGTCCACGATGCGCTGGATCTCGGGCCAGTAGCTGTCGGGCGGGATGATGACGCCACCCGCGCCCTGGACCGGCTCGGCGATGAAGGCGGCCACCTTGTCGGGGCCGACTTCCAGGATTTTCGCTTCCAGCCAGCGCGCGGCGCGCAGGCCGAACGCCTCCTTGCTCTCGCCCGGTTCGGCCAACTCATGGAAATAGGGTTGCTGGATGTGGGTGATGTTGGGGATGGGCAGGTCGCCCTGGGCGTGCATGCCGCCCATGCCGCCGAGCGAGGCCCCGGCCATGGTGGAGCCGTGGTAGGCGTTGTGGCGACTGATGATGACCTTGCGCTGCGGCTGGCCCAGCAGGTCCCAGTAGCGGCGCACCATGCGCACGTTGGTGTCGTTGCTCTCGCTGCCACTGGAGCTGAAGAACACGTGCTGGAAAGTGCGCCCGCCGACGCTGGGCGCCAGCTCGGCCAGGCGCGCGGCCAGGCGCACCGCCGGTTCGTTGGTGGTGTTGAAGAAGCTGTTGTAGAAGGGCAGCCTGAGCATCTGCGCGTGGGCGGCGTCGGCCAGCTCGCGCCGGCCGTAGCCGGCGTTGACGCACCACAGGCCGCTCATGGCGTCGAGGATTTGCTTGCCCTCGCTGTCCCAGACGTAGATGCCGTCGGCGTGGGTGATGACGCGCGCGCCTTTGGCCGCCAGCCCTTTGTGGTCGGTGAAGGGGTGCAGGAAATGGGCGCTGTCGAGCGCCTGCAGTTCGGCGGTGCTCAGGTGCTTGGGGTCGGTGGCGGCGTTCATGGGCGGGCTCCTCAACGTGGCGTTCGGGTCAGACGTGCAGCAGCAGGTGCTCGCGTTCCCAGGGCGAAATGACTTTCATGAACTCTTCGAATTCGAGTTCCTTGATCTCGGTGTAGATGGTGATGAAGCCCTCGCCCAGCACCTCGTGCAGGTCGGTTTCGCGGCGCAACCAGTCCAGCGCCTCGCCCAGGCTGCGCGGCAGCGAGTAAGGCGCCAGGTAGGCGTCGCCCTTCATCTCGGGCTTGGGCTGGATCTTGTTTTTCATGCCCAGGTAACCGCAGGCCAGCGTCATGGCCATGGCGACGTAGGGGTTGGCGTCGGCGCCGATGACGCGGTTCTCGACGCGGCGCGCCTGCGGCGAGGCGATGGGCGAACGGATGCCGACGGTGCGGTTGTCGTGCCCCCATTCGATGTTGATGGGCGCGGCGGTGTGGCGCGCCAGCCGGCGGTAGCTGTTCACGTAGGGCGCCACCAGCGCCATGGCGGCGGGGATGTAGCGCTGCAGGCCGCCGATGTAGTGGAAAAAGGCGTCGGAAGGCGAGCCGTCCGGGTTGCTGAAGATGTTGCGGCCGCTGGCCTTGTCCACGATGCTTTGGTGGATGTGCATGGCGCTGCCCGGCTCGCCGGCGATGGGCTTGGCCATGAAGGTGGCGTACATGTCGTGGCGCAGCGCGGCCTCGCGCACGGTGCGCTTGAAGAAGAAAACCTCATCGGCCAGGCCCAGCGGGTGGGCGTGGAAGAAGTTGATCTCCATCTGCCCGGCGCCGACCTCGTGGATCAGGGTGTCCACGTTCAGGCCCATCTTGTCGCAGTAGTCGTAGATTTCCTCGAACAGCGGGTCGAATTCGTTGACGGCGTCGATGCTGTAGGCCTGGCGCGAGGTCTCGGCGCGGCCGCTGCGGCCGATGGGCGGGCGCAGCGGGGTGTTGGCGTCGGTGTTGCGCGCGGTCAGGTAAAACTCCAGTTCGGGGGCCACCACCGGGTCCCAGCCTTCGGCGGCGTACAGGTCGCAGATCTTGCGCAGCACGCTGCGCGGCGCGAACGGCACCAGTTGGCCTTTGTGGTCGAAACAGTCGTGGATCACCTGGGCAGTGGGGTCGGTGGCCCAGGGCACGATGCGCACGGTGGTCGGGTCCGGGCGCAGCTGCATGTCCTTGTCGGTCGGATCGACCACGTCGTAGTAGGGGCCGCTTTCGGGAAACTCGCCGGTCACGCCCATGCCAACGATGGCCTGGGGCAGGCGCATGCCGCGGTCTTCGGTGAATTTTTCGCGCGGCAGGATCTTGCCGCGGGCCACGCCAGTGAGGTCGGGCACCAGGCATTCGACCTCGGTGACGCGGCGCTGGTTGAGCCAGTGTTCCAGTTCGTTGAAATTGTGCGGGGTGGTGGGGGTGCTGCTCATGTCTCGCCTTGTGGGTGGGTACCTGGGCCGGATCGTAGAACGGATCGGGCCCGCCGTGGGATCACGGTCTCAAGGCTTTTCGGGGGCGGTGGCGTAGGCGCGGGCGTCGCGCAGGCGGGTGGCCTGGCGCTGGCGCACGGCCTCACCGAAGGTCTGGAAGATGGCGAGGTAGAAGGGGTTGTCCCAGCAGCGCCACTCGGGGTGCCACTGCATGGCGCAGGCGAAGGTGCGGGCGCCTTCGACCTCGAAGGCCTCGACCAGGCCGTCGGGCGCGTGCGCCAGGGCGCGCAGACCGGGGGCCAGCCGGCCCACGCCCTGCCCGTGCAGGGAGTTGACCATGGCCCGAGTGCCGCCGGCCCAGCGTTCCAGCACACTGCCGGGCACGATGTCGATCGGGTGGCTGGGGGCGTACTGCTCGTCGGGCGTGCCGCCGGGCTCGCGGTGGTCCATCAGGCCGGGCACGGCGTGCACCGTCTGGTGCAGGCTGCCGCCCAGGGCGACGTTGATTTCCTGGAACCCCCGGCAGATGCCCAGCAGCGGCACGCCTTCGGCCACACAGGCGCGCACCAGGGTGAGGGTGAGCGAGTCGCGCTCGGGGTCCAGCGGCAGCGCCGGGTTGTGCACGGATTCGTCAAAGTGCGAGGGGTGCACGTTGGACGGCGAGCCGGTGAGCATCACGCCATCGACCAGCGACAGCAGCTCCGGCACCTGGGCCGCGTCGGCCAGGGGAAACATGACCGGCTGGGCCTGGGCGCCGACCTTCACCGCACGGGCGTATTTGTCGCCCAGCAGCAGGTAGGGCATCTGGTGACCGTGGTTGCCCATGAGGCGGTGGTCGGCCGGCAGCCAGACCATGCACGGTGGGGGGTTCATCGCAAACTCCATAAGTTGAGGACCATTCTGCGGGGGAAATTGGTTCAAAATGGGGGCCATTTGGGCCAATCGGACGGTGCCACTTGCCCCGGCCACCCAGCCCCAGCCACACGCAGGAACCGCGCCATGCTGTCCGAACACCTCCTGGCCGAAATGGGCCGCTTGGCCGCGCAGGGCGACCTGCCGCTGCACCGCCAACTGTACGAGGCCTTGCGCCGCGCCGTGCTCGACGGCAAGCTGGGCGCCGGCGACCGCCTGCCGTCCAGCCGCGACCTGGCACACGACCTGGACCTGTCGCGCAACACCGTGGTCGCCGCCCTGGGCCAGCTCACGGTGGAGGGCTACCTGGTGAGCCACGTGGGCAGCGGCACCTACGTGCACGAACACGTGCCCCAGCCGGGGGTGCGTCCGCGGGCCGGGCAAGCGGCGCCAGACGCCCGGCTTTCGCGCCGGGGCGAGGCCTTGGCCCACCAGCACCGCGCCCGGGACCTGGAGATCCAGCCCTTCACCCCGGGCGTGGCCGACTTCAGCGCCTTCCCCATCGCCCTGTGGCAGCGCCTGCAGAACAAGCACTGGCGCAGCGCCCAGCCCGAGATGCTGGACTACAACGACTCGGGGGGCCACGGCCCACTGCGCCGCGCCGTGGCCGACTACCTGCGCGTGTTCCGCAGCGTGCGGCTGGACGCCGACCAAGTGCTGATCACCAGCGGCACGCAGCAGTCGCTGGAGCTGTGTGCACACCTGCTGGCCGACAACGGCGACACCGTCTGGCTGGAAGACCCGGCTTACTGGGGCGCGGTCAAGGCCTTCACCGCCACCGGGCTGGCCATCCACCCGGTGCCGGTGGACGACGAAGGCATGGCCCCGAGCGCGGCGGACGAGGCGCACCCTCCCCGGCTGATTTACGTGACCCCGTCGCACCAGTACCCCACCGGTGCGGTCATGTCGCTGGCGCGGCGCCAGCAGCTGCTGGCCTGTGCCGCGCGCTGCCAGGCCTGGGTGCTGGAGGACGACTACGACAGCGAATTCCGCTTCAGCGGGCCGCCCATTTCCTCGCTGGAAGGGCTGGACACCGAAGGCCGCGTGCTCTACATGGGCACCTTCTCGAAAATGCTCTACCCCGGCCTGAAGCTGGGTTACCTGGTGGTGCCCAAGGCGCTGGTGGCGGCCTTCAAGGGAGCCCACTACGACCTGAACCGCCCCGGGCAGATGCCGCTGCAGGCGGCGCTGGCCGAGTTCATCGAAATGGGCCACTTTGCCAGCGCGCTGCGCCGCGCCCGGCAGACCTACGCCGAACGCCGCCAGAAACTGGTGGACGCGCTGGCCCCGGTGCTGCACAGCGGCCAGGGGCGCATCCACGGCGCGGCCCAGGGCCTGCACCTGTGCCTGCGCCTGCCCGCCTGCGCCGACGACCGGGCGCTGGCCCAGCAGGCGGCGCAACGCGGCCTGACGGTGCGGCCCCTGTCGGCCTACTGCCTGCAACGCCAGGACCTGCGTGGGCTGGCCATCGGTTACGGCTACGCCGCACCGGCCTTGATCGACCGCTACGGCCGCCAACTGGCCGAACTGGTGGCCCAGGGCCTGGGCCGCGGCTGAAGCACCCGCCCAGGGGATGGAAGGCGGTGTTGTATAAACCCAGCTTTTCCATCAGGGTTAACCCTAGGTTTTGAGGAGTTCCGATGTCCGCATCCCGCATCCAGCACGCCGGCCTGCGCCAGAAAATCATGTCGGCCGAGGCCGCCGCCGCGCTGATCCGCCACGGCGACCACGTGGGCATGAGCGGCTTCACCGGCGCCGGCTACCCCAAGTTGGTGCCGGCGGCGCTGGCGCGGCACATCGAACAGGCCAACGCCAGCGGCGAAACCTTCCGCATCGGCGTCTGGACCGGCGCCTCTACCGCGCCCGAGCTGGACGGCGCGCTGGCCCAGGTCGGCGGCATCGAGATGCGCCTGCCCTACCAGTCCGACCCGACCTGCCGCGCCCGCATCAACGCCGGGCAGATGGAGTACATCGACATCCACCTCTCGCACGTGGCGCAGTTCGTCTGGTTCGGCTTCCTGGGCCAACTCAACGTGGCGGTGGTGGAGGTGGCCGGCATTCTGGAAGACGGCCGCCTGATCCCGGCCTCGTCGGTGGGCAACAACAAGACCTGGCTGGACCAGGCCGACAAGGTGATTCTGGAGGTGAACAGCTGGCAGCCGGCCGGGCTGGAGGGCATGCACGACATCTACTACGGCACCCACCGCCCGCCGCACCGCAAGCCGATCCCGCTGGAACACCCCGGCGACCGCATTGGCGAGCCTTACCTGCACGTGGACCTGGACAAGGTGGTGGCGGTGGTGGAAACCCACTTGCCCGACCGCAACTCCAGCTTCACCCCGCCGGACGAGACATCCAACCGCATCGCCGCGCACATCCTGGACTTTTTGGGCCACGAGGTGAAAAAAGGCCGCCTGCCGCCCGAGCTGCTGCCGCTGCAGTCGGGCGTGGGCAACATCGCCAACGCCGTGCTGTCGGGGCTGAACCAGGGCCCCTTCGAGCGCATGACCGGCTACACCGAGGTGCTGCAGGACGGCATGCTGGAGATGCTGAAATCCGGCAAGCTGGCCATGGCCTCGGCCACCGCCCTGTCGCTCAGCCCGGCCGGCATGACCGAGTTCCTGGACCACCTGGACTTCTACCGCGAACGCATCGTGCTGCGCCCGCAGGAGATTTCCAACCACCCCGAAGTGATCCGCCGCCTGGGCATCATCTCGATGAACGGCATGATCGAGGCCGACCTCTACGGCAACGTGAACTCCACCCACATCATGGGCACGCGCATCATGAACGGCATTGGCGGCTCGGGCGACTTCGCCCGCAACGCCTACCTGGCCATGTTCATGACGCCGTCCACCGCCAAAGACGGGGCCATTTCCTGCATCGTGCCCATGGTGAGCCACGTGGACCACACCGAGCACGACGTGCAGGTGGTGGTGACCGAGCAGGGCCTGGCCGACCTGCGCGGCCTGGCGCCACGCCAGCGCGCCCAGGTGGTGATCGAGCGCTGTGCCCACCCCGACTTCCGCCCGGCGCTGCGCGACTACGTGGCCCGCGCCGAACGCAGCGCGCGCCAGGGCCTGGGGGGCCTGCACACCCCGCACCTGCTGGACGAGGCCCTGAGCTGGCACAGCCGCTTTGAGCGCGAAGGGCGCATGGTGGCCTGAAGGCCCGGGCCGGCACCGGCATGGCGGCGGCGCTTCAGCCCAGCGCGTCTTTCAACCGGTGCCACAGCATGCCCAGGGCCAGCATCGGGGTGCGCAGCTGGGGCCCGCCGGGGAAGGGCCGGTGCTGCAAACGTGCGAACAGGTCGAAACGCTCGGCCTGGCCCGCCACCGCTTCGGCCACCAACTGCCCGGCCAGCCCGGTCAGCGCCACGCCGTGGCCACTGAAACCCTGCAGGTAGTAAATGTGCGGGCCGACCCGGCCAAAGTCGGGTGCGCGGTTCATGCTGATGTCGACAAAGCCGCCCCACACAAACTCCACCGGCACACTGGCCAGTTCGGGAAAGATGGCCACCATGCGCTGGCGCATCACCTGCTCCAGGCGCGGCGGCGTGCGGGTGGTGTAGCTGACGCGCCCGCCGAACAGCAGCCGGTGGTCGGCGCTGAAGCGGAAGTAGTCGAGCACGAAGTTGTTGTCGCACACCGCGGCATTGCGCGCGATGAGCCGCTGGCACAGCTCGGGCGCCAGCGGCGCCGTGCCGACGATGTAAGTGCCCACCGGCATGGTCCGGGTGTGGATGGGTGGCAGCACGCCCGGACCGTGCTCGGGCAGGGTGCAGTTGCCCGCCACCACGGCGAACCGGGCCCGCACCGTGCCGTACGGTGTCTGCACCACCACACCGGCACCGGTCTGCGCCAGCGAACGCACGGGGGTGTGCTCGTGCAGCCTCACCCCCAGGCGCTGCGCCGCCCGGGCCAGCCCGAGGCCGTACTTGAGCGGGTGCAGGTGGCCCGACAGGCGCTCGTAGCCAGCGGCGTGGTAGCGCGCGCTGGCGATGTGGCGCTGCACATCGGCCCCGGTGGCCACCTCGCAACGCAGGCCGTAGTCGCGTTCCTGCGCCTCCAGGTCGGCCAGCAGCGCCTTGGCCTTGCCCGGGGAATCGGCCACGTAGAGGTAGCCCTTGACCGCATCGCAGGCGATGCCGAAGCGCGCAATGCGCCGGTCGATCAGGTCCAGTGCCTGCAGCGACAGGTCCCAGGCGCGGCGGGCGTCGGCACGGCCCAGCTGTTGCTCGAACGGCCCCTGGCCGGAAGCAAAACCGACGATGGCCTGTCCGCCGTTGCGGCCACTGGCCCCGGCGCAGACGCGGTCGGCCTCCAGCACCACCACGCTGAAGCCCCGATCGGCCAGTTCCAGCGCCGCGCTCAGCCCGGCAAAACCGGCCCCCACCACCAGCACATCGGCCTCGGCTTCGCCCCGCAGGGGCGGCAGAGACGGCGCACGCTGCACACTGGCCTCGTAATAGCTGCGCTGGTTGAGCTGCGTGTCGGACTGGAGCAGGGAGGGTTTGAACACCATGGGTCACCCGCCTCAGGCCGCCGGCGTGGTCGAGGCGCCACGCCGCGCCACCTGCGCGCTCAGGTAGGTCCAGACGAAGGTGGCGGCGGCGTGGCTGGTCAGCTCGGCGTGGTCGTAGGCCGGCGCCACTTCCACGCAGTCCATGCCCACCCAGTTCAGGTCGGCCAGCCCTTCGAGCACCGTGAGCACCTGCGAACTCGTCATGCCCCCCGGCTCGGGCGTGCCCGTGCCGGGCGCAAAGGCCGGGTCCAGGCAGTCGATGTCCAGCGTCAGGTAGCAGGGCCGCGCCCCGATGCGCTCGCGGACGGACTGCAACACCGGCGCCAGCCCTGCCCCGTCCAGACCGCGCAAGGCGCGCGCCGTGAAAATCTGCCCGCCCTGGTCCTTGACGTACTCGCGCGCCGCCCGTTCGCCGCTGGAGCGGATACCGATCTGCACCGTGTGCGCGGGGCTGACCAAGCCTTCCTGCAGGGCCTCGTAGGTCCAGGTGCCGTGGCCCGAGGGTTCGCCGAAATGGTCGGTCCAGGTGTCGCAATGGGCGTCGAAGTGCAGCAGCGCCAGCGGCTGGCCGTGGCGTTCCCGGGCCGCGCGCAGCAAGGCCAAAGTCACCGAATGGTCGCCCCCCAGAAACACGCAGTGGTGCCGCGCCATCAGCGCCGCCGCCTGGCGCTGGATGTGGCTGCGCACCTCGGCCAACGGCGAGGCGTTGGGCAGGCGCAGGTCGCCCGCATCGCCCAGATGTGGCAGGGGCGACACGTCGAACACCGGGTGGATGCCGTCGCACAGCATCAGGCTGGCGGCGCGGATGGCCTGCGGGCCGAACCGGGCCCCGGGTCGGTGGGTCACGGCACCGTCGAACGGCACGCCCACCACCGCGAAGGGCTGGCCGGCCAGCGGCGCGGCGGCCAGAAAACGGTTGCTGTTCTGCGCGTAGGCAAATTCACCCAGGGCCATGGAGCGTCCTTTTCCATCCGTGGCGGCAAGCCCCCCAAGGCCTGCCCATGGCCCTGTACCTTAGCGCCAAGCCGCCGTGCCCATGGTGCCATTGGCAGGGCCGGTGTGGCGGCCACTCGGCGCCCGGACCGGACCACGCGACCGGTGCAGGGGCGTTCGGCCGCAGAGGTCAGACCAGGGCTTTCTGCCGCCAGGCCAACGCCGCGCCCAGCCACAGCGCCACCGCCGAGAACAGCAGGCCACGCTCCAGCCCGCCCGGACCGTCGGCGATGAAGCCCACCACCGTGGGCCCCACGATCTGCCCGGCCGCGAACACGGTGGTGAAGGCGCTGATGCCCGCCGCCCAGCGCGCCGCCGGCAGGTTGTGCCGCACCAAGGCCGTGGTGGAGGCCACCACCGAGAGGAACACCCCACCGAACATCAGCCCCGACAGCAGCAGCACCGGCCAGGTCGAGGTGAGCGCGGGCAGCACCGTGGCCACCCCCAGCAGCGCGTTCAGCCGGGCCAGGGGCTGGCCGTCGCGGTGCCGGTCCAACAGGCCGGCCCAGATGCGGGAAGACGCCACCACCGCCAGCCCCAGCAGGCTGTAAAAAAAGGTGATGGCCGCGCTGGCGTGGCCCTGGTCGCGCAGCAGCGCGATCACAAAAGTCATGTAGCCGATGTAGCCCACCCCGAACAAGGTGTAACCCGCCAATGCCGGGCCAAAACGCCAGAGCGACACGGGGGCGGGCACGCCCACGGCCTGCGCCGACGCCGGTACGGGTGCGCTGCTCACTCCGGTCTCGTGCCGGCGCAGGGCCCGCGCCACCCAGGCCAGGGCCGCGGTGGCCGCCACGCACAGCCCGGCCAGCCACCACCAGGCCCAGGTCCAGGCGTGGGGCCGGTCGACCATGGCCTGCAACACCCACGGCACCGACACCGCTGAGGCCACAATGCCCCAACCCGTGCCCCCGTAGTACAGGCCCAGCAGCAGGCCGCTGCGCCGGGGCCAGTGCGCCCCCAGCCGGGCGGCCAGCAGGCCCCCGGCCACGAACACCCAGGCACTGGCCAATCCAGCCAGCAAGCGTTGCACCAACAAAGGCGTGGCGTCCACAAAAAAGCCACTGCCCGCCATGAACACGCTGGCCAGCCCCGCACCCCAGAGCAGCAGCCGCTCCGGCCCCAGGCGCCGCATCAGCCAGGGCGCGCCCAAGGCCCCCAGCAGGTAGCCGATGGCGTTGAAGGTGTTCATGGCCCCGGCCAGGGTGTAGCTCCAGCCCAGGTCGGCGCGCATCGGCGGCAGCAGCAGGCCATAGGCAAAGCGCGTGACGCCGAGCGACACCGCCGCCCCCAGCGACAGCACCACGGCCAGCAGCAGGCCGCGCCGGTCCCAGGCGGCGGATGGGGTCGAAGCGGACCTGTCGGGCAAGGTGGACATGGTTCCGCATTCTGCGGCAAGCCCCCCTTAAGCTGTGGCACCATGAGTGACACCGCCCCACCCAAACCCTGGCTGGCGCCGCTGTTCGAGGCCGAACGCCAGCGCTTCGTCGCCGCGCACCCCCAATCGCTGGCCCTAGCCCAGCAGGCGCAGGCGCACTTTCTGTTCGGTGTGCCCCTGCACTGGATGCGCGACTGGCCCACCCCGGCCACGCTGTTCGTGCGCCAGGCCCAGGGCGTGACGCTGGAATGCGCCGACGGCCTGCAGCACACCGACTTCTGCCTGGGCGACACCGGCGCCATGTTCGGCCACAGCCCGGCGCCCGTGGCCGAGGCCATCGCCCGCCAGGCGGCGCGCGGCCTGACCTGCATGCTGCCCGCCACACAAACCCCCGAAGTCGGCGAACTGCTGGCGCAGCGCTTCGGCCTGCCCTGCTGGCAACTGGCCCTGACGGCCAGCGACGCCAACCGCTTCGTGCTGCGCTGGGCCCGCGCCGTGACGCGCCGGCCCCAGCTGCTGGTGTTCGACGGTTGCTACCACGGCGCCGTGGACGACACCCTGGTGGACCGGGACCCGGCCAGTGGCGCCACCCTGGCCCGGCCCTCGGTGCTGGGCCAGGTGCACAACCACCACGCCTACACCCGCGTCGTCCCTTTCAACGACCTGGACGCGCTGGAAGCCGCCCTGGCCGACGGCCAGGTGGCCGCGCTGCTGGCCGAACCTGCGCTCACCAACTGTGGCCTGGTGCCGCCCACCCCCGGTTTCTGGGACGCGGCCCAAGCCCTGTGCCGGCGCCACGGCACCCTGCTGGTGCTGGACGAAACCCACACCCTCTCCAGCGGTCCCGGCGGTTACGCCCGCCACCACGGCCTGCAACCCGACCTGCTGGTGGCGGGCAAGGCCGTGGCCGGTGGCCTGCCGTGTGCCGTCTATGGTTTCACCGACGCCCTGGCCTGGCGCATGCGCCAAGCCAAAGACCAGGCGCCCGAAGGCCACAGCGGCATCGGCACCACGCTCACCGCCAACCCGCTGACGGTGGCCGCGCTCCACGCCGCCCTGCAACACCTGCACACGCCCGACAGCTACCGGCCCATGCTGGCACAGGCCGAATCCCTGGAAACCGGGCTGCTGCAACGCATTCGGTCGGCGGGCCGGCCCTGGACCGTGACCCGCATCGGCGCGCGCCTGGAACTGCAGTTCATGCCCCACACCCCGCGCCACGCCCAAGACGTGCGCGACCACGGGCAGCCCGAGCTGGAAGCCTTCACCCACCTGTTCATGCTCAACCGGGGCGTGCTGCTCACCCCCTTCCACAGCATGATGCTCTGCGCCCCCGCCACCGGCGAAAAGGAGGTGCAGCAACTGCTGCGCCACTTCGACGAACTGCTGGCCACCCTACCCGCCTGAACGGGCGCGCCGCTCAAGCGCCCAGACCGATGGGGGCCGGCGCGTCGTGCAGGATGCGCTGGAACAGCCGCTCGTATTCGGGCGCGGCCGGGTACTGGCCGGTCAAAGGGTCGCGGTTGCTGGCAAAGGCCTGGTCCAGCTCGCGCCAGTCCTCGGCGCTCAGGTGCTTTTCCGCCTCGGGCAGGATGTCCTGCTCTTCCAGCCTCATGTGCTCCAGATAGAAACGGTGGTAACGCTCATAGGCGTCCACAAAGGCCGCGCGGCGGGTCTCGCCCAGCAGTTCCCAGGCCAGCAAAAGGTGCTGCAGCTCGCGCACCGCGGCCTCGCCGCGCAGGTGGTCCTGCTCCAGCCGTTCGACCGTGGCCATGGTCTGCGGCGCCAGCCGCACCACGCGCGGGAACAGCAGATTCGACTCTTTCGGGTGGTGCAGGCGCTCGGGAAATTCGTCGATGTAGAACAGCATGGCGCGCAGGCTGTCGAAAAAGCGTTTCGGGTCGGTGCCCGGCCCTTGCTGGACCAGCAGGTGCAGCGACCGCAGCATGGCCGACAGCGCCATGTGTTCGTCGCGGATGATGCGCAGGGAAGCGGGGGTGGCCATGGGCAAGGTCTCCTTCATGGCCCCAGAGCATGGCAGCAGCCCACGGTCGGGGGCTTGACGCAGGTCAAGCGGGGTTCGGCCCCCACAACCCTGTGGACAAAAAAGGCACAACCTAAAAGTTGTTCACACCCCATGGAACAAGTAGGAAGTTGTCCCCAATCGCCCGCGGCGATCCGGGGGCCTGGTCCACACCCTTTGCGCCAGGGCAAGCCTTTGATTTTTAAAAACTTTCCGGGCTTGTGCACAAGGTCGATGGCGCTTCTATTACTACCACTACTTTGAAAAATAGATTCATATGAAGACAGTCAGAAAGCCCTTGGCCGCCCCACAACACCGCTTCACACCCCCGGCGGACGCCACCGTTTGAGCAACAGCGCATTGGTCACCACGCTCACCGAACTCAGCGCCATCGCGGCACCGGCCACCACCGGGTTCAGGAAGCCCAGCGCCGCCAGCGGGATGCCGGCCACGTTGTAAACAAAGGCCCAGAACAGGTTCTGCCGGATCTTGCCCACGGTGCGGCGCGAGATGTCCAGCGCCGCGGCCACCAGCCGGGGGTCGCCGCGCATCAGGGTGATGCCGGCGGCGTGCATGGCCACATCGGACCCGCCCTGTGCATGGCTCATGGCCAAGCCCACGTCGGCCGCCGCCAGGGCCGGGGCGTCGTTCACGCCATCGCCCACCATGGCCACGCGGTGGCCACCGGCCTTCAACTCGGCCACGCGCGCGGCCTTGTCGCCGGGCAGCACTTCTGCCAGCACCTCGCCTTCGTCGGGCCGCAACCCCAGGCGGCGCGCCATGGCCTCGGCCGCGCCCCGGTTGTCGCCGGAAATCATGGTCAGGCGCAGGCCGCGCGCGCGCAGTTCGGCCACGGCCTCGGCGGCCCCGGGTTTGGCTTCGTCGGCAAAGGCCAGCAGCGCCAGGGGCTGTACCCGGTCCGGCTCGCCACCCTCGGCACCTTGCCCCATGGCCAGCATGGACACGGTGGCGCCCTCGGCCTGCAGCGCCTGGGCCTGTGCAGCCAAGGGCCCCAGTGTCAGCCCCAGTTCCTCCATCCAGCGCAGGCTGCCCACGTAAATCCAGGCGCCCTGCACCCGCCCATGCGTGCCGCGGCCGGGCACGGATTGCACGTCCTCGGCGGTCTGCGCGTCGGCAGTGGCCGCTGCAGCGGCCTGCACCACCGCCCGCGCCAGCGGGTGTTCGCTTTGCGCCTGCAAGGCGGCCGCGGCCTGCAAGGCCCCGGCTTCGTCCACGCCGGCGGCGGGCACCAGCTTCACCAGCCGGGGTTCGCCCACGGTCAGGGTGCCGGTCTTGTCGAAGGCCACGGTGTCCACCCGGTGCGCCACTTCCAGGGCTTCGGCGTCTTTGATCAGGATGCCGTACCGGGCCGCCACCCCGGTGCCGGCCATGATGGCCGCGGGCGTGGCCAGGCCCAGGGCACAGGGACAGGCGATCACCAGCACCGCCACGGCGTGCAGCAAAGCGTCTTCCAGCGGCGCGCCCTGCCACCACCAAGCCAGGCAGGTGATCAGCGCAATCACCAGCACCGTGGGCACGAACACCGCCGCCACCCGGTCCACCAGTCGCTGCACCGGGGCCTTGGCCGCCTGCGCGTCCTGCACCAGCGCGATGATGCGGTTGAGCACGCTCTGTGAACCCACCGCCGTCACGGTCACCTGCACCGCGCCGTCGCCGTTCAGGCTGCCGCCGGTGACACGGTCGCCGGGCTGTTTGGCCACCGGCATGGGTTCGCCGGTCAGCATCGATTCGTCCACCTGCGTCTGGCCCTGCCGCACTTCGCCGTCGGCGGGCATGCGTTCGCCCGGGCGCACCAGCACCACGTCGCCGGGCAAGAGTTCGGCCACGGGCACGTCCTGCACGTCTTCGCGCTTGACGCCGTCGGGCATCAGGTGCGCCAGTTCGGGGCGCAGCGCGTGCAGGGCGCGGATGGCCTCGGTCGTCTGGCGTTTGGCGCGCGCTTCCAGCCATTTGCCCAGCAGCACCAGGGTGATGACCACGGCCGAGGCCTCGAAGTACAGGTGCACCATCTCGCCCGGTTCGGCGCGCCACCACAACCAGGTGCTCATACCCCAGGCGGCGCTGGTGCCGATGGACACCAGCAGTTCCATGTTGCCGGTGCGCGCTTTCAGCGCGTGCCAGCCCGCCCGGTAAAAGCGCCAGCCCAGCACAAACTGCACCGGTGTGGCCAGCACGAACTGCACCCAGGCCGGCAGCATCCAGTGTTGACCGAACAGGTCGCCCACCATGGGACCGGCCAGCGGCAGCGACAAAACCACCCCCAGCAGCACCGGCCAGGCGTCGCGCGGCACCCCCAGCACGGCGGCCTGCTGCGTGTGGTCGTCTGCCAGCACCGGCCGGGGTTCGTAACCCGCGTCGCGCACCGCACGCTGGATGCGGGCGGCCATGGCCGGCTGGCCGGCAGCGTCCTCGGCGGCCGCGTTGTCGGTCCAGCGCACCCGGGCCGATTCGGTCGCCAGGTTCACCGTGACGTCCTGCACGCCAGGGAGCTTTTTCAGGGCCTTTTCCACCCGCGACACGCAGGAGGCGCAGGTCATGCCGCCGATACCCAGGTCCAGTTCGCAGACGGTGCCATCGGCACCGTCCAGGGGAGCGGTTTTTGTGTTCATACGAGCAGTATGAACCTTGACACCGTGTCAGAGTCAAGCCCCCACCGACCACCGGTCGCCCCCTTGACCTTCCCACCATGGAAAGGTTCATACTCCCATACGTTCCCTTGTTGATCCCCCCTTTGGAGCCCCCATGACCCACACCCTCACCGTCACCGGCATGACCTGCGGCCACTGCGAAAAAGCCGTCACCCAGGCCATCAAGGCCGCCGACCCTCAGGCCCAGGTGCGCATCGACCGCCAGCAGAACAAGGTCGAGGTCGATTCCACCCAAACCCGCGACACCATCGCCCAGGCCATCGCCGAAGAAGGCTACCGGGTCGAGGCCTGACACCCGCCCGAATGCAGGCCCATGCCACCCCGCCGTCCGACCGCGGCGGCAGCAACTGGCCGGTGCACATCGGCCAGGCCGCGGCCCTGTCGGGCGTGTCGGCCAAGATGGTGCGGCACTACGAGGCGCTCGGGCTGCTGGCCCCGGTGGGCCGCACCGACAGCGGCTACCGCCTCTACAGCGCCGCCGACGTGCACACCCTGCGCTTCGTCAAGCGCGCCCGCGACCTGGGTTTCTCCATGGCCGACATCGGCGAGCTCGTCGGTCTGTGGCACGACCAGGCCCGCACCAGCGGCCAGGTCAAGCGCATCGCCCAGCGCCACGTCGCGGCACTGCGGCTGCGCATCGAACAGCTGCAGGCCATGGAGCGCAGCCTGCAACACCTGACCCAGTGCTGCCAGGGCAACGACCGGCCGGATTGCCCCATCCTCGACGACCTGGCCCGCCCCTGAACGCCGCGGCCAGGCTTTACACAAGCGCAACTTTTGGCGCACACCCGCGACACATGGGCCACGGACACTGAACACACCCCACCACCGGGTGGTTCACACGAAAGGACACACCATGAAACGCCGCACCCAACGCCTTCTCCTGACCCTGGCCGCCGCCGGCGTGCTGGGCACCACCGCCGCCGCCTGGGCCGCCACCGGCGACCGCGGCACCTGCCACGGCCCGGCCGATGGTCCGCGCGCCGAACGCCTGCACCAGCGCCACGCCGAACGTGGGGCCCAACGCATGGCCGAACACCAGGCCCAACTGAAGGCCGCCCTAAAACTGACCCCGGCCCAGGAAGGCGCCTGGAAGCAGTTCACCCAGGCCCTGCAAACCAGTCCCACCCCGCACCAAGGGCTGGAGCGTGACGACTGGACGCGGCTCACCACGCCGCAACGCCTGGAAAAGATGCAGGCCTTCCAGGCTGCCCGCCAGGCCCGCATGGGCCAACGGATCGAAGCCCTGCAGCGCTTCTACGCCACGCTCAGCCCCGAACAGCAAAAAGTGTTCGACGCCCAGCACCTGCGCCTCGACGGCATGGGCGGTCCCGGCCGCCATGGTGGCCCGCATGGACACCGCCACGGCTGAATCCTGGCCACTTTTGCCCCACACCAGCCTCCGGGCTGGTTTTTTTTTGCCATCCACAACCCTGTGGACAAAACTTGAACAAGTTGAATCTTATCCACAGCTCGAAGAGCAAGTGGAAAGTTGTACCCAATCGCCCACGCCCTTGCCGGCCCTCGGTCCACACCTTTGACACGCAAGCAAGTGCATGATCCGACGGGTTTTTTGGGTCTTGTGCACAGCCAGGGGCGGGCTCTACTACTACGACTATTTTGAAAAATAAGAACAAAGACAAATAGCCATGGCAAACCTGGGCGTGCGCCAGGAACCCGGGTGCACCATGGCCCAGCACTCTCCAGAATGTGTGGTGCCGACTGTTAAGATTTGAGTTTTCCCCGCCCACACCGCATGTCTTCTCCCGCCGCCGGCGCCGTGTCCTTCGAAATCAAGAGCGCACAACTGCCCTTGGTGGCGCTGTTGCTGCGTTCGGCCGACCCGGCGGTGCTGGAACAGGACCTGACCGGGCGTTTCGGCAGCACCCCCGACTTTTTCGACCAGGACCCGCTGCTGATCGACATGACCGGCCTGGAAGGTGCCACCAGCCCCTTGGAAATGCAGGCCGTGCTGGCGGTGTTGCGCCGCTTCCGCCTGAAACCGGTGGCCTACCGCGGTGGCAGCCCGGCACACCAGAATGCCGCGGCCAGTGCCGGGCTGGTGCGGGCAGACGAAGCCAGTTGGGTGCGGGCCCAGAACGCGGCACCGCCCCCCCCGCCGCCCGCACCTGCGGCCGTGCCCAATACTCCCCCAGCCCTGGTGGTGGACCGGCCACTGCGCTCCGGCCAGCAGGTCTACGCCCGTGGGCGCGACCTGGTGGTGCTGGCCATGGTCAACCCCGGGGCCGAAGTCATCGCCGACGGCCACATCCACGTTTACGCGCCCCTGCGCGGCAAGGCCATCGCCGGTGCCCTGGGCAACGCCGACGCGCGCATCTTCGCCCAGTCGCTGGAGGCCGAACTGGTCTCCATCGCCGGCGTGTACCGCACCAGCGACGTGGCTTTGCCCGACAATGTGCGCGGCAAACCGGCCCAGGTGCGCCTGCACAGCGGCCCCGACGGCGACAAGCTGTTGCTCGAACTCATCCTTTGATGCATTGAAAGAACCCCCAAAATGGCCAAAATCGTTGTCGTGACTTCCGGCAAGGGCGGTGTGGGCAAAACCACCACCAGCGCCAGCTTTGCCACCGGCCTCGCGCTCAAGGGCTTCAAGACCGTCGTCATCGACTTCGACGTCGGCTTGCGCAACCTCGACCTGATCATGGGCTGTGAACGGCGCGTGGTGTACGACTTCATCAACGTCATCCACAACGAAGCCAACCTGAACCAGGCGCTCATCAAAGACAAGCAGTGCGAGAACTTGTACGTGCTGGCCGCCAGCCAGACGCGCGACAAGGACGCACTCACCCAGGAAGGCGTGGAGCGCGTGCTCAAAAACCTGGCCGCCATGGAGTTCGACTACATCGTCTGCGATTCGCCCGCGGGCATTGAGACCGGTGCGCTCATGGCCATGCACTACGCCGACGAGGCCCTGGTGGTGACAAACCCCGAGGTTTCCAGCGTGCGCGACAGCGACCGCATCCTGGGCATGCTGGGCAGCAAGACCCAGCGCGCCATGGACGGCGGCGAGCCGATCAAGGAGCACCTGCTCATCACCCGCTACAACCCGACCCGGGTGCAAGACGGGCAGATGCTGTCGCTGGAAGACATCCAGGACATCCTGCGCATCCCGCTGATCGGCGTGATCCCGGAAAGCGAAAGCGTGCTGCAAGCCTCCAACCAAGGCGTGCCGGCGGTGCACATGCAGGGCAGCGACGTGTCCGAGGCCTACAAGGACGTGATCGAGCGCTTCCTCGGCGAAGACAAGCCGCTGCGCTTCATTGAGGCCGAAAAACCGGGCTTCTTCAAACGCCTGTTCGGGAGGTGAGCGGCATGTCCTTCCTGTCTTTCCTGTTGGGCGAAAAAAAGAAGACGGCCAGCGTCGCCAAAGAACGCCTGCAGATCATCCTGGCCCACGAACGGTCCGGCCGCAACGCCGCCGAACCCGACTACCTGCCTGCCTTGCAGCAGGAATTGGTGGCGGTGATCGGCAAGTACATCAAGATCAACCCGGACGACATCAAGGTGCAGCTGGACCGCCAGGACAACCTGGAAGTGCTGGAAGTCAAGATCGAGCTGCCGGACGCCCGCTGACCCGGGCGGTACAGGCCAGGGTTCGCCGCGCCAGTTCCCTGTGCACACGCGGGGAATTGCGTTTCGGACTAAACTGCAAACGGGTGTCCATTCCGCGGATGGGTGGTGGGCAGGTTCATGCGAAGGTCGGGCCGCCTCGCGGCACTTCCTCGACCCATGAATCCCACACTGATCCAGACCATCGGTGCTGCCCTGTTCGGGCTGGCCGTCCTGCACACGTTTTCCACCAAATTTTTCGAGCGCCTGGCGCACGCCCAGCCGCGCCACGCCGGCATCTGGCACCTGCTGGGCGAGGTCGAGGTGGTGTTCGGTTTCTGGGCCATGGTGCTCATGGTCTTCATGTTCGCCATCAGCGGCAAGCAGGCCGCCACCGCCTACCTCGACAGCCGGAACTTCACCGAACCCATGTTCGTGTTCGCGATCATGGTGATCGCAGGCACCCGGGCCATCTTGCAGTTCGCCGGTGCCTTGGTGCGCCTGGTGGCCACTTTTTTGCCCATGCCGCGGGGCATGGCCATGTACTTTCTGGTGCTGGCCCTGGTGCCCCTGCTCGGGTCTTTCATCACCGAACCGGCGGCCATGACCCTGGCCGCCCTGATGCTGCGCGACACCCTGTTCGCGCAGCCGGTGTCGCGTGTGCTGCGCTACACCACGGTGGGGGTGCTGTTCGTCAACATTTCGATCGGAGGCACGCTCACCCCCTTTGCCGCACCCCCGGTGCTGATGGTGGCGGCCCAGTGGAACTGGGACCTGTGGTTCATGGTGTCCAACTTCGGCTGGAAAGCCGCTGTGGCGGTGTTGGTGAATGCCGGTTCTGCCATGTTGCTGTTCCGCCGCGAACTGGGGCACATGGCCCAGTCGCCGGTGCAGCAGACGGCTGCGGTGCCTTGGCCGGTGGTGGCGGTGCACCTGCTGTTTCTGTTGGGCGTCGTGGTGTTTGCCCACCACGCGGCCGTGTTCATGGGCTTGTTCCTGTTCTTCATGGGCTTTGCCACCGCTTACGCCCGTCACCAGGACCGCCTGATCCTGCGTGAAGGCCTGCTGGTGGCCTTCTTCCTGGCAGGGCTGGTGGTGCTGGGTGGGCAGCAGCAGTGGTGGTTGCAGCCGGTGCTGATGCAGATGGATGCCACCACGGTGTATTTTGGGGCCACGGCGTTGACGGCCATCACCGACAACGCCGCGCTCACCTACCTCGGTTCGTTGGTGGAAGGCTTGAGCGACGAGTTCAAGATCGCCCTGGTGGCCGGTGCCGTCACCGGTGGCGGCCTGACGGTGATCGCCAATGCCCCCAACCCGGCCGGGGTGTCCATCCTGCGTGGAAAATTCGAGGATGGCACCATCAACCCCTTGGGTCTGCTGGTAGCCGCCCTGCCCCCAACCCTGGTGGCGGTGCTGGCGTTCCGCCTGCTTTGACCCCGGGCCCCACACCTCCAATTCCCTTTCCTGGCCATGACACAGACCGTGCAGATCGATTTCGTTTCCGACATTTCCTGCCCCTGGTGTGCCGTGGGCCTGTCGTCCCTGGCCTTGGCCCTGGAGCGCCTGCACCCCGAGGTGGTGGCCTTGGTGCGTGTCCACCCCTTCGAGTTGAACCCGGGCATGGGCCCGGGGGGCCAGGACATTGGCGAACACCTGAGCGAAAAATACGGCTCCACTTCCGAACAGCAGGCGCAGATCCGCCAGACCATCCGCGAGCGCGGGGCCGCGGTGGGCTTCGAGTTCAACCCCGATGGCCGGGGCCGCATCTACAACACCTTCAACGCCCACCGCCTGTTGCACTGGGCCGGCGAGGCACACCCCGAGCGCCAGCTGGCCCTGAAAATGGCCCTGCTGATGGCCTGCCACCGCGACCGCCAGGCCATGGACGAGCCGGCTGTGCTGGTGCAGGCCGCGGTGGACGCCGGGCTGGATTCGGCCCGGGCCCACGCCATCCTGGCCAGTGACGAATACGCCGACGCTGTGCGCGAGAGCGAAGCCTTCTTCACCCAGGCCGGCATCCGCGCGGTGCCGGCCGTCATCGTCAACCGGCGCCACCTGATCTCGGGCGGCCAGCCGGTCGAGGCCTACGAACAGGCCCTGCGCGAAATCGCGGCCCAGGCCGCTTCAGCCGCCGACGCCTGAGCGGCGCCGGCTTGGGGCTCAGCGGCCCTGCACGGCTTTGACCAGGGCGTGCGTGTTGTGGCGCATCAGCGCCAGGTAGCTGGGCGCGGGGCCGTCTGCGGCGGTGAGCGAGTCGGAAAACAGGGTGCCGGCGGGCCGGGTGCCGGTTTCGCGGGCGATCTGTTCGACCAGCCGCGGGTCCGAGATGTTTTCCACGAACAGGGCCTGGATGCGCTCGGCCTTGATCTGGCGCACCAGCTTGGCCACGTTCTGCACCGAGGCGTTGGAACCGGTGTTCGACCCCTGCGCCGCGAGGAAGCGCACGCCATAGGCCTGGCCGTAGTAGGCGAAGGCGTCGTGCGAGGTGATGACCTGGCGCTGTGCCGGGGGCACCGCGCTCCAGGCCGCGCGGATTTCGCGGTCCAGGGCGTCGAGTTCGGCCTGGTAGGCCTGTTCGTTGCGCTGGTACACGGGGCAGCCCGTGCGGTCGGCCGTGCACAGGCCGGTGGCGATGTTCTGGGCGTAGCGTTTGACGCGGGCCACGTCCTGCCAGGCGTGCGGGTCGTTGGCGCCGTGGCCGTGCTGGTGGCCGTGCGCGTCCGGCGCAGCGCCGCCACCCGCCTTGAGGGGGCTGACGCCTGCGCTCACGACCGTGTGCTGGCCCTTGAAGCGGGCCGACTGCAACAGCCGAAGCACCCAGGGCTCGTAGCCCAGGCCGTTGGAAAACAGCACCTGTGCCTGGCCCACGCGGCGAGCCTGGGTGGGGCTGGGCTGGAACATGTGGCTGTCGCCCCCCGGGGCCACCAGCACCGTCACGTCCACCCGGTCGCCGCCAATCTGTTGCACCAGGTCGCCCAGGATGCTGAAGGTGGCCACGGCCTGGACCTTGTCGCTGGCCGGGGCCGGTGCGGCCACGGCCAGGCCGAGGGTGCTGAGCAGCAGCCCTGCGGTGTGGCGGAGGCGGGTGGATATGGAGGGGGTTTTCATGCGCAGCTTCAGGCCCTGAGGTGAGAATGGGGACGGGATGGGTACAGGCCCTGGCGGCCCAGCACGAGTGAGAGCAGGTAAATGCCGCCCAGGCACAGGACGATGGTGGGGCCGCTGGGCCAGTCGGCGTGGAAGGACAGCAGCAGGCCGGCGGTGCAGCCCAGCAGCGCAAAGCCCGCCGCCAGCGCCAGCATGGCGCCGACTTTCTGCACCCAGAAACGCGCCGACGCGGCCGGCAGCACCAACAGGCCGACCGACATCAGGGTGCCCAGGGCGTGGAAGCCGGCCACCAGGTTGATCACCAGCAGGCCCAGGAAGCCGTAGTGCGCCACCGGACTCCAGCGGCTGACCTGGCGCAAAAAGGCCGGGTCCAGGCACTCCAGCACCAGCGGCCGGTACAAGAGGGCCAGCCCCAGCAGGGTGGTGCTGGACAGGGCGCCCAACAGCAGCAGGGCGTCGTTGTCGAGCGACAGCACCGTACCGAAGAGCACGTGCAGCAGATCCACGTTGTTGCCGCGGGTCGAGACGATGAGCACCCCCACCGCCAGCGACAGGAGGTAGAAGGCGGCCAGGCTGGCGTCTTCCTTGAGCACGGTGGAGCGCGCCACCAGGCCCGAAACCACCGCCACCACCATGCCGGCGGCGATGCCGCCCAGCGTCATCCAGCCCAGCGACAGGCCGGCGTAGAGGTAGCCCAGCGCGGCACCCGGCAGGATGCCGTGGGCCACGGCGTCGCCCATCAGGCTCATGCGGCGCAGCATCAGGAAGACCCCGAGTGGCGCGGCGCTGAGCGACAGCACCAGACTGCCGGCCCAGGCGCGTTTCATGAAGCCGAATTCGACGAAGGGGCCGAGCAGCCCCTGCCAGAGCAGGTCCATCATGCGTGCACCGCGCTTTCTGTGGCGCCGGGGCGGGCCGGGGTGGAGGCCTCACACAGCGGGGCGTCGTCGTCGAAGGCTTCGTGCAGGCCGCGCGCCCGCGCCAGGCGTTCGGGCACCAGCACCTCGTCCGGCCGCCCCCAGCCCAGGGCCTCGCGCGCCAGCAGCAGCACGTGGTCGAAATGGCGCCGCACCAGTTCCAGGTCGTGCAGCACGGCGATGACGGTGCGGCCCTCGCGCTGCCAGTGCTGCAGCATGGCGGTGAGTTCCTCGGTGGTGCGCTCGTCCACGGCGGCAAAGGGCTCGTCCAGCAGGATCAGCGCGGCGTTCTGCAGCGACAGGCGGGCAAACAGCGCGCGCTGGAACTGTCCGCCCGAGAGGGTGTCGAGGGTGCGCTGGCCGAAACCGGACAGGCCGACCGCCGCCAGCGCCTCGTGGCAGCGTTCGCGCTGGGCCCGGTCGAGCCGACCGAGGGCGCCGGTCTCGCGCCACAGGCCCATGGCCACCATGTCGAACACGCCGATGGGAAAGCTGCGGTCGATCTGGGACGTTTGCGGCATGTAGGCCACTTCGTGCGCTGCCGGGCCCTGGACGCGGCCTTGCAGCGGCCGCATCAGGCCGGCCAGCCCTTTGAGCAGCGTGCTTTTGCCGGCGCCGTTGGG
>NZ_NWMV01000109.1 GCF_002837145.1 Macromonas nakdongensis | reverse complement strand
CGCCACGGCCGAGCCGGCTTCGACCAGCTCGAAATCGCCGGGCACCGGCCCCAGCCCCAAGCCGATCATGGCGCGGCCAGCCACGCTGGCGACGATCATCAGCGTGATCGCACACAGCACCAGCCCACCCAGCACGGCGGACCATTTGGTGCACCGAAACACCCAGGTCATCATGTTGTCGTCCTCAAGATTGAAAATTTCCAGCGTGCGCTGTTGCTCCGTCAACGTCATGCAAATCAGCCGCTCCCATGAGTGTCATCGCCCTCTGAAGTTCTTCCCCGAGAGTCGATAAAACTCTCCGCGCACCATCTTCACCTTGTGCTGCCAGACCGTAGAGCAAAGGCCGCCCGACAAAGACAGAAGTTGCGCCCAGGCTCATCGCCTTGATGACGTCCACACCACGGCGCACACCACTGTCCAAAAACACCGGGATGCACCCTGAAACCGCGCGAACTAGTGCGGGCAAGGCATTGATCGATGAAACCCCTCCGTCGAGCTGACGCCCGCCATGGTTGGAAACCACGATGCCGTCAACACCGGCCTTTACTGCAAGGCTGGCGTCTTCTGGATGAAGGACGCCTTTGACCACAAGCTTTCCAGGCCAACTTTGTCGGATTTGATCTAGACGTGCCCAATTCAAACCGCGATCCATGGCCCTGGCCAACAAGGCTGCTTGGGCTTGCGCCGATAGGGCTCGCCCCACTTCCTCAACCAGGTTCACAAACTTTGGTTGACCCGCTACAGCCTGACGCAATGACCAACCGGGGTGGCAGACCAAGTCAGCCAACAGTTTGGGGGTCAGGCGAAACGGCAACCTGAAACCGTTTCGCAGGTCTTGCTCGCGCAGACCGCTGACCGGAACGTCAACCGTCAAAACCAGCGTGTCAAACCGATTTGCCTTGGCTCGACGCAACAGTTGATCGGTAATGCTGGGATCCTGCATCACATACAACTGCAACCAGAGCTCCGCATCTGGGAGATCTTGCCTCACACGCTCCAGACGCTCATTCGATGCGGTCGACAACACAAAGGGGATCCCTGCCGCTGCAGCCGCTCTGGCCAATGCAAGATCCCCTCCGGGACGCACCAACCCATTCAGCCCCATCGGCGCCACCCCAATAGGCAGCCTCCAGTTGCGCCCAAAGACACAAACCGAGGTGTCGATGGCACTCGTGTCACGCAACACCCTCGGTTTGAGTTGTGTCGCTTCGAAGGCCTGTCGATTTGCACGGAGGGTCAGGCCATCCTCAGCCGCACCGTCTACATAATCGAACACGAACTTGGGCAAGCGGCGCCGCGCCAAGGTGCGCCACTCCCCAATGTTCAACGGCTCTTGCCCCCACTTCATTTGGAAAACTGCTTGACGAGCGCCCGGGCATCCTCCAGCAGTTTCTTGCCGTCAGCGCCTTTTGCGGTCGCATCCTTGACCCACTCGTCATCCACCGCATCGGTGGCCTTCACCCAGCGTTGGTATTCGGCATCCGGCAGTTCGTAAACATTCCCGCCACCGTCTTGGGCCGCTTTGCGGTACTGCGCAGAAACAGCGTCAAAACCTGTCTCTCCCGCCCAACTGGACGCGGCAAGACCACTGTTGCTGTCAATCACCTTGCGCAGATCCGGCGGGAGCGACTGGTACTTGGCCTCGTTCATCCCGAAAAGGAAGATAGTGTTCGAGATGCGGGGTGCACCAGCCGGAACGTCCAAGTGAAATTTGGTCAGCTCTGTGAGTCTGATGGAGGGAACGCCCTCCCAAGGAACCGCCGCGCCGTCCACCACATTCTTCATCAGCCCTTCAGGAACCATGGGCAGCGGCATGGCAATGGGCACCGCGCCAATGGCAGACAACATGCGGGCATTGGCACGCGTCGCAGCGCGAACCTTCAAGCCCTTGAAATCCCCAAGGGTTTTGGGGGTCTTGCCCTTGAAGTGGAACAGCGCACCGTCATGAACGTGCATGAAGATGCGATGAACACCTTTGAATTCGTCTTGGGCATGTTTGTCCACATACGTCCACAGGGCCGCACTGCCCGCCTTGGCGGTCACCGACATCCAGGGCAGCTCAAACACCTCTGCCTTGGTGAAGCGGCCTGCAGCATAGGTCGGCACCGTCCACACCGCGTCCACCATGCCATCTTTGACCTGATCAAACAGCTGAGCCGGCGTGCCGCCCAATTGCATGGATGGAAATATCTGACACTTCAAACGGTCTTGCGACTCGCGGGCCACCTTGTCGCACCAGGGCTGGATCAGCCGCACATGGGCGCTGGACGTGGAGGGCAGGAAATGGTGCACACGCAAGGTGACTTGCTGTGCAAAGGCCGGCGCTATCGCGCCAGAGCCGAGCAGCGCCAAGCTGGCCAGCTGCACAACGTGCTTCAAGGTTTTCGGTGTCATGGTGGGTCTCCTTAAAAAATGGGTGAGTTCCATCGTCCTGCAACCTGGTGTTGCAGGCATTTGGCATGCCTTGGTTAGTCTGCGAATCAGCCCAGGCTCGGCGGGTCCTGAATGAGCTGCAACAGCGTGTAGAGGGTTGTGGTGTGCGGTGTGGGCACGCCAGTGCGTTCGCCTGCACGCACGATTTCGCCGTGGATGGCCTCCACTTCGGCCGGCCGCTTGGCCAGCACGTCCTGCAACATGGAGGGCTTGTGGTGCAGGTGGTGGTCCATGGCATGGTCCAACGTCTTGTGCACCACAGCCTCGTCAACAGCCACCCCGCAGGCCGATGCCACCTGCCCTGCTTCGGCCGCCACGCCGTGTGCGAGTTTGCGTCCACCCTGGGTAGCCCCCAGTTGACCCACAGTGCAAGAGGCAAGGGCACACAGCCCATTGAGGGCAGCATTGAAAGCCACCTTTTGCCAGATGGCGGCGTGCACCGCCAGGTCCTGCTCGCTGGGTAGGCCTGCGGCCGTCAAGTCAGCGGCCAATTCGATGATGGTTTCACTCGACTGGCCGTCGGCCATCATGAAGCGGCTGTGCCCCTGCCCATGGGAGCCCACATTCCCTGGCCCGTGCATGTCGGCCGGCACCGTGGTCACGCCAATGGCAATGCGCTCCAGCGGCAGAAACTGGTTCAGCCGCTCGATGTTGCCCAAACCGTTCTGCAAGCTCAGCACCCGGGTGGTATCGCCCAGCAGGTGCTTGACAGATTGCATGGCCGCCTGTGTGTGCATGGTCTTGGTGAAGACGATCAGCCAGTTCGGCCTCTGAACGGCGCCTTCAGGGCGGTTCGCGATCAAATGAACCGTCTGCGAGCAGCCATCCGTGTCCAACCGCAACCCTTGCTGGCGAACCTTGTTCAGGTGCAAGTCGTTCACGTCAAGCAACTCCACGGTGTGCCCTTGCGCAGCCAGCAGCCCGCCAAACAAGGAACCCATGGCGCCCGCGCCGAGGATGGTGTATCTCATCGCAGTTCAGAACGGATAGTGACGCGGGGCGGTCTGAACGGTGATCCAACGCAGATCGGTGAACGCCTCGATGCCGGCACGCCCGCCGAAGCGGCCCCATCCGCTGGCCTTCACGCCGCCAAACGGCATCTGTGCCTCGTCGTGCACCGTGGGGCCGTTGACATGACAGATCCCCGACTCGATGCGCTGCGCCACGCGCCAGCCGCGCGCGGTGTCTGCAGTGAACACCGCCGCTGACAGGCCGAAGGCGTTGTCGTTGGCACAATCAATGGCGGCATCCTCGCCATCCACCCGGACGATGGCCTTGACCGGAGCAAAGGTTTCTTCGCTGTAGATGCGCATGGCAGGCGTCACGTTGTCCAGCAGCGTGGCGGGCATCAGCGTGTTGTCGGCCTTGCCGCCGCACACCAGCTTGGCGCCCTTACCAATGGCGTCGTCGATGAGTTCGTTGACGCGGTGTACGGTGCGAATGTCCACCACCGAACCCAGCACCACCGGCCCCTGGCGCGGATCGCCCAGCGGCAGGGCCTGGGCCTTGGCGGCGAGCTTGGCCACGAAGGCGTCTGCAATCTTGCTGTCCACAACAATTCGCTCGGTGGACATGCAGATCTGCCCGGAGTTGGCAAACGCCCCAAATGCCGCGCCATTGACGGCAGCGTCCAGGTCAGCGTCGTCCAGCACCAACAGCGGGGCCTTGCCGCCCAGCTCCAGCACCGAAGGCTTGAGGTGGAAGGCACAGCGCGAAGCGATGATGCGCCCCACATGGGTCGATCCGGTGAAATTGACGCGCTTGACTGCCGGGTGCGCGATCATGGCTTCAACCACCTCGGCGGCATCGTCGGGCGCGTTGGTCACGAAGTTGACCACACCCCTGGGCAGCCCGGCTTCCTGCAGGGCCTGGATGATGAGGCCGTGCGTGGCCGGGCACAGCTCGCTGCCCTTGAGCACCACGGTGTTGCCGCAAGCCAATGGCACGGCCACGGCACGCACACCCAGAATGACCGGGGCGTTCCACGGAGCCATGCCCAGCACCACGCCAGCGGCCTGCCGTGTGGCCATGGCCAGACTACCCGGTACGTTGGAGGGGATGACCTCGCCGCTGATCTGCGTGGTCAGCGCGGCGGCCTCCACCAGCATGTCTGCTGCCAGGTGCACGTTGAAGCCCGCCCAGATGCCGGAGGCGCCGATCTCGGAAACCATCGCGGCGGTGAACTCGGCGGCCTTGGCCTCCAGGGAATGGGCAGCCTTGAGCAGCAGCGCCCTGCGTTCGCCCGGCGCTGTTTGCGACCAGGCGGGGAATGCGGCTGCGGCAGCTTCCACAGCTGCCACGGCGTCTTGCACCGTAGCAGCGGGTGCCGATGTGGCCACCTTGCCATCCAGCGGGTTGGTGCGCGTGAAGGTGGCGCCGTTACTGGCAGCGCGGGCCTCGCCATTGATCAGCATGGTGATGGTGTTGCTCATGTTTAGTCTCCTGGTTGGGATTGCAAATGCGTTGGCGGTCAGACCACCACCAGCTCGATCAGGCGGGGGCCGGGGGCTTGAAGGGCTTGGCGCAGCTTGTCGCTCAGGTCTGATGGGTTTTCCACCCGGGTTGCCTCCATGCCCTGGCCACGGGCCAAGGACACGAAGTCAAGGCTGGGCAAGTCAGTGCCGGCAGGCTTTTCACCCGGTGCAAAACCGAAAACCGGGGCGAAGTCCTGCAAGGCCGCGTAGCGGCGGTTGTTGAGAATCACGAAGGTAATAGGCAATGCCAATTGCGCGGCCGTGTACAGCGCCTGAATGGAATACATGCTGGAGCCGTCGCCAATGAGCGCGATGGTGCGGCCGTTGAGGCCCTTGCGCTGGCGCCCCAGTGCCACACCCACCGCTGCCGGCATGCCGTAGCCCAGGCCACCGCTGGCCATGGTGTAGAAGCTGTCGGCTCCTGCCATAGGCAAGCGCGCCTGCATCACGCCGCGCGAACCAGGGGCTTCCTCCACCACCACGTCGTCCTTGTGCCTGACTTCGTCCAGCACCTGCAGCACGAAAGCCACGCTCATGGGGCTGCCTGCTTCCACTGGCGCGGGGCACGGCGCCACCTTGGGCATGGCACGTTTCACCGGGCTGGCCGCCTGCAACAAGGCATCCACCGCCAGGTGCAGGCTGGCCACCAGGCTGTTGCCCGTGGGAGTCCAGGCCGCCATCTGCGGGTCATCAACGATCTGCCACAGCGGCACACCGGGTGGTACGTGCGGGCCCTGGCCTTCCACATGGTAAAGAAATGCCGGTGCCCCCAGGACCAGCACCAGGTCGTGTCCCGTGAGCCGATCAACGATTCGCTCCCGCATGGCTGGCAAAAAGCCGCCGAACTGGGGGTGGGCTTCGGGAAAAGCGCAGCGTGCACTCATGGGCGCGGTGTAAACAACCGCACGGTGCTGCTCGGCCAGTTGAACCAGCAGGTCCATTGCACCGTCGCGGTCCACCCCGGTGCCCGCCACAATGGCCGGGCGGCGTGCACGACTGAGCGCCTTGGCCACCTGCGCCAGCACATGCGGGTCGGGGGCAACACTGCGGCTCACTTGGCGCGGCTCTACCCAGTCTGAGGGCTGCTCCCAGTCGTCCGCAGGAATAGAGACAAACACCGGCCCGCAGGGTGGCTGCATGGCAATGTGGTAAGCCCGCGCCAGCGCCAGCGGCACGTCCTCGGCACGCGCGGGTTCGCACGCCCACTTGACGTAGGGCTTGGGCAGATCGGTGGACTGGGCTGCGAACAGGAAGGGGTCGAACGGCAGGATGGAGCGCGCCTGCTGCCCAGCAGTGACGATGAGGGGCGTCTGGTTCTTGAAGGCCGTGAAGATGTTGCCCATCGCGTGGCCCACGCCGGCGGCCGAGTGCAGGTTCACCAGTGCGGCATTGCGCGTGGCTTGCGCATAGCCATCGGCCATGCCCACCACCACCGATTCCTGCAAGCCCAGCACATAGCGGAAATCACTCGGGAAGTCACGAAACATTGGGAGCTCCGTGGACCCGGGATTGCCAAACACGGTGTCGATGTTCAGGTCGCGCAGCAGGCGCAACACGGCTTCCCTTACCGTTGGGCGCGGCTCTTGGCGTGCAGTGGGTTCCATGGGTGTGTGGTTCATGCGGTGACTTGTTTCAGACAGGTCACAGTGTCAAATCCCAAAGAAAATTGGGCAATAAAATGAACCAACTAAGTAGTATGCTCAGGACTTATATGACTGGCATCGACCTGAACCTTCTGCGTGTTTTCGACGCCATCTACGCGTCATGCAACATCAGCAGGGCGGCAGAGCGCTTGGGCATGTCGCAGCCTGCAACCAGCCAGGCACTCAACCGCTTGCGTCTAGCCTTGCATGACCCGCTTTTCGAGCGCACGGCCGGAGGCGTGCGCCCCCCCCCGCGTCAGAATAGTT
>NZ_NWMV01000108.1 GCF_002837145.1 Macromonas nakdongensis | reverse complement strand
GGGCCTGGGCACGTTGCGCTTCGGCCTTGGCCTGCTGGGCGCGGGCACTGGCCAGGGCCGCTTCGTAGGGCGCCGGGTCGATGCGGAACAGCGCCGCGCCGGCCGACACGTCGGCGCCTTCGCGGAACAGGCGCTGCTGCAGGATGCCGGTGGCCCGGGCCCGTACCTGGGCCACGCGCGAGGCCTCCAGGCGGCCGGGCAACTCGGTGTTCAGGGCCACCACGCCGGGGGTCACCGTGACGACCCCGACCTCGGCCGGGGGCGACGTGCCGCCGGGACCTTGGGCGGCGGGTTTGCCGCAGGCGGCCAGGGCAAGGGCCAGGCCCAGTCCGGCGGCGAGCCGCCAGGGGCGCAAAGCCCCGCCCGGCGGTGTGGTCATGTCGTGGTGAGCGGCGTGGGGATCGGCCATGGAAAACCTCGGAGGTGGGGCCTGGCCTCAGGGCATACCCTGGGCACGGCGGACGAACGAAAGAGGTAATATACATACAAACCTGAATGTATGCATGTCGTTTTGGTAAAGATGCGACATCGCCCCTGACTGCCATGGCCCGAAAAACCAAAGCCGAAGCCGAACAGACCCGCCACAAGCTGCTGGACGCGGCGGAGCAGCTGTTTCTGGCGCGCGGGGTTTCGCGCACCTCGTTGCAGGACATCGCCACGGCCGCCGGCACCACGCGCGGCGCCGTGTACTGGCATTTCCAGGACAAGGCCGACCTGTTCAACGCCATGCTGCAGCGCGTGACGCTGCCGTTGGAGCAGGCCCTGCACGCCGCGGCCGAGCCGCCCCCGGTTGGGGTGTCGCCCCTGCGCGGGCTGTACGACACCTTGATGGCCGCGCTGCACGCCACCGCGCACGACCCGCAGACCGGGCGCGTGTTCGAGATCGCCACCCACAAGGTCGAGTACGTGGCCGAGTTGCAGGCGGTGGCCCAGCGCCGCATGGAGGTGATGAACGAGATGCGGCAGCAGATCCAGCGCGTGCTGGCGCTGACGGCCGAGCGCCTGGGGCGGCCCCTGCCCATGTCCCCAGCCCAGGCCGCCCTGGGGTTGAACGTGCTGGTCGACGGCCTGATCATCAACTGGCTGATCGACCGTTCCGCCTTCGACCTGGAAGCCGCCGGCGCACAGACCCTGCGCAACTACCTGCGCGGGTTGGAGCTGGAAGACGCGCTGGCCTGAGCCGCGCGGGCGTCAGGCGGTGGGCTCGGTGCCTTCGCTGCCGGGGTCGGTCAGGACATCCAACAGGGCGCCGGTCGGGTCGCTGGCCGAGTCGGCGTCGGGGGCGGTGGCGCCCGGGGCCGTTTCCAGCGGGGCCTCGGGTGGGGCCTCTGCCAGCGGCGGCGCTTCCGGCTCGGCCGCCGGTGCGGTGGCCGGGCTGTCGGCCGGCGGAACCAGTGCCTGGGTGTCGGTGTAGCGCGCCAGGTTGCGGGCGACGCGGTCCATCGCTTGGCTCTGGCCGGCGCTGCGACCGGTTTAGCCCAGGGTCTCGAACTTGGCCAGCACCCGCTCCAGGCCGGGCGGTATCTTCACGCTCGGGGTCGGTTCGGCCGGCACCTCGGCGGGCGTGTTGCGTTCGGCCCGCGCGGCGGGGCCGGTTTTGGCCGGTTCGCGCGCGACCGCGGCCATCGGGTTGCTCGGAATTTTCATGCGGCGCTCCTCGTGCCCGGACGGCGGGCAGCGTGAACCACTGTATGCCCGGCCCGCCGGGCGCGATGCGCCGAACAAGCGGCCCAATGGCCGGCAATTGGGCGCTTCAGGCCGTGGCGCAGACGGTGCCCGAGGCCGACCAGTCGGCCAGCGGCTGCGACAGGTCCACGCCCCGTCGCCGCGCCGTCAGTTCGGCCGCGATGCTGAGGGCGATTTCCGGTGGCGTCAGCCCGCCCAGCCGCAGCCCGACCGGGCCGCGCAGGCGCGCCGCTTCCTCGGGGGTCACGTCGAAGGCCAGCAGGCGCTCGCGCCGGCGTTCGTTGTTCGGGCGCGAACCCATGGCCCCGACGTAGTAGGCAGGTGTGCGCAGCGCCTCCATCAGGGCCAGGTCGTCCAGCTTGGGGTCGTGCGTCAGGGCCACCACGGCGCTGTGGGCGTCCAGGTTCATCGCCAGCACCAGGTCGTCGGGCATGGCGCTGGACAGCGTCACGCCCGGCAGCGCGTCCCAGCCTTCGTGGTACTCGGTGCGTGGCTCGCACACGGTCACCTGGTGGTCCAGCATCACCGCCATGCTGGCCAGGTAGCGCGACAACTGCCCGCCGCCGATGATGAGCAGCCGCCAGCGCGGCCCGTGTACCGTGGCCAGGTGCTGGCCGTCGAATTCCACCCGGTCGCCGGCGTGGGCCGGACCCAGCCGCACCAGACCGGTGGTCAGGTCCAGTTCGCGGCGGGTCTGGCGGTGCGCGGCGGTGGCGGTCAGCAGTTCGCGCAGTTGCGACTGCGGCCCCAGCGGTTCCAGCACCACCTGCACCGTGCCACCGCAAGGCAGGCCGAAGCGGCGCACCTCGTCGGCGGTCTGGCCGTAGGTGGTCACCTCGGGGCGGCGCAGCGCCAGTTCGCCCGCCGCCACCCGGCGTATCAGGTCGTCCTCGATGCAGCCGCCCGACACCGATCCGGCCACCTGGCCGTCGTCGCGGATCACCATCAGCGAGCCCGGCGGGCGCGGGGCCGAGCCCCAGGTGCGCACCACCGTGCCCAGCACCACGCGGTGGCCCCGCTCCAGCCACGCCAGCGCGGTCTGGAGCACCTCGATGTCGAGGCTGTTCATGGCCGGCGCGTCAGACTTGCGGGAACGGCAGGCTGCGCACCCGCTGGCCGGTCAGGCGGGCGACGGCGTTGGCCACCGCTGGCGCCACCGGCGGCAGGCCGACTTCGCCAATGCCGCCCGGGTGGTGGTCGGTCATCAGCACCTTCACCTCCACCAGCGGGGTTTCGTTGGCGCGCAGCACGCGGTAGCGGTCCAGGTTGGTCTGCTGGGGCACGCCGCCCTGGAAGTCCATGCGCTCGTGCAGCAGGGCCGACAGGCCAAAGATCACCGAGCCCTCGATCTGCGCGCGCACGTTGCGCGGCTGCAGCGCGTGGCCGCAGTCCACCGCCGACCAGACCTTGTGTACCTTGGGCCGCCCCTGTTCGATCGACACCTGCACCACCATGCCGCAGAAGGTGTTCCAAGCGTCGGAAAACGCCAGGCCCAGCGCGTGGCCTTTGGGCAGCTTGGCCTTGCCCCAGCCCGACATGCGGCCCACCTCGCGCAGCACCGCCTGGGCGCGCGGCTGCTTGTGCAACAGCTGCAGGCGGTAGTCCAGCGGGTCGGCCTGCACGCCGTGGGCCACCTCGTCCACCAGCGTTTCGATGGCGAACTTGGTGTAGCCCGGCCCCACGCCGCGCCAGAAGCCGGCCTGGATGCCGCGCTCCTCGATCAGGAACTGCACCCGGTGGCCCGGGATGTCGTAGGTGATCTCCGAGCCCTCCATCACCGGCGCGTCCTTGCCGCCCGAGGCCTTGAAGGCCGGCGGCACCACCCGCGCGTAAATGCCCTCGGACACCACGCGGTGCAGCAGGCCCACCAGCTTGCCCTGCGCGTCCACGCCGGCCACCAGGTGCTGGCCGGTCAGCGGGCGGTACTTGTCGTGGGTCATGTCGTCTTCGCGGGTCCAGATCACCTGCACCGGCGTGCCGGGCACGGCCTTGGCCACCAGCGCGGCGTCGGCCGCGTAGTCGGCCTCCACCCGGCGGCCAAAACCGCCGCCCAGCAGGGTAATGTTGACCTTGATCTGTTCCGGCTTGAAGCCGCTGGCCGCCGCCACCGCTCCGGTCACGAAAGAGGCCGACTGCGCCGGCGCCCAGACCTCGATGCGGTCGCCGCTGAGGTGGGCGGTGCAGTTCATCGGCTCCAGGCAGATGTGGCTGACCATCTCGCTGGTGTAGGTGGCGGCGAAGGTTTTCACCGCGCCGGCCAGCTGCTGCCCGGCATCGCCGTGCTGGATGAAGTCCACCCCGGCGTCGTCGAGCTTCTGGGCGCGAGCCACGTACTCGGCCTTGACGCGGGCCGAGTCGTGGGCGCGGGCCTTGGCGGTCTGGGTCCAGGTCACCTGCAGGCGGTCGCGCGCGGTCTTGGCGGTGTGGAAGGAGTTGGCCACCACCGCCACGCCGTGCGGCAGGCGCACCACGTGCTTCACACCCGGCACCGCGCGGGCGGCGCTGTCGTCCACCGCCACCGGGGTTTCGCCCTGCACCGGTGCGCGCAAGATGGACGCCCACAGCATGCCCGGCAGGCGCACGTCGATGCCGTACTGGGCGCTGCCGTTGGATTTGGCCGCCACGTCCACCCGGTCCAGGTCCTGGCCGATCAGCTTGAACTGGGCCATGGGCTTGAGCATGGCTTTGTCCACCTTGGGCAGCTCGGCCGGGGTCTGCGCCACCTTGGCGATGTCGCCATAACCCATCTGCCGGCCCGAGGTGTGGACCACACGGCCGGCCTCGGTGCGCAGCTCGGCCGCGGGCACGCCCAGGGCCTGGGCCGCGGCGTTCACCAGCACCAGTCGCGCCTGCAGCCCGGCCAGGCGCACCGGCTCGTAGTAGCCCTGCACCGTGCGCGAGGCGCCGGTGGTCATGCCGCCGCCGAAGCGCGGGTTGCCAAAGCGCTTCGGGTCTGACGGCGCCTGTCGCACCGTCACGCGTGACCAGTCGAGGTCCATTTCCTCGGCCAGCAGCATGGGGATGGCGGTCATGGTGCCCTGGCCCATTTCCGAGGCGGGCGAATACAGGGTCACCTGGCCGTCGGTGTCGATGTTGACCCAGCCGTTGGGCGCGAAGCCACCGGGCGCGGCCGTCTGCGCCTGCGCCAGCTCGGCCTGACCCAGACCGAACGACAGGCCGATGGCCACGCCGCCGGAGCCCAGCAGAAAGCTGCGGCGGGAGAGTTGCGCGGTGGTGCTCATGCTTTCGCTCCGGTCAGGGTTTTCTGGGCGGTGGAGACGGCGGCGGCGATCTGGTTGTAAGTGCCGCAGCGGCAGACGTGGCCGCTCATCGCTTCCAGGATTTCGGCGCGGCTCAGCAATTTCTTGGTGCCCTGCACCACCTTGGCGGCGGTCATCAGCTGGCCGGACTGGCAGTAGCCGCACTGCGGTGCCTGCTCCTTCACCCAGGCCGCTTGCAGCGCCTGGCCGGTGGGGGTGGTCATCAGCCCTTCCACGGTGGTCACGCTGCGGCCGGCCACGGCGCTCAGCGGCAGCACGCAGGAGCGCGTTGGCTCGCCGTCCACGTGAACGGTGCAGGCGCCGCACTGGGCGATGCCGCAGCCGAACTTGGTGCCGGTGAGGTTGAGCTGTTCGCGCAGGGCCCACAGCAGTGGGGTGTCGGGCGCGGCGTTCACTGCCACGGCCTGGCCGTTGACTTTCAGTTGGATCATGTCTCGCTCCTCGGGTGGTTGTTGGGCGTTCGCCGCCCATGCACGGCGGATGTTATAGAAGGTAACCATGGCCGGTCCCCCGCCAGGCCATAGTTGACCCGGTTGTGGGTGTACGCGCCGTCGCTGGCGCGTCAGGGCGGGGTGGGCCAGTCCAGCCGTTCGCCGCTCAGGCCGGCCAGCCGGTCCAGGTCGGCCGGGGTGTCCACGTCCCAGACGAAGTGGGGCGTGGGCGCGGGCCAGTGGTGCACCCGCGCGGGGTGCTGGGCCAGCCACTGCGGGCCGCCGGCGCCAGCGGGCAGGGCGCCCAGTTCGGCGCAGGCCAGCGGGCTAACACCCGCGGGTGGCCGGGCTGGCCGCCGTGGCTGGGCAGCACGCAGTCGGTGTCCGGGGGGCGCTGGGCGTAGGCGTCGGCCAGGGCGCGCAGGTCGGCCGCGTCGATCCAGGGGTGGTCGCCCAGCGCCACCAGCACGCCGCCGTGGCCCGGGGGCAGCGCCGCCAGTCCCAGCCGCAGCGAATCCGCCGGGGCGGCCTGCGGGTCGGGGTTGAGCACCCGGATCACGGGCCAGCCCTCCAGCGCCGCCCCAACGGCCGCTGCGTGGTGGCCCAGCACCGCCACCACCGGGCCCACGCCCGCCGCCTGCAGGGCGCGCAGCAGGTGGTGCAGCAGCGGCGTGCCGCCGCGCCGCAGCAGGCATTTGGGCCGGTGGCCCAGGCGGGCCCCGGCCCCGGCCAGCAGCAGCACCGCCGCCAGCGCCACGCTCAGCCCTGGGCCAGCTTGAACACTGCCGTGCTGGCGCGCAGGTTGGGCCACAGCCGCACCTCGCGCCCGTCCTCCAAGCCGAAGCTGTCGGTCACGCGCAGGCCCAGGCGCTGCGCCAGCACCTCGAAATCGGCGTAGGTGCCCACGCGGATGTTGGGCGTGTCGTACCACTGGTAGGGCAGCCGCTTGGTCACGGGCATGCGGCCCTGCAGCACGCTCAGGCGGTTGGGCCAGTGCGCGAAGTTGGGGAAGGCGACGATGGCCTGGCGCCCCACGCGCGCCGTTTCGCGCAACATGGTTTCGGCGTTGCGCAGGTGCTGCAGCGTGTCGATCTGCAGCACCAGGTCGAAGCTGTTGTCGCCGAACATGGCCAGGCCGTCTTCCAGGTTCAGCTGCAGCACGTTGATGCCGCGCTGCAGCCCGGCGTGCACCTTGGCGTCGTCGATTTCCACGCCGTAGCCGGTGCAGCCGCGCGTGTCGCGCAGGTGGGCCAGCAGCGTGCCGTCGCCACAGCCCAGGTCGAGGACGCGGGCGCCCTGCGGCACCAGCCGCGCCAGGGATTCGAGGATCAGGCGGTCGGTCATGCGCGGCCTCCGGCGGGCAGGTCGCGGGCCACCTGCTGGGTGAAATAGGCGCGCACCGCGGCGTGGTAGCGCGGGTCGTCCAGCAAAAAGGCGTCGTGGCCGTGCGGCGCGTCGATTTCGGCGTAGCTCACGTCGCGCCGGTTGTCGAGCAGGGCCTTGACGATCTCGCGGCTGCGCGCCGGCGAAAAACGCCAGTCGGTGGTGAAGCTCACCAGCAAAAACTTCGCCCGGGCCTGGGCCAGCGCCGCGCTCAGGTCGCCGCCGTGGGCGCGTGCCGGATCGAAGTAGTCCAGCGCCCGGGTGATGAGCAGGTAGGTGTTGGCGTCGAAGTACTCGCTGAACTTGTCGCCTTGGTGGCGCAGGTAGCTCTCGATCTGGAACTCCACCTCCTGCGTGGTGTAGCGGTAAGCCAGGCGCTCCACCGCCGCCACGTCGCCGGCTTGTGCCGCGTCGGCCAGGGGCTTGAGCTGGCGGCCGAACTTCTCGTTCATCACGTCGTCGCTCAGGTAGGTGATGTGGCCGATCATGCGCGCGATGCGCAGGCCGCGCCGCGGCAGGGTGCCGTGGCGCAGGTAGTGGCCGCCGTGGAAGTCGGGGTCGGTGACGATGGCGCGGCGCGCCACCTCGTTGAAGGCGATGTTCTCGGCCGTCAGGTTGGGCGCGCTGGCCACCACCACGGCGTGGCGCACGCGGTCGGGGTATTGCAGGGTCCAGCTCAAGGTCTGCATGCCACCCAGGCTGCCGCCCAGCACCGCCGCCAGTTGGGCAATGCCCAACGCGTCCAGCAGCCGCGCCTGGGCGTTGACCCAGTCCTCCACCGTTACCACGGGAAAGTCGGCGCCCCAGGGCTCGCCTGTGGCGGGGTGGGGGTGGGTCGGGCCGGTGCTGCCGAAGCAGGAGCCCAGGTTGTTCACGCCGATGACGAAGAAACGGTCGGTGTCCACCGGTTTGCCGGGGCCGATCAGGTTGTCCCACCAGCCCTCGCTGCGGGGCAGGGGCTGGCCGTTCGCGTCGGCGTGGCGGCCGGCCACGTGGTGGCTGGCGTTGAGCGCGTGGCACACCAGCACCGCGTTGGAGCGGTCGGCATTGAGCGTGCCGTAGGTCTCGTAAACAAGTTCGTAGCCCGGCAGCACCGCCCCGCTTTGCAGCGGCAGCGGCGTGTCGAAACGCATGCGTTGTGGTGTGACGATCACGTGCTTCACCCCGGGGGGCGTGCCCCCACAAAAAAACCCGGCGCCGCCAAACCGTCGAACCAAGCAAGAAGACGGGTGCGGGACCGGGTGTCTCCTCTTTAGCGGCATTTTTAATGCGCCCGCAATTCCGGAATCAAATCGGCGCAGCACTAGTATAAATTCAAGCGGCCCGGCTGTGCAGGGGCGCCGTGTCCGGCGCCGGCGTCCGGGGCAGGAGGGTGCAATGTCGGAGATCTACGGTTCGGACGCCTACGCGCCGCGCGAAGTGGCGCGGCGCGTGGCCGAGGTGGGCGTGGCCAAGGCCCGCCTGCCGTTCTTGTCGCTGGTGTTGTTGGGCCTGCTGGCCGGCGCTTTCATCGGTCTGGGGGCCTTGGGTTTTGTGTTGGTCAAGTCCGACCCGACTCTGGGCTTTGCCGCGGCCCAGGTGCTGGGCGGTGTGGTGTTTTCGCTTGGGCTGCTGCTGGTGGTGGTGGCCGGGGCCGAACTGTTCACCGGCAACAACCTGATCGTCATGGCCTGGGCCGATGGCCAGGTCAGCAGCACCGAGTTGCTGCGCAACTGGGCGGTGGTGGGCTTGGCCAACCTGGCGGGTGCGGCGGGGCTGGCGCTGCTGGTGTACGCCAGCGGCCACCCGTCCCTCAACGGCGGGGCCGTGGGACAGACGGTGGTCAAGATCGCCCTGGCCAAGCAGGCCTTGCCCTGGGACGAGGCCCTGCTGCGCGGCGTGCTGTGCAACCTGCTGGTCTGCATGGCGGTGTGGATGGCCATGGCCGGGCGCAGCGTGGTGGACAAGGCAGTGGCCATCGTGTTCCCCATTGGGGCCTTCGTGGCGGCGGGGTTCGAGCACAGCATCGCCAACATGTACCTGATGCCGCTGGCCTGGCTGTTGCAGCACGGCGGCGCGGTGCCGGTGGACGGCGCCTGGGTGACCGTGGCCGGCATGTTGGGCAACTGGTTGCCGGTGATCGCTGGCAACCTGCTGGGGGGCAGTGTGCTGGTGGGGCTGACCTACCACGTCATCTACCAGCGGGGCCGCCCGGCCGAGCCGAAGTGAGTCGGTGGCCGGAGCGCCGGCGTGGGGGTTGTTGTTGTCTCGCAACGTCCCATGCACCAAAAACAGGAAAAACCCGCGGTTGTGGCGCCGGTCCATGGGGGTTTGTCGGGATTCGTCGAAAAAAACACACCGCTGTCAAACTTGGCAGCGCATAATGGTTGCGCGCACAAGTCAAGCGTGCGCAGTCAGGTGATCGGTCAGTTTCGCGTGCCACTGCAGCCAAGTCAAGCGGTTACGTCGTGCCCACGGGGCTCCATCGCTGGTTTTTATTGTGTTTTTCAGGAGTCCCTCGATGGGCAACAAACTGTACGTCGGCAACCTGCCGTACACCGTTCGCGACGAAGATCTGCAGCAGGCTTTCGGTGCCTTTGGCAACGTGAACAGCGCCAAGGTCATGATGGAGCGCGACACCGGCCGTTCCAAAGGCTTCGGTTTCGTGGAAATGGGCAGCGACGCTGAAGCCCAGTCCGCCATCCAGGGCATGAACGGTCAGTCGCTGGGCGGTCGCAGCCTGGTGGTGAACGAAGCCCGTCCGATGGAGCCGCGCCCGCCCCGCACCGGCGGTTTCGGCGGTGGCCGCCGTGACGGCGGTGGCTTCGGTGGCGGCAACGAAGGCGGCTTCCGCAGCCCCTACGGCGGTGGTCGTCGCGAAGGCGGCGGTGGCCGCGGCGGTTACTGATCGCTGAGGCTGTTGCACCGGGCCTGCCCGGTGCGCTGCAAAAAACCCGGCTTGGCCGGGTTTTTTTGTGTCTGTCGCTTGTGGCCCGCGCGCTTCAGGGCCGCGGTGCCAGGGTGGCCCGCACCCGGCCTTGCAAGTCGGCAAGCCGTTGGCGGTCGTCGTAGCGCAGGGTGTCGGCGGTGATGCGGTCGTCGCCGCGCCGCAGTTGCACCGGCCGGTCGGCGGTGATGAGGTCGCGGGCATCGTCCACGGTCAGGGCCTCGCCCTGGAACTCCAGGGAGGGGGTGCCCGCCGAGGCGGGGCTGTCGCGGACCACCTGCACCGCGCCCCGGAGCTGGTACACCGACTGGTCGGCGTTGCTGCCCAGCCATTCGCTGCGCAACGTTGTCAGGCGGCCTTGGGCGTTGTAAGTGCGGGCCCGGGCCTCGTCCACTTCCAGGCTGCGGGTGTCGGGGTAGTGGCGCAGCTCGCGGCCACGCAGTTCGTTCAGCAGTTGGCCGTCGGCGGCGAAACTGCGCACGGCGAAGCGCTGCATGAAGTAGTCGGGCTCGTGCGAGGGCGGGCGGGCTTCGACCGGGGCGGCGGGGGCCGGGGCGTTGCGCACCAACCAGTAGCTGCCCAGGGCCAGCAGGCCCATCAACAGCACCGGCAGGTAGACGGAGAGGCGGTCGAGCAGCCGCGCCCACCAGCGCGGCGGCGGGGTGACCAGGGCCGGTCCCGTGGCAGAGAGGGGGGGCAGCGGGGTCACGCGGCGGCTTCTTCCAGCAGGCGGGCGTAGTGGCCGCTGGCCACCAACAGCAGGTCGCACAGTTCTCGCCCGGCGCCCTGGCCGCCCGCGGCCCGGGTGACGTGGTGGGCCACCGCCAGCACCTCGGCCTGGGCCGCCGGCGGCGCGGCGGCGAAGGCACAGCGGCGCAGCACCGGCAGATCCGGCCAGTCGTCGCCGATGGCGGCGGCCTGCGACCAGTCCAGCCCCAGCTCGGCCAGGATGGCCTCGGCCGCGGGGCGCTTGTCTTCGGTGCCGTAGCGCACGTGGGTCAC
>NZ_NWMV01000107.1 GCF_002837145.1 Macromonas nakdongensis | reverse complement strand
AGCACCAGCAGCGCGTCGTCGGCGTGCAGCACGGTCACGCCATCGGGCACGGGCAGCGGCCGCCAGGCGCGCGGCGCGCCGGGGCCGCCGCTCACAACTCGGCGCCTTCCACCAGAAAACGCACCCGGCGTTGGCCCTGCCATTCGTCGGCGTCCAGCCGGAAGGCCAGCTTCACCCGCGGCGGCAAGGGGTCGGCGTGGCCGAACCAGATGCCGTCCACCAGGTCGCCCTGGTGGCGCAGCTTGAGCTGCAGGTGCTTTTGCCCCACCAGCCGCTGCGAGACCACGTCCACCTCCTCGCAGAACACCGGCGGCGCAAAGCCCTGGCCCCAGACCTGCTGCTGCAGGGTGTCGATCAGGTCCACCCGCCGGTACTGGGCTTCCAGCGGGCCATCGGCCTCCAGCCGGCGCTGCAGGGTGGCGGCGTCCAGCCACTCGCGGGCGATCTGCTGCAGCGCCTGGTCGAAGGTGTCCAGGTGCGCTTCGGCGATGGTGCAGCCCGCCGCCATGGCGTGGCCGCCAAAGCGCAGCAGCACGCCAGGGTGGCGTTTGGCGATGAGGTCGAGCGCGTCGCGCAGGTGAAAGCCGGGGATGGAGCGGCCCGAGCCTTTGAGTTCGTTTTCTTTGCCCGGGGCCTGGCTGGCGGCGAAGACGAAGGTGGGGCGGTAGAGCTTGTCTTTCAGGCGTGCGGCGACGATGCCGACCACGCCTTCGTGGAAGTCGGGGTCGAACAGGCAGAGCGCGGCCGGCGGCGTCTCGGCCTCGTCCCACAGGGCCTCGGCCAGTTGCAGGGCCTGTTCGCGCATGTCGCCTTCCAGGTGCTTGCGTTCGCGGTTGATGGCGTCGAGCTGCTGGGCCAGGGCGGTGGCGCGGGCCGGGTCGTCGGTGCTCAGGCATTCGATGCCCAGGCCCATGTCGCTCAGGCGGCCGGCGGCGTTCAGGCGCGGGCCCAGGGCAAAGCCCAGGTCGAAAGCGGTGGCCTGGGCCGGGCGGCGCGCGGCCACCTCGAACAGGGCCGCCAGCCCGGGCGGCAGC
>NZ_NWMV01000106.1 GCF_002837145.1 Macromonas nakdongensis | reverse complement strand
GCTCAGGTGCAGGCGCAGTTGGCGCCGGTCCAGGCCGTAGGCCAGGTCGGCCTGCAGCGGGCCCACCGGGCTGTTGTAGCGCACGCCGGCACCCACGCCCACTTGGGGGTCCAGGTCGCGGGCGCGGTTGGCCACCGCACCGGCGTCGATGAACAGCGCGGTCTCCCAGGCGCTGCGCCGGCCCTGGATCCACACCGGGCGCTGCCACTCCAGGCTGGTCACGGCCAGGAAGCGCCCGGCCTCGACCCCGCCGCTGGCCAGTGGCACGCCGATGTCACGCAGGGCGTAGCCGCGCACGCTGTTGTCGCCCCCGGCGAGGAAGCGCTGCGTGGCCGGCACCGGGGTGTTGGCACGGCTCCAGATGCCGCCGCCCTCCAGACGCCAGGCCAGGCGGCTGGGCCGGCTGGAGCCACTCGCCAGCGGCCAGTACGCCTGCCACCGCACCCGGGCGCGCGTGTAGGGTTGGTGGTCCTGCGACAGGGTCAGCCCCAGGCCCAGTTCCACCGCCAGGCCGTGGCCGCGGGTGGGGGCGGTCGGGTGGTCGAAGGCGCGCCGCGTCCAGGTGTAGTGCGCGCTCAGCGCCGACTCGGGCACGCCGGTTTGCCCGAGCGCGGGGCTGTCCTCGCGGGAGCGGTCGTACTGCACAAAGAAGCTGCGGTCCAGGGCCGGGCCTGCCTGGGCCTGGCCCACGCGCCATTGCTGGCTGTGGGTGAGCAGGGGGTCGTCCCACTGGCGCTGCAGCTGCGCGCCGGTGATCCAGCGCCAGCCCTGGGCGTCGGGCGGTGAGCTGAATTCGGCGCCCAGGCTGCGGGCGTCGCGCTCCAGCTGCAGGCGCGTCACGGCGCGCCAGTCCAGTCCGGGCAGCCGGTGGTGGATGTGTTCCAGGCTCAGGCGGGCGCCGTTGTCGGTGCTCACCCCGGCGCCGGCGGTGATTTTCTGCAGGCGCGCTTCGCGCACCCGCACCTCCACCGGGCTGAGGGTTGGGTCGTCGCCCTCGCCCAGGACGACGAAGGCGGACTCGTAATAGCCGCTGTCCACCAGCCTTTGCTGGGCCGCCTGCAGCACGGTTTCGTCGTAGGGCCGGCCGGGGTGGACACCGGCCAGGCGCACCAGCCGTTCGGCCAGGGCCGGGTCGTAGCGGCGCTGGCCGCGGACCGTGACCGGGCCGAAACCATGGGCCGGGCCCGAGTCCAGCACCAGGTGGAGATGGGCGGCGTTGTTGGCGGGGTCGATGTCGGCCAGGCTGGTCTCCAGGCGCGCGCGCGGGTAGCGCTGGGCGCTGAAGCCGCGCAGGGCCCGCGCCTTGGCGCTGTCCCAGTCCGGTTGGCTGAACGCGGCCCCCACAGGCAGGCCCCAGTCCTGGTGCAGGCGCTGGCGCTGTTCAGCGGCCTCGGCCTCGTCGCGGGCGGCCCCCTGTAGCCACAGGTTCACCGTGGCGATGTGCGTGGCCGGGCCCGGTTCCACCTGCACCCGCACCACGGGTGGGGCGGGGGGCGACGGGTTCAACGCCACGGTCACGCGTGGGTTGAAATGGCCTTGCGTGCCCAGCAGGTCGCGCACGTTGTCGGGGACTTGCGCGACCAGGCGCTCCAGTTCCCCCGGGCTCAGGTCGGTCAGCGGCAGGAAGCGGGTCAGGGCCAGGTGGCGCTGCAGCAGGACGTCGAACGGGGCCGGGGCCTGCACCTCCAGGGTGAAGGGGGCCGCCGCCACGGGGGCTGCGCTGGGGGCTGGGGTCTGGGCCCGGGCGGCGGTGGCCGCGCCCCAACCCATCAGGACCGCCAGCAGCACCGGCTGCCACGCTGCGTGCCAGCGCCGGGCGGGGTCGCCCGCAGACCGGCGCAGCGGGGTGTTCACTTGGTCAGCGTCCGCATCGCCTCTTCCAGCCCCTTGAGGGTGAGCGGGTACATGCGCTGCCCCATCAGCTGCTGGACGATGGAGATGCTCTGACGGTACTGCCACACGCCAGGCGGTTCGGGGTTGACCCAGGCGAATTTGGGGAAGGCGTGTGTCAGCCGTTGCAGCCATTCGGCACCGGCTTCCTCGTTGTTGTATTCCACGCTGCCGCCGGGCTGCAGGATTTCATAGGGGCTCATGGTCGCGTCGCCCACGAAGATCAGCTTGTAGTCCTTGTTGTACTTGCGAATGACGTCCCAGGTTTCGAATTTTTCGGCGTAGCGGCGCTTGTTGTTCTTCCACACGTAGTCATAGACGCAGTTGTGGAAGTAATAAAACTCCAGGTGCTTGAACTCGTTTTTGGCGGCGCTGAACAGCTCTTCCACGCGCTGGATGTGCTCGTCCATGGTGCCGCCCACGTCCATCAGCAGCAGCACCTTCACGTTGTTGTGGCGCTCGGGCACCATTTTGATGTCGAGGTAGCCGGCGTTGGCGGCGGTGGCGCGGATGGTGTCGGGCAGGTCCAGCTCCAGCTCGTTGCCTTCGCGTGCGAACTTGCGCAGCCGGCGCAGCGCCATCTTGATGTTGCGCGTGCCCAGTTCCTGGGTATCGTCGTAGTCGCGGTAGGCGCGCTGGTCCCACACCTTCACGGCGCTCTTGTTGCCGCCCTTGCCGCCGATGCGGATGCCCTGCGGGTTGTGGCCGCCGTGGCCAAAGGGGCTGGTGCCGCCGGTGCCGATCCACTTGCTGCCGCCTTCGTGGCGTTCTTTCTGCTCTTCCAGCCGTTTTTTGAGCGTCTCCATCAGCTCGTCCCAATCCATCTTGGGCGCGTTCGCTTTCTGTTCGTCGGAGAGCAGGCGTTCCAGCTCCTGGCGCAACCAGTCGGCCGGGATGTCCTGGTTGAAGTCGGCCAGCATCTCCACGCCCTTGAAATGGGCGGCGAAGGCGCGGTCGAATTTGTCGAAATGCTTTTCGTCCTTCACCAGCGCGGTGCGGGCCAGGTAGTAGAAGTCGTCGAGCGTGCAGGCGTCGGGCGTGCGCGGGCCCACCACGTCCTGTTGCAGGCATTCCAGCAGGGTCAGGAACTCTTTCACCGACACCGGCAGCTTGGCCGCGCGCAGGGTGTAGAAAAAGTCGATGAGCATGGGGGTCTCCTCGCCCGCTTCAGGGGCCGCGCGGGCGGTCGAGCTGGTGGTCCAAGTGCGCGCGCACGGTCGGCCATTCGGCGGCGGTGATGCTGTAGATGCAGGTGTCGCGCAGGGTGCCGCGGGCCGCGGGGTGCTGCACGATCTGGTGGCTGCGCAGCACGCCGTCCAGTTGGGCGCCCAGGCGTTCGATGGCGCGGCGGCTGGCCTGGTTGAAGAAGTGGGTGCGGAACTCCACCGCAATGCAATCCAGCGCCTCAAAAGCGTGACCCAGCAGCAGGCGTTTGCACGCCGTGTTCAGGGCCGAGCGTTGCACCGACTGGCGGTACCAGGTGGAGCCGATTTCCAGGCGCCGGTTCGCGGCATCGATGTTCATGTAGGTGCTCATGCCCACGGCCCGGCCTTGCCAGGGGCCTTCGGCCAGCGACACCACGGCAAAAGGCAGCATGCTGCCCGCGGCGTGCAGGCCCAGGCGGCGTTCGATTTCCTGGGCCATGTCTTCGGGGCGCGGGATGAAGGTGAACCACAGTTTCCACAGTTCACCGTCGCGCACCGCCGCCACCAGGTCGTCGTGGTGGGCGGCGCTCAAGGGTTCCAGCCGCACGTGGGCGTTGGCCAGCGTCACCGGCGTGGTGAAGGCGTTCATGGTGGGCCCTGGTCGGAACCTGTTTTGGGGCGTCGCGCCAACCGCCAGCGCCGGGCCAGTTGCAGGCCCAATCCGCCGCCCAGGCCCACCGCGCCGATGCCGACGATGGTGGCCAGGTCGTAGCCTTCCGAAAAGGGGTCCAGACCCAGCACGCGCGCCAGCCCGTAACCGGCCAGGGCACCACCCAGGAAACCCACCGCGTCGGACACGCCTTCCACCAGCAAAGGGTTGCTCATCGTGGGCCTCCGGGTTCAGCGGTTGCGCTGGTTCATGAACACCAGCTTCTCGAACAGGGCAATGTCCTGCTCGTTCTTCAGCAGCGCACCCACCAGCGGCGGCACGCTCACCTTTTGGTCGGGGCTGTGCAAAGCCTCGGCCGGAATGTCCTCGGCCATCAGCAATTTCAGCCAGTCCAGCAGCTCGCTGGTCGAGGGCTTTTTCTTCAGGCCCGGCAGGTTGCGGATGTCGAAGAAGGTCTTCATCGCCGCGGTCAGCAATTCGTCTTTCAGGCCGGGGAAGTGCACGTCCACGATCTGCTTCATCGTGGCCGCCTCGGGGAACTTGATGTAATGGAAAAAGCAGCGGCGCAGGAAAGCGTCGGGCAGCTCTTTTTCGTTGTTGGAGGTGATGAACACCAGCGGCCGGTGCTTGGCTTTCACCAGTTCGCGCGTCTCGTAACAGTAGAACTCCATGCGGTCGAGTTCGCGCAGCAGGTCGTTGGGGAATTCGATGTCGGCCTTGTCGATCTCGTCGATCAGCAGCGCCACCGGCTGCTCGGCCGTGAAGGCCTGCCACAGGACGCCCTTGACGATGTAGTTCTGGATGTCGTGCACCCGGTCGTCGTTGAGCTGGCTGTCGCGCAGCCGGCTGACCGCGTCGTATTCGTACAGGCCCTGTTGCGCCTTGGTGGTGGACTTGATGTGCCACTGCAGCAGCGGCATGTCCAGCGCCGCCGACACCTCTTCGGCCAGCATGGTCTTGCCGGTGCCGGGTTCGCCCTTGACGAGCAGGGGGCGCTTGAGCTGGATGGCCGCGTTGACCGCGAGCATCAGGTCCTGGGTGGCGACGTAATTCTGAGATCCGGTGAATTTCATGGGCGGCGGCGCGGTGCGGTTCGGGTGGGGACCGGGGGACGAGTCTATATAATCTGGCGTTGATTTTTGTCAAACGTCCTTCTGATTGTGCTTGCAAAATGAACAAACCGTTGTCCCCCCTGCTGAAAACCGTTGTCGCAAGCGCGACCGTTGCCCTGTCTTTCGGCGCCGCCGCCCAGGCCACCGGTGATGTGAAGGCCGGCGAATCCAAGGCCGCCATGTGCATCGGCTGCCACGGCATTCCGGGCTACCAGAACAGCTTCCCCGAAATCCACAAAGTGCCCAAGATTTCGGGCCAGTCGGACAAGTTCATCGTCTCTGCCCTGGTGGCCTACCAGAAGGGCGAGCGCAAGCACCCCAGCATGCGCGGTATCGCCGGTTCGCTGAGCGAGCAGGACATCGCCGACCTGGCCGCCTTCTATGCCGGCCACAACCCCGGCGTGACCGCCCCCGAAACGGCCAAAGAGCCCAGCGCCGCCGTCAAGGCCCTGCTGGACAAGGGCGCTTGCATGTCCTGCCACGGTGCCAATTTCAGCAAGCCGGTCGATCCGAGCTACCCCAAGGTTGCCGGCCAGCACGCCGACTACCTTTACGTGGCCTTGAAGGCCTACACGGTGGAAGGCAACCAGGTGGTGGGCCGCGCCAACCCCATCATGGGCGGCATTGCCAAGCAGTTCACACTGGCCGAAATGAAGCAGCTCGCCAACTACCTGTCCACCCTGGACGGCGAGTTGGCGACCAAGCCGCAGTCGCGCTTCCGCTGAGCGGGCCGCCGCTGGCTGTCGTCAGGTGGGGTGGTAGCATAGGTCCATGACCGACGTGCCGCTGGCCACCCCGTTCCGGCGCCACCCCCTGGGGTGGCGCCGTGCTTTCATGGCCGCCGTGTGGACGCTGCTGGCCCCTCTGGCGCTGGCCCAAGAGTCGGCCCCTTCCGAGTTGGATTTTTTCGAGCCGGTGCCGGTGGTCCTCACGGCCACCCGCCTGGCCCAGCCCCTGAGCGACACGCCCGGCGCCGTCACGGTGGTCGACCGCGACACCATCCGCCGTTCCGGCGCCCGCACCCTGGCCGATGTGCTGCGGCTGGTGCCCGGCTACATGGTGTCGGGCTACAACGGCGCCAACCCGGTGGCGGCTTACCACGCCCCGCTCGACGAATTCGGCGCCCGCAACCTGGTGTTGGTCGACGGGCGTTCCGTCTATTCCATCACCTACCTGGCCGGTACCACCCGGGGCATGCTCGCGGTGCCGCTCGACGACATCGAGCGGGTGGAGGTGCTGCGGGGCTCCAATTCCGCGGTGTACGGCGCCAACGCCATGTTCGGCGTGATCAACGTGGTCACCCGCCACGCCGCCGACACCCAGGGCGCGGCACTGTCGCTCACCGCCGGTAGCAACGGCATCCGCGATGCCTTGGCCCGCCTGGGTTGGGGCGACGAACACGCCTCGCACCGGTTGACGGTGGCGCATCGGGCCGACGACGGTTATCGCTTTGTCCACGACGACACCCGCCAAGGCGGCCTGAGCTGGCGCTCCGACGCCCGCCTGGCGGCCGACACCGACTTGCTGTTCACCGCCGGGTACACCCAGATGCAACTGGGCGAGGGCGAGCCGGGCCGCTACGGCAACCCGCCACGCACCGTGGGCTGGCGCCAGGCCCATGTGCAGGCGGTGGTGACCCGCCAGCTGACCGAGACGGAGCAGGTCCGCTGGTCCCTGTCCTGGGACGAGGAGCGCGTTCGGGATGCCTACATCTACCAGGACCCGGACTTTTATCCGTCGCCGGATTACACGCCCGACATCCTGATCGATGCCGGTTCCTCGGAGCGGCGCCTCAACCTGGAGTACCAGCACCAGAAGAGCCTGGCCCCAGGGCTGCGGGCGGTGTGGGGCGCGGGCTGGAAGGAAGACTCGGCCGTGTCCCAGCCGCTGTTTTTCACGCCGGACCGGCTCGGGGTTCGGGACGCGCGGGTGTTCGGCAACGTCGAGTGGGCGTTCTTGGACCGGTGGTTGCTCAACGTCGGTGTGTTCGCCGGCCACAACAGCGACACAGGCAGTTATGCCTCGCCCCGTGTGATGTTCAACCACCACTTCCTGCCAGACCACACCCTGCGTTTCGGGGTATCCAGCGCGCAGAAGGCCCCCACGCTGTTCCAGTCGCATGCCAACGTCCGTTACTACCTGCCTGCTTACGCTCTCTACGTGCCCACCTTCGTGTCCAGCGGCCGAGTCCAGCCCGAGTCCTTGCACACCACCGAGGTGAGTTACTACGGCCGCTTCCCCGGGGCGGGCCTGACCCTGGACGTCCGGGCCTACGAGGAGCGCCTGAGCCAGGAAATCAAGGACCGCGAAACCGGCGTGGGCATGGAGAAAGATTTCCAGAACCTGGACGGTTCCAGGGTGCGCGGCTTCGAATACCAGGTCAAATGGGCCCTCGACGCCGACACCGATCTGCTCGTCAACCAGAGCTTCAACCGCCTCCAGCGATCGGGGGAGGGGGGCAATTTCGAGCGCCTGCCGCCCAGCCGCCTGAGCACGCTCGGCCTGATGCGGCGCTTGCCGCAGGGCTGGGACCTGTCGGTCTGGTGGTACAGCCAGTCCAGCATGATGTGGCGGGGCCTGAATTCCAGGCTAGGCAACACGCAGCGGCTCGACGCGCGTCTGGCCAAGCAGTTCCGTTGGGGCCACAGCCGTGCCGAGGCCGCCCTGACGGTGCAGGCCCTGGGCGGAGATCAGGCCGAGTTCACCAGCGAGGTGCCTTCGGTCTTCACCCGCCGGGCTTTCGCCACCCTGAAGCTGGAGTTCTGAGCTGAGCCCGCTGCGCCGCCAGTTGCTATGTTCCGCGGCTGTGCTGGCGGGGGGGCTGTGCGTGCCGGCGTGGGCACGCGGTCCGGTGGTCGAGGTCTTGTCTTCCGACTCGGGTGGGGTCTACGCCGAACTCGGGCGGGTCTTGCAGCGCGACACCGCCGCCCTGCCGGTGTCGCTGGCCTTGGCCGTGCGCGTGGGGGCCGTGGCCCCGGCGGTGATGCCGTCCCTGGTCGTGGCCCTGGGCACCCAGGCCCTGCGCGAAGCTGCGCAGCGCGCCACCCAGTCCCCAGCGTGGGCCGCGGTGCCCGTGCTGGCGGCCCTGGTGCCGCAGGCCGCCCACCGGGGCTTGGCGGTGGGCTTGCCCAAGGGGTCGTCCGCGGTCTGGCTGGACCAGCCGGTGGACCGTTTCCTGGTCCTGCTGCGCCAGGCCATGCCCCAGCGCCGGCGGGTTGGGGTCTTGCTGGGCCCGACGTCCTCGGCGCAGGAGCCGCTGCTGGCGCGGGCGGCGGCCCAGCGCGAACTCGAACTGGTCGTCGCCCGTGTGGCCAACGTGGCCACCGACCTGTATCCCGCCTTGCAGGTGTTGTTGCACAGCGCCGACGTCCTGCTGGCTCTGCCCGACCCACTTTTGTACAACACCGAGGCCTTGCAGAACATCCTGATCGCCTCATACCGCCAGCGTGTTCCCTTGTTGAGCTACTCCGCTGCCCATGTCCGCGCCGGCGCCACCCTGGCCTTGCACACCCCCATCGATCAGGTGTCGTTGCAGGTGGCCCAGGCCCTGCGTGCCTTTGCGGACGGCCGTGGCCTGCCCCCGGCCGAACTGGCCCAGGGCTTTGCCGTGGCCATCAACGAGCAGGTGGCCCGCTCCCTGTCGCTCGATTTCGGCAGCAGCAGCGAGTTGGAGGCCGCCGTGCGCCGCCTGGAGAAGCGCCCATGAAAATGAACAAGCAGGCCCTGGGCATCCGGTTGCGGCTGTGGCTGGCCGCGGCCTTGCCCGCGGTCATCGTGGTGCTGATGCTGCTTTTCGGCTTCCTCGAACGGCACGGCCGCGAACTCACCACCGCCCTGAGCGACCGGGCGCAGGCCTCGTCCAAGCAACTCGGCGGGGCCGCCGAATTCCCGCTGTTCGCGGGCGACGGCGAGAGCCTGCAGCGCCTGGTCGATGCCGCGCTGGCTGGCGACCCGCACATGCGCGGCGTGGCCATCTACCCCAACGACCCGGACCACAAGCGCATGGCCGGCAAACTGTCCTACCCCTTGCCCGATTTCGGCCCGGACAACCTGCTGCGCATCACGCCGCAGAACCTGCTGGTCATCCACCCGGTCTACCTGACCCTGGTGCCGAGCGACGACCCCTACCAGGCACAGGTGCCGCGCACCGCGTCCGGCGACAAAGGCCGCCTGATGGGGCATGTGGTGATGGAGTTCACCCTGGAGTCCCTGCTGCGGCAGAAGCAGGACGTGCTGCTGTGGTCGGTGGCGGTCACGGTGCTGGCCCTGCTGCTGGCCGCGGTGGTGGCCACCTTCATCGCGTCCAGCGTCACCGGGCCCCTCCAGCACATCAGCGCCGTGGTCGGGCGCATCGCCCAGGGCGACCTGTCGGCCCGGGCCGACGTGGAGCAGGTCGGGGTGATGGAGCCGCTGGCCGTGGGGGTCAATGCCATGGCCGAACGCGTGGCCTTGAACCAGGGGGAACTCCAGGCCCAGGTGCACGAGGCGACCCAGGAACTGCGCCGCCAGAAGGAGGCGGCCGAGATGGCCGCGCGCATCGACCCGCTGACCGGTGTGTTCAGCCGGCGCGCCTTCACCGAAGCCGCCGAAACCGAGATGCAGCGCGCCCTGCGTTACGGTCTGCCCTTGTCGCTCATCATGATCGACCTGGACCATTTCAAGGCCGTGAACGACACCTACGGCCACGCCATGGGCGATGCGGTGCTGGCCAGCTTCGCCCGCACCATCGCGCAGGAGGTGCGCGAGGTGGACGTGATCGGCCGCATGGGCGGCGAGGAATTTGTGGTGCTGCTGCCCAGCACCGAGGTGACCGAGGCGGTGCGGGTGGCCGAGCGCATGCGCCTGGCGGTGGCCAGTGGCGAGCTGCAGGCCTATGGCGACAGCCTGCGCTACACCGCCAGCTTTGGCGTGGCCGCCTTCGATCCGCGCGAACTCAGCCTGAACCGTTTCATGGACCGCGCCGATGCGGCCCTGTACGAGGCCAAGCGCGCCGGACGCAACCGGGTGGAACTGGCGCCGGCCCTGCCGGTCTGAAACGGCCGGCCCCGCGGCTGTTGCCGGGCCGGATCAGGCGCCCAGGCGGGCGCGGTGGCGTTCGATCTGCGCCTGCACCTGGGCCGGTGCGGTGCCGCCCAGGGTGTTGCGGGCGTTCAGGCTGCCGCGCAGACTCAGGCAATCGAACACGTCTTTTTCGATGGACGCGTGGAAGCCCTGCAGCACCGCCAGCGGCAGTTCCGACAGGTCCACACCGTGGCTGGTGGCGGCCTTGACCGCGTGGGCCACGGTTTCGTGGGCGTCGCGGAAGGGCACGCCTTTCTTCACCAGGTAGTCGGCCAGGTCGGTGGCGGTGGCGTAGCCTTTCTTGGCCGCGGCCTCCATGGCCGGCGCGTTCACGGTGAGGCCGCCTTCCTTGGCGCCGGTCGCGGGGTTGATCTGGCCACCGATCATCTCGGCGAAGATGCGCAGGGTGTCCTTCAGGGTGTCCACCGTGTCGAACAGCGGCTCCTTGTCTTCCTGGTTGTCCTTGTTGTAGGCCAGCGGCTGGCCTTTCATCAGGGTGATCAGGCCCATCAGGTGCCCCACCACGCGACCGGTCTTGCCGCGCGCCAGTTCGGGCACGTCGGGGTTTTTCTTCTGCGGCATGATCGACGAACCGGTGGTGAAGCGGTCGGCGATGCGGATGAAGCCGAAGTTCTGGCTCATCCACACGATCAGCTCTTCGCTCAGGCGGCTGATGTGCACCATGCACAGCGAGGCGGCGGCGGTGAATTCGATCGCGAAGTCGCGGTCGCTCACGGCGTCCAGGCTGTTCTGGCACAGCTGGGCCTCGCCGGCTTCATCGACCATGCCCAGGGTGCGCGCCACTCGGGCGCGGTCCAGTGGGTAGGTGGTGCCGGCCAGCGCGGCGCTGCCCAGCGGCAGGCGGTTGGTGCGGCGGCGCACGTCGGCCAGGCGTTCGGCGTCGCGGGCGAACATTTCCACGTAGGCCAGCAGGTGATGGCCAAAGCTCACGGGTTGTGCCACCTGCAGGTGGGTGAAGCCGGGCAGGATCACGTCCACGTTTTTCGCGGCAATCTCCACCAGGGCCTGTTGCAGCTCGGTCAGCAGGCCGCCGAGCACGTCGATCTCGCCGCGCAGCCACAGGCGCACGTCGGTGGCCACCTGGTCGTTGCGGCTGCGGCCGGTGTGCAGGCGCTTGCCGGCGTCGCCCACCAGCTGGGTCAGGCGCGCTTCGATGTTCAGGTGCACGTCTTCCAGGTCCAGCTTCCACTCGAAGGCGCCGGATTCGATTTCCTGGGTGATCTGGGCCATGCCGCGCTGGATGGCGGCCAGGTCGTCGGCGCCGATGATGCCCTGGGCGGCCAGCATGTCGGCGTGGGCCAGGCTGCCGGCGATGTCGGCCTGCCACAGGCGCTGGTCGAAAAACACGCTGGCGGTGTAGCGTTTCACCAACTCGCTCATGGGTTCGGAAAACAGGGCCGACCAGGCTTGGGATTTGGTGTCGAGTTGGTTGGTGGACATGGTGTGTGGGGGCCGGACGCACACAAGTGCGGCGTTTTTTGAAAGAATGGAAGGCGTGAAGGCACCAATTTTATCGGGCCAGGTCTGGCGGTGGCGCCAGCGGACGGACCAGGCCGGCGACGCGGGAGGAAAACGGCCGTGCGTGTGTTGATCGTGGACGACGAGCCGCTGGCGCGTGCGCGCTTGCGGGCACTGCTGGCCGATTGCCGCGCGCCGGGGTCGGCCGCGCCCTGGGCACTGGAGCTGGGCGAGGCCGGCGACGCGGTGCAGGCCATGGCGCAGTTGCAGCACCGCCCCTGGGACCTGGTGCTGCTGGACATCCACATGCC
>NZ_NWMV01000105.1:594-11094 GCF_002837145.1 Macromonas nakdongensis | reverse complement strand
GGCCCAGGCGGGCCCAGGCGCGGCCGCAGGGAAGGCTGCAGCGCCCGCAGGCGCATCGCGTCGGTCGGCCCCAGCCACAGGCTCAGGCGCTCGGCAAAGTCCTGGCGCACCGGGGGCGATTCTGCCACGCCCCAGCCGCTCAACAGGCGCACCAGGCCGCTGCCCGCCACCGTGCCCCGCGCGGCAGCGGCCTGGCCGCCCCCTGTCCCCGTCGCGTTCAAGGCAGCAACGACAGCGCGTGCATGTAGCGCGCGTCCACCATCAGTTCGTCCCACGGCAGGGGGTAGCCCTGGGGCAAGAGGTCCTGCCGACGCTGCTCGCTCGCGGCGTTGGGGTGCCAGCGACCGCTCAGCACCGCCTCACTCACGCCGTCGATCAGGTCATCGATCGGGGCACCCTTGTCCACCAAACTTTGGTTGCACAACAGCACCAGGTCGCAACCGGCGTGCAGAGCAGCCAGGGTGGCCTCGGTGTGGCTGACGGCACGGCCCTCGATCTGGCGGGCGCCGGCCATGCTCAGGTCGTCGCTGAAGACCGCACCGGTGAAACCCAGTTGCCCGCGCAGAATGTCCTGCAGCCAGCGCGCCGAAAAGCCGGCCGGCCGCACGTCCACCTGCGGGTAGATTACGTGCGCCGGCATGACGCTGGCCAGACTGGCGTTGAGCCAGCGGTAGGGCGCGGCGTCGTCGGCCAGCAGGGTGGCCAGGTCGCGCCCGTCCACGGGCACGGCCACGTGGGAATCGGCCTGCACATGGCCATGGCCGGGGAAATGTTTGCCGCAGTTGCGCAGGCCGCTCTGTGCCAGGCCATGCACCAGCGCCTGCGCCAGCAGGGTGGTGACGCGGGCATCGCGGGCAAAGGCGCGGTCGCCGATCACGGTGCTGCCGCCGTGGTCCAGGTCCAGCACCGGGGCAAAGGTGAAATCGACGCCGCAGGCGCGCAGTTCGGCACCCAACACAAAACCCGCAGCGGTGGCGGCGTTGCAGGCGTTCAGGGCCGCCTCGCCAGTGGCAGCCCCCTGGCCCTGGAACCACTGCTCACCGAAGGCGCGCATCGGCGGCAGGTGGGTGAAACCATCGCTGCGGAAGCGCTGCACCCGCCCGCCTTCGTGGTCGACGCAGATCAGCAGGTCGGCGCGCACTTTCTTGATCTGGCGACACAACTTAGTGAGCTGGGCGCGGTTCTCCCAGTTGCGGGTGAACAGCACGACGCCACCGACCAGCGGATGGGCCAGGCGGCGCTTGTCCGACTTGCTCAGGCGGGTGCCAGCCACGTCAATGATGAGGGGGGCGTGCAGGGTCATGCTTGTTCCACCACCACAAAGCTGGCGGCGTAGTCGGTTTCGTCGGTGACGCTGACGTGGGCGGTGAGGCCACGGGCCTCGCACCAGTCTTTCAATCCACGGTGCAGCACCAGCGTGGGCTGGCCACTGGGCAGGCTGGCGACCTCACAGTCGCGCCAGGTCATGGGCATGCGCATGCCCAGGCCGATGGCTTTGCTGAACGCCTCTTTCGCAGAGAACCGGGTGGCCAGGTAGCGCACGCCGCGTTCGGGCCAGCGCGCGCTGCGCTGGCGCCAGGTGGCCAACTCGCCCTCGGCCAGCACGCGTTCGGCGAAGCGGTCGCCGTGGCGCGCCAGACTGGCGCGGATGCGCCCGACTTCGCAAATGTCGGTGCCGACCCCGAAGATCATGGGTGGGCCGCCGCGATACAGCGCAGGTAGTCGTGCACGGTGGCCGGGTAGCCCAGCTCCAGCGCGTCGGCGATGAGCGCGTGGCCGATGGACACCTCGGCCACACCCGGCACCACGCGCAGGAACTCGCCCAGGTTGTCGCGGTTGAGGTCGTGACCGGCGTTGACCCCCAGGTCCGCGTCCAGGGCGGCCTGGGCCGCGGCGCGGTAGCGCACCAGTTGCTGGGCCAGGGCCGGCTGGCCCCAGGCCGCGGCGTAGGGCTCGGTGTACAGCTCGACCCGGTCGGCGCCCACGGCGCGGGCCGCCGCCATCTGCGCCGGCTCCGGGTCCATGAACAGGCTGACGCGCGCGCCCAAGGCCCGGGCCTGCGCCACCACCGGGCGCAGCCGCTCGGCGTCTTCGGGGAAGCGCCAACCGTGGTCGCTGGTGAACTGGCCCTCGCTGTCGGGCACGAAGGTGAGCTGGTGCAGCGGCAGACCGCGTGCGCGCACCTCGGCGGCCACGTCCAGCAGGTTGTGGAAGGGGTTGCCTTCGATGTTGAATTCGCGCTCGGGCCAGGCCTGCATCAACTCGGCCAGGTCAAACACGTCGTGCCGGCGGATGTGGCGTTCGTCCGGCCGCGGGTGCACGGTGATGCCGTGGGCCCCGGCCTGCAGGCAGAGGACGGCGGCGCGCACCACGCTGGGAATGCCCAGGTGGCGGCTGTTGCGCAACAGCGCCACCTTGTTGACGTTGACCGACAGGGCCGTGCGCGGCGGGATGTGGATGGGGGACATGGGCACAACAATGAAAAACGGCTCAGGCCGGCGCGTGGCGGCCCGAACCCAGGCGCTGCACGTCCACCATGAACTGGCGGGTCTGGAACACCCGCACCCCGCTATGGTAGTGCAGCAACTGGCGCAGCTGCTGGCGCAAGCCCCCCCGGTCGCTGCGGCACAGGGGCAACAGGGCCGCGGCGGGGTCGTCGGCGTCCAGCGCCGCCTGCAAGGCCTGCCACAGCGCCCCCGGGCTGGACGGGGCCTGGTCGTGGTGGGCCGGCAGCAGGCCGCCCTCGGGCGTGAGGCGGTAATGGGCCGCGGGGTCCAGCGGCAGCAAACGCCCGCCTTCCTCGGCCAGGTCCGGCAGCAAGCCGGCTTCGCGCAGCAACAGCAGTTCGAAGCTGCGCAGCACCGCCGCCTGTTCGGCCAGCGGATCGTCGCGCGCGGCCGAAGCGGCCAGGGCCGCCACTGCCCGCGCGTACACGTCGAACAGGGCCGGGTGCGGGTCGTCGCGCGCCAGCAGTTTGAGCAACAACTCGTTCAGGTAGTAGCCGGCCAGCAGGGCATCGCCGGCGGGCATCACGTGCCCGCCCTGCCAGTGCGCCGACTTGAGGGTGCGCACCTCGGCCTCGCCCCCCCAGCCCAGGCGCAGGGGCTGCAAGGGCAGCAGCACCGGCCGGAACTGCGACGACGGGCGCTTGACGCCCTTGGCCACCAGCACCACCCGACCGTGGCGCCGGCTGAACACCTCCAGAATCAGGCTGGCCTCGCTCCAATCGTGGCTGTGCAGCACGAAAGCCGGCTCGTCGTGGACACGCGGCCGCTTCGCCGGGGCGCTGGGCATGGGACCGTGGAAGCGGTTTACTCGTAGCCGAAGCTGCGCACCCGGGCCTCGTCGTCGGCCCAGCCGGAGCGCACCTTCACCCACAGCTCCAGAAACACCTTGCCGCCCCAGAGCCGCTCCAGCTCCTGGCGCGCCTCGGTGCCGATGCGTTTGAGCTTCTCGCCCTTCTCGCCAATGACCATGCCCTTGTGCCCATCGCGCTCGACCACGATGGTGGCCGCGATGCGGCGCAGCTGGCCCTCTTCCTCGAACTTGTCGATGATGACGGTGGAGGTGTAAGGCAGTTCGTCGCCGGTCAGGCGGAACAGCTTTTCGCGCACCATCTCGGCGGCCATGAAGCGTTCGCTGCGGTCGGTCAGCTCGTCGGCGTCGAACATCCAGTCCTGCTCGGGCAGGTACTTTTCGACGATGCCGTAGAAGCGCCCCACGTCCTTGGCGTTCTTGGCCGACATGGGCACGAATTCGGCGAAAGGGTGGCGTTCCTGCATGCCGCGCAGCCAGGGCGCCAGCTCGGCACGGCGGTGCACCATGTCGAGCTTGTTGGCCAGCAAAATCACCGGGATCTGCTTGGGCAGCAGGTCCAGCACCTTGGCATCGGCCAGGTTGAAGTTGCCCGCCTCCACCACGAAGACGATCACGTCCACGTCGGCCACCGCGCCCAACACGGTCTTGTTGAGCGAGCGGTTCAGGGCGTTGCCGTGCCGGGTCTGGAAGCCGGGCGTGTCCACGAACACGAACTGGGTGGCGCCCACCGTGCGCAGCCCGGTGATGCGGTGGCGCGTGGTCTGCGCCTTGCTGGAGGTGATGCTGACCTTCTGCCCCACCAACGCGTTGAGGAGGGTGGACTTGCCGACGTTGGGCTTGCCCACAATGGCCACGTAGCCGCAACGGCGCGGGCCTTCGGGTTCGGGCGCCTCGGCGGCGGACGGCGCGGCGGCCCCGGGCTTGCGCAGGGCCTGGGCCAGCATGGCCTCCAGGTCGTCGGCCCGGGGGGGCGGTGGAGGGGTAGCGTTCATGGTCGGCGTTGGGACAAAAGCTGCAGCAGGGCCGCCGCGGCGGCCTGTTCGGCGGCGCGGCGGGAGGGGCCGTTGCCACGCCCACGCTGGCCGGTTTCGGCGATTTCACATTCGACCTCGAAGGTCTGGCGGTGGGCCTCGCCTGTGGTGGCCACCACCTGGTAAACGGGCAGTTTCATTTTGCGCCCCTGCAACCACTCCTGCAAGGCGGTCTTGGCGTCCTTGCCCTGCACGCGCTGGCCGGGGCTCAGGTCCACCGGAGCGAACAAGCGGCGCACCAGGGCATTGGCGGCGTCGAAACCGGCGTCCAGGTACACCGCCCCGATCACGGCCTCCAGCGCATCGGCCAGGATGGACGGCCGCTGCCGCCCCCCGGAGCGCACCTCGCCCTCGCCCAGGCGCAGCAGCGCCGGCAGACCCAGTTGCTCGGCCAGGCCGTGCAAGGTGTCCTGCTTGACCAGGTTGGCGCGGATGCGCGAGAGGTCGCCCTCGGACTGTTTGGCCAGCCGCTCGTACAGCAGGCCCGACACGGCCAGCGACAGCACCGAATCGCCCAGGAATTCCAGGCGCTCGTAGTGGTCGGCGGAAAAGCTGCGGTGGGTCAGCGCCCGCTCCAGCAGGGCGGGCTGGGCAAAACGGTGGCCCAGGCGCTGTTGCAGCGCCATCACATCGGGATTCAACTCAGGCCATTCCCGTCATTTGGTGCGACCGGTGTACTTGATCACGAGGTAAGCCGGGCCGGCCAGGTGGATTTCCTTGTCGTAGGCGAACTCGACCACGACCTTGTCGTTGACCTTGCTGATTTCCAGGTCCTTGCCACCGATCGCCTCGAAGTAATCGACCGCTTTGGATTTTTCGAACGAAGACCGGATGTCGCCAACGGTCGTGCCCGCCTCGGACGCGCGCTGGGCCGCCTTCATGATGGACTGGTACTCCATGTAGGTGGGCGCGACCTGCGCGGCCACCACGCCGACCACCCCCACCACGATGCCCACGAAAACGATCCCGATGAAGGTGATGCCCCGCTGCTTGTGTTTCATCTGCCCGGCTCCATTGAGTGCGATACCGCGCATCTTAAACAATGCCGACCGCAACCCGCGTCATTCGAAGCTGCCAATGCGGCCGAAATCGCCGAAATTCATCCAGACGAAAAACGCCTTGCCCACGATGTTGGCCTCGGGCACAAAGCCCCAGTAGCGCGAATCGAGCGAGTTGTCGCGGTTGTCGCCCATCATGAAGTAATGGCCGGCCGGCACCTTGCAGACCACGCCCTCCACCGAATAACGGCACTGGTCCTTGAACGGAAATTCGCCCACGCCGGGGATGAAGGCCGGGCGGTCACCGTCGTTGAGGGTCTTGTAGTGCTTGCCCCCCAGGGTTTCGCCGAACTGCTGGGCGTAGCGCATGACCCCGGCGTCGTAGAAATCGGACTCGGGCGCCTTGGCCACCGGCTGGCCGTTGACGGTCAGCTGCTTGTTCAGGTAGGCCACCTCGTCACCGGGCACGCCCACCACGCGCTTGATGTAGTCCAGGCTGGGCTGGGGCGGGTAGCGGAACACCATCACGTCGCCGCGCTGGGGCTCGTGGTTGGCGAGGATTTTGGTGTGGACCACCGGCAGGCGCACGCCGTAGTGGAATTTGTTGACCAGGATCAGGTCGCCGATGCGCAGCGTCGGGATCATCGAGCCCGACGGGATCTTGAACGGCTCGAACAGGAAGGAGCGCAGCACGAACACCACCAGGATCACCGGAAACAGGCCGGCGGTCCAGTCCAGCCACCAGGGCTGCTGCAGCAGTTGGCGCTGGGCGGCCTGCAGATCCACCGTGTCGCCTTTGATGCCCTGGCGCGCCCAGTCGGCCTCGCGGCGCTGCTGTTCCTGCACCAGTTGCTCGGCGGCACGCTGGCGCTGCGGCAGGAAAAGGAAGCGCTCGGCCAGCCAGTACACCCCCGTCACGACCACCGCCAGCAGCAGCAGCAGGGCGAAATTGCCCTCGATCATGCCCAGGTACCAGCCCAGGCCGTAAGCGGCGAAGGCGGTCAACACCACGCCGGTCAGGGCGCTCATGCTTGCGTTGTTCATCATTCTTCCACCTGCAGGATGGCCAGGAAGGCCTCTTGCGGCACTTCCACCGAGCCGATCTGCTTCATGCGCTTCTTGCCGGCCTTCTGTTTTTCCAGCAGCTTGCGCTTGCGGCTGATGTCACCGCCGTAGCACTTGGCCAGCACGTTCTTGCGCAGCGCCTTGACCGTCTCGCGGGCGATGATGTTGGCGCCGATGGCGGCCTGGATGGCCACGTCGAACTGCTGGCGGCTGATGATTTCGCGCATCTTGGCCACCACGGCGCGCGCGCGGTAAGCCGACTGGCTGCGGTGCACGATGATGGACAGCGCATCGACCTTGTCGCCGTTCAGCAGGATGTCCACCTTCACCACGTCGGACGGGCGGTATTCCTTGAACTCGTAGTCCATGGACGCGTAGCCGCGGCTGACCGATTTGAGCTTGTCGAAGAAGTCCAGCACGATCTCGCCCAGCGGCATGTCGTAGGTGAGCATGACCTGCTTGCCGTGGTAGGCCATGTTGATCTGCACGCCGCGCTTCTGGTTGGCCAGCGTCATCACCGCGCCCACGTAGTCCTGCGGCATGTACAGGTGCACGGTCACGATGGGTTCGCGGATTTCCTGGATGCGGCCGACCTCGGGCATCTTGGACGGGTTCTCCACCATCATGACCTCGCCGTCGCCCTTGACCACCTCGTACACCACGCTGGGCGCGGTGGTGATCAGGTCCTGATCGAACTCGCGCTCCAGGCGCTCCTGCACGATTTCCATGTGCAGCAAACCCAGGAAGCCGCAACGGAAGCCAAAGCCCAAGGCCTGCGACACTTCCGGCTCGTAGCGCAAGGCGGCGTCGTTCAGCTGCAGCTTTTCCAGCGCGTCACGCAGCTGGTCGTACTCGCTGGCCTCGGTCGGGTACAGACCGGCGAACACCTGCGGCTGCACTTCCTTGAAGCCGGGCAAGGCTTCGGTGGCGAAGTCCAGGTTGGCACCGCTGCTGGTTTTGACCGCGGTGATGGTGTCGCCCACCTTGGCCGCCTTCAGCTCCTTGATGCCGGCGATGATGTAGCCGACCTCGCCCGCCTTCAGCGCCGGGCGCGCCTCGTTGTGCGGGGTGAACACGCCGAGTTTTTCGGCGTTGTACTGGGCCTCGGTGGCCATCAATTTGATCTTGTCGCCGCGGTTCAAGGTACCGTCCACCACCCGCACCAGCATCACCACACCCACGTAGGCGTCGAACCAGCTGTCGATGATCATGGCCCGCAAGGGGCCGTCCGGGTTGCCTTTGGGCGGCGGCACCTGGGCCACCACCAGTTCCAGAATCTCTTCAATGCCCATGCCGGTCTTGGCCGAGCAGGGGATGGCATCGGTCGCGTCGATGCCGATCACATCCTCGATTTCGGCCCGGGCGTTGTCGGGGTCGGCGTTGGGCAAATCCATCTTGTTGAGCACCGGCAACACCGTCACGCCCAGGTCGAGCGCGGTGTAGCAGTTGGCCACGGTCTGCGCTTCCACACCCTGCGACGCGTCCACCACCAGCAACGCGCCTTCGCAGGCACTCAGCGATCGGCTCACCTCGTAGGAAAAGTCCACGTGGCCGGGGGTGTCGATCAGGTTCAGGTTGTACACCTGACCGTCTTTGGCCTTGTAGTGCAGCGCGGCCGTTTGCGCCTTGATGGTGATGCCGCGTTCCTTTTCAATGTCCATGGAGTCGAGCACCTGCTCGCTCATCTCGCGGTCGCTCAGGCCCCCGCAGCGCGAAATCAGGCGGTCGGCCAGGGTGGACTTGCCGTGGTCGATGTGGGCGATGATGGAAAAGTTGCGGATGTGGTTCATCACAAAAAGTCAGGCACGGGTCGGCCATGGGCCGGGCAGCCGCCCCGGGGGCTGGCCGCCACAAGAAAAAGGCGCGCCAGCGGAGGACGCGCCCATGGCCAGCCGAATGCTGGCGTTCAACCCCTGGATTGTAGGCAAAAACGGGTTTTCAGCGGCCGACCGGTCGGATCAGTGCGTACTGGGCCCATTCGCCACGCCGGATCAGCACGCTCACCGGGCGGTCGGCGCGCAGGCCGGCCACGGCGGCTTCGAAGTCCTTGAGACCCTGGATCTGCTGGTTGCCCAGGCCCACGAGCACGTCGCCCTCGCGCAGACCGGCACCGGCCGCCGCCTCGCGCGCCTGCAGCACCAACACCCCGCCGTCCACCTTGCGCTCGCGTTTTTCCGCGGCGGTCAATTCGCGCACAGCCAAGCCCAGCGCCTTGCCCGCGACCGAGGCGCTCTGGGCCGGCTCGGCCTGGGGTTCGGCCGCGGCCACCTGCTCGTCCTGGAAGGTGCCCACCGTCAGCGTCAACTCCTTGCTGGCCCCGCGGCGCCACACCTTCAACTGCACCCGAGCACCCGGCGACGTGTTGCCAACGATGCGCGGCAGGTCGGCCGATTTGTCCACGACCTTGCCGTCAAAACTCAGGATGATGTCGCCCGGCTCCACCTTCGCCTTGGCCGCGGGGGAATCGCTCTCCACCCCGCGCACCAAAGCCCCCGATGCCTTGGGCAGGCCCAGTGTTTCAGCCAATTCCGGCGTGACGTTATCGATGGCCACGCCGATGCGACCGCGCGTGACCTTGCCCTTGGTGCGCAACTGGTCCGACACCCGCACCGCCTCGTCGATCGGGATGGCAAAGGAAATGCCCTGGAAGCCCCCGGAACGCGAATAGATCTGGCTGTTGATGCCCACCACCTCGCCGCGCAGGTTGATCAGCGGCCCGCCGGAGTTGCCGGGGTTGATCGCCACGTCGGTCTGAATGAAGGGCAGGTAGTCGCCGGTGTCGCGCTGCTTGGCGCTGACGATGCCGGCCGTGACGGTGTTTTCGAGTCCGAACGGCGAACCGATGGCCATGACCCACTCGCCCACCTTCAGCCGGCCCACGTCGCCGATGCGCACGGTGTTCAGGTTCTTGGCCTCGATCTTGACCACGGCCACGTCGCTGCGCTTGTCGGCCCCCACCACCTTGGCCTTGAACTCGCGCTTGTCGGTCAGCGTCACCACCACCTCGTCGGCGCCGTCCACCACGTGGGCGTTGGTCATGATGAAACCGTCCGAACTCAGCACGAAGCCGGAGCCGACCCCACGCGGGCGCTCGCGCTCCGGCCCGCGCTCGGGCCGCTGGGAACCGCGCGGCGTCATGCCCGGCGGCACCGGGATGCCGAAGCGCCGGAAGAACTCCAGCATCTGCTCGTCCGGGCCATCGTCGTCGGCCTCGGCCGCCTGCGCCCGCTCCAGGGTGCGGATGTTGACCACCGCCGGCCCCACCTGGTCGACCAGCACGGTGAAGTCGGGCAGGCCCGTGACCAGCGCTCCACCCGCTGGCACCGGCGCGGCGGGTGCCGCGACCGTGGGCTTGGGCGCCGTCTGCGCCCCCACCGAACCGTGGTTGGCCGACCACAGCACCGCCACCAAGGAACCCGCCGCCACCGCGGCGAGCACGTAACGCCTCACACCCCGATCAACTGCCTGCACAGACATGGATGATTGCTCCGTTTTCTTCAAATGCACCGCCCCGCTCAGGGGCTCAGGAAACCGCGACCGGCACGCTCAACGGCTGCGCTCCAGCGCCTGCACGAACGCCATCAAGGTGTCCGGCGGCACTTCGCCCATGGCCGTGACCCAATGCTCGCCCAACCGACGCGAAACCGAATGGGTGGCCCCGGCCGACGCGACTTTTTCCTTGGTGTGGCGTTTCGGGTCAAAGGTTTCCAGAAACAGCGACACCGACGCCAGGCCATCGGAAAACACCCATTGCACCGCCGCCGACGCCTTGGCATTCGACTCGCGGCGGGCCTGGCAACTCATGGACTGGAAGCCAGGGACTTCCGCCTTCAGGCGCCAGCCTTCGGCCTCGGGCGTGGTCTTGCGCAACTCGGGCCTGAGCACCTGGTAGCCGGCCGTGTTGTCCATCTGACGCGCCAGGGCCTCCATCTTCACCGGGGCGTCGAACTGCAGTTCGGTGAACGCCACCTGCTCGAGCACCTGGCCGCCGGCGTCGCGGGTCTGCAGCTTGACCACCAAGCCGGTCTGCTTCTCCGACCAGAGGCGGTAGCCGTAGCGCAGGCCGTCCTTGGGCAGGAAGTCCACCA
>NZ_NWMV01000105.1:0-551 GCF_002837145.1 Macromonas nakdongensis | reverse complement strand
GTTGGCCCGGCTGGCGCAGCAAGTCGGGGAACAGGCGCAAGGCCTCGCGTCGCTCACGCAAGGCCAGCTTGATGTCGGGCGCGAAGGTGACGACCTCGTCGTTGCGGCGGATGGTGGTGCGCGGCGCACCGGTCAGGGTTTCGATGCGCTCGAACTGCTGCGTGCCATCGCACACGTGCCAGATCTTGGACACCGCCATCTCGGCCCCGCTGCTGACCACAAAAGTGCCGATGTAGGCCCGACGGCGGGCCGCTTCGTGCAGGCGCTCCAGCCAGGCGTGGATGGTTTTTTCCTGGGCCACGGCGGCGCCCCCCGGCGCGGGGCGCTGGGCGTCGGGCCCGGCCCAGGCCGTGGCGGCCAACAGGGTCAGCGCAGACACCCCCAGGGCACAGCGGGCAAAGGTCAGACGCGTCATGGCCGATCAGCGCTGCGGCGCCTCGTAGGTGGCGTTGCGCAGAAAGCCCGCGGGCATCTGCAGCGCCGACACGCTGCCGTACTGGCGGTGCGCGGCCATCAGTTCTTCCAACTGCGGATCGCGCAGCACGACCCCG
>NZ_NWMV01000104.1 GCF_002837145.1 Macromonas nakdongensis | reverse complement strand
GCCGTCGTAGGCGCGCACGGTCTGTCCGTCGAAGTGCAGCAAAAACGCGCCGCCGCCCACGCCGCTGGACTGCGGCTCCACCACGCCCAGCACCCACTGCGCGGCCACGACCGCGTCCAGGGCGTTGCCGCCGGCGCGCAGCACCTCCAGCCCCGCCTGGGCCGCCAGCGGGTGGGCCGCGGCCACCGCCTGGCGTTGGGCGTGCCAGCCGGGCTTGGCCACCCAGCCCGAGGCCGCTTCCGGCTGGAGCGGGCCGCTGGCCGAGGGCGGGACCACAGGGAGCGTCACCGTGCCGCAAGCGCCCAGGCAGGCGGCCAGCAGCAGCCCCCAGCGCGGCCAACGTGTGGATTTCGTCGCGGCAGCAGCTTGCGTGATCGGCATGGCACCGGGGGCGGCGGGGCGTGGGTGGAGGATGTTGGACAATCGCGGCACAACGGTGACGGTACCACGGTCACCCCCGGCACGCATTTCCCCAGACCGATGAGCAAGGCCTTCACCAAAGAAACCGACGCGGACGACGACGACCTGCCCGAGGGCCCGGCGCTGCCCAGCGGCGGCAAGAACTACATGACCCAGGCCGGCCACGACCGCCTGCGCGGCGAGTTGCTGCACCTGCTGGACGTGGAGCGTCCGCGCGTGGTCGAGATCGTGCACTGGGCCGCCAGCAACGGCGACCGTTCGGAAAACGGCGACTACCTCTACGGCAAGAAGCGCCTGCGCGAGATCGACCGCCGCATCCGCTTCCTGACCCGGCGGCTGGACATCGCGGTGGTGGTCGATCCGTCGCTGCACCACGGCGAGGACCAGGTGTTTTTCGGCGCCACCGTGACTTACGCGCGCGAGGACGGGGCCGAGCAGACCATCACCATCCTCGGCATCGACGAGGCCGACAGCGCCCAGGGGCAGGTCAGTTGGGTGGCGCCGGTGGCCCAGGCCCTGCTCAAGGCCCGGGTCGGCGACGAAGCGCGCCTGCGTACCCCCGCCGGCTGGGAAACGATCGAGGTGCTGGCGGTGAGCTACCCGGCCCCCGGCCGGCCCGCCTGAGGCGGAGCTGCGGGCTCAGGCGCCGTCGCGCACCGGTCGCATGCGGTGTGCACGCACCACCGACGGGGTGCGCTTCAACTGGCGCAGCACCTGGGCCAGGTGCACCCGGTCGCGCACCGCCACGGTGAAGCGCAGGTCGATGGCACTGGGCGCCGTGTCCTCGCCCATGTGGATGTGGGTGATGTCGGCCTCGGCCGCGGCCAGTGCCGCCGCCACCTTGGCCAGCACGCCTTTGCCGTTGACCACCGTCACCAGCACGGTGGATTCGAACAGCCGGCCCGGCTCTTCGGCCCACTCCACTTCCAGGAAGCGCTCGCTGTCGCGGTGCAGCAGCTTCTTGCCCACCGGACAGTCGTCGGTGTGCACCACCAGGCCTTCACCGCGCCCCAGGTAGCCGACGATGCCGTCGCCCGGCACCGGGCGGCAACAACTGGCGTATTGCACCGACGCGCCCTCGTTGCCGTCCAGCGTCACCACGCCCTGGCTTGGGCGGTCGTCGGGCGCGGCGCCGTAGCGTTCCTGGCTGATCAGCAGCAGGTCGGGCTTTTCGCCCGATTCGGCCAGCAGCGCAGCCAGCTTCTTGCCCACCATGCTGGCGATGCGCTTGCCCAGGCCGATGTCGGTGAGCAGTTCCTCGCGCTGCTTGTTGCCGGTGAAGCGCAGCAGCTTGTCCCACACCGCCTGGTGTTCGGCGTCGGTCGCGGGCAGGGTGGCGATGCCCTCGGCGCGCAGGGCCTGAAGCAGCAGGCGCTCGCCCAGGTTCATGGACTCTTCCAGCGCCAGGGTCTTGAGGTGGTGGCGGATCTTGGAGCGCGCCCGGCCGGTCTTGACGAAGCCCAGCCAGCTCGGGTTGGGCTTGGCATGTGGCGAGGTGACGATTTCCACCACATCGCCGTTGTTCAGCTCGGTGCGCAGCGCGGCCTGTTCGCCGTTGACCTTGGCGCCGATGGCGCGGCTGCCCACATCGCTGTGGATGGCGTAGGCAAAGTCCACCACCGTGGCCCCGCGCGGCATCGACATGATGCGGCTCTTGGGCGTGAAGACGTAGACCGAATCCGGGAACAAATCGATTTTGACATGGTCCCAGAATTCGGCCGCGTCGTGCGTTTCCTGCTGGATGTCGAGCAGCGACTGCAGCCACTGCGTGTTCAGGTCCTGCGAGGCCGGGCTGTTCGGTTCACTCGCTTTGTACAGCCAGTGCGCCGCCACGCCGGATTCGGCCACCACGTCCATGGTGGGCGTGCGCAGCTGGAACTCGATGTTGGTGCCGAACGGCCCGACCAGCGTGGTGTGCAGCGACTGGTAGCCGTTCATCTTTGGGATGGCGATGTAATCGCGGAACTTGCCCGGCAGCGGCTTGTAGAGCTGGTGCAGCGTGCCCAGGGCGGTGTAGCAGTCCAGCAGCTCGGGCAGCACGATGCGAAAGCCGTAGATGTCGGTCACCTGCGCGAAGGACAGGTGCTTGAGGTCCATCTTGCGGTAGACCGAGTACAGCGTTTTCTCGCGTCCCAGGATGCGAACGTCCAGCCCCTGCTTGAGGAAGGCGCTTTCCACCTCGCCCTGCACGCGGGCAATCAGGTCCTTGCGGCGCCCGCGCGATTTGTCCAGCGCCTTGCTCAGCGCCTGGTAGCGCCAGGGGTGCAGGTGCTTGAAGGCCAGGTCCTGCAACTCGCGGTAGTTGTTATTCAGCCCCAGCCGGTGGGCGATGGGGGCGTAGATTTCCAGCGTTTCGCTGCTGATGCGGCCCCACTTGCTGCGTGGCATGTCGCCCATGGTGCGCATGTTGTGGGTGCGGTCGGCCAGCTTGATGAGGATGACGCGCACATCGCGCGCCATGGCCAGCAGCATTTTGCGGAAGGACTCGGCCTGGTTCTGCTCGCGGCTGTCGAATTCCAGCTTGTCCAGCTTGGTCAGGCCGTCCACCAGCTCGGCCACCGGGGTGCCGAAGCGTTCGGCCATGTCCTGCTTGGACACGCCGCAGTCTTCCAGCACGTCGTGCATCAGGGCGGCGCACAGGGCCTGGGCGTCCAGTTTCCATTCGGTGCACTGCTGGGCCACCGCGATCGGGTGGGTGATGTAGGGGTCGCCGTTCTTGCGCATCTGCCCCAGGTGGGCGGCGTCGGCAAAGCGGTAGGCCTGGCGCACCTGTTCGACCTCGGTGGCGCTCAGGTAGTCGAGTTGCGCCTCCAGCGCCGCGAAGCTTGCGGCGGCGGCACTGGCCGCGGCCTGGGAGCGGCCGGTCGCGGAGGCGGTCATCACGTCTGGACTCATCCCTTTACTGTAGCCGGACTCGGCACCGTTTGTGGGCGCGCAGCGGTCAAACCGCTGCATCGGCGCGATAAAAACAAAAAAGCACCGCCGCAGCGGTGCTTTTGGAGTGACGGGGCGTGGGCCTCAGACCGGCACTTTCTTCAGCATTTCCAGGCCGACCTTGCCCTCGGCGATCTCGCGCAGCGCGGTCACGGCCGGCTTGTTGCGTGTCTCGATCTTGGGGGTGTGGCCCTGGTTCAGCATGCGGGCGCGGTAGGTCGCGGCCAGCACGAGCTGGAAACGGTTGGGGATCTTTTCCAGGCAGTCTTCGACGGTGATGCGTGCCATGTGTGTGGGCTCCAGGTCGGGCGCGAAGGCCCAGGATTCAAAGGATGTTGAGCGCGCGGAAGGTCTCGGCGCGGGCGCGGCGCTGGGCGGACACCTTCAGCCGCTGGGCGTGCGCAATGGCCTTGAGATCGAACAGCGCACGCTCGAACATCTCGTTGATTATAACGAAATCGAATTTGTCGACGTTGGCCACTTCCTCGGCGGCGTTGCGCATGCGCAGCTCGATCACGTCCTCACTGTCCTCGGCGCGGCGCATCAGGCGGGCGCGCAGCTCGGGCCAGCTCGGCGGCAGGATGAAGATCAGCACCGCGTTGGGGAACTTGTCCTTGATCTGGATGGCGCCCTGGTAGTCGATTTCCAGCACGATGTCGGCGCCGGCGGCGATCTTGTCTTCGATCGCCTTGCGCGAGGTGCCGTAGCGGTTGCTGTGCACGTGCGCCCATTCGACGAAGGCGTCGTGCGCCACCATGCGGTCGAACTCTTCCTGGCTAACGAAGTAGTACTCGCGGCCGTGCACTTCCTGGCCGCGCGGCGCGCGCGTGGTGTGCGACACCGACAACTCCATGCGGGCGTCGACTTCGAGCAGCGCCTTGACCAGGCTGGATTTGCCGGTGCCGCTGGGCGCGGCGACGACGTAGAGGTTTCCGGGGTAGTCCATGGCGGTTTATTCGAGGTTTTGGACCTGCTCGCGCATTTGCTCGATCAGCACTTTCATGTCCACCGAAATGCGGGTGAGTTCCAGGCTGGACGATTTGCTGCCCAGGGTGTTGGCCTCGCGGTGCAGTTCCTGGATGAAGAAGTCCAGCCGCTTGCCGACTTCGCCGCCTTTGTGCAGCAGGCGCTCGATCTCGTCCAGGTGCGACTGCAGGCGTGTCAGTTCCTCGGCCACGTCGATGCGGATGGCGTAGGCGGTGGCCTCGGACAGCGCGCGTTCCTGCGCGGTGCTGGCCGCGGCGTCGCTCTGGGCCGCGCCCAAGGCGTCGTTCCAGCGTTCCAGGAAGCGCTGGCGCTGCAACTCCACCAGTTGCGGCACCATGGGCTGGGCCTGGCCGGCCAGGGCACGCAGCTGGGCCACGCGGTCCAGCAGCATGGTGGTCAGGCGCGCACCTTCGCGCTCGCGCGAGTCGGTGAACTCGCCCACCAGGGTCTGGGCCAGGGCCAGCAGGGCTTCGCCCAGGCCGCTGGGCGGCGGTGCGCTGCGCGACAGGGTGGACAGCGCCTCGGCCACGCTCAGTTCGCGGGCGCTGGGAAGCCAGTCGCGCACCTGGTCTTGCAGGGCCAGCAGTTTTTGCAGTTCGCCCACGGTCGGGGCGCGCAGGCCGCCGTCGCCGCGGCCTTCGATCCAGGCGCGCACTTCAACCTTGCCCCGCTTGATGCGCGCCGTGATCAGTTCGCGCAGCGCCGGCTCACCCGGGCGCAGTTCGTCGGACAGGCGGAAGCCCAGGTCCAGGAAACGGCTGTTGACCGAGCGGATTTCCATGCCGAGCACGGGCCCGGCCGGGGTGGAGGTTTCGCCGCCGGCGGGGGGCTGGCTTTGCCCGGTGGCGTAGCCGGTCATGCTGTAAACTGGCATTCAAATCTCTCGGTGTGTGCAACGTTGTGGGGGTTGCAGATCCTCTGATTATGTCAAAGACCAAGCCCGCCCCATTGCCGCCGGACACGCTCATTGGGGGTTACCGCGTCGTCCGCCAGCTCGCCGCCGGCGGTTTCGGTTTGGTGTACCTGGCGCTGGACGGCAATGGCCAGAAGGTGGCGCTCAAGGAGTACCTGCCCTCGGCGCTGGCGGTGCGCGCGCCAGGCGAACTGCTGCCGGAGGTGCCGCCGGAAAAGCTCTCGCTCTACCGCCTGGGCCTGAAAAGCTTTTTCGAAGAAGGCCGGGCGCTGGCACAGATCTCCCACCCTTCGGTGGTGAGTGTGCTCAACTTCTTCCGCGAGAACGAGACCGTCTACATGGTCATGAACTACCTGGAGGGCGCCAGCCTGCAGGAATTCATCGTGACGGCGCGCGGGCTCAAGAAGAAAAAGGTGATGCGCGAGGCCACCATCCGCTCGCTGTTCGACGAGGTGCTGCGCGGTCTGCGCATCGTGCACCAGCACAAGATGCTGCACCTGGACATCAAGCCGGCCAACATCTTCATCACCGACGAGAACAAGGCGGTGCTGATCGACTTCGGCGCCGCGCGCGAGGTGCTCAACACCGAGGGCAATTTCGTGCGCCCGATGTACACCCCCGGTTTTGCCGCGCCCGAGATGTACAAGCGCAACACTGGCATGGGCCCCTGGACCGACATCTACGCCGTCGGCGCCTGCATGTATTCCTGCATGCAGGGTTACCCGCCGCACGACGCGCCGCAGCGTCTGGAAAAAGACCGGCTGGCCATGTCTCTGGCGCGTTTGCGCGGGGTGTATTCCGACAACCTGCTGGAGGTGGTCCAGTGGTGCATGGCCGCCGACCCCCTGTCGCGGCCGCAGTCGGTGTTTGCCCTGCAGAAGGAGCTGAACCGCGAGGAGGCCCCGCAATACACCGCACCGGGGCTGGTGGACAAGGTCCGCTGGCGCCTGGGTGGGCTGATGGGCAGTGCCCAGCCGGCGCCGACGCGGGCATCCGAGCGTTCCAGCTTTCTGGACTCATGAAATTCTCCGTCTACCAGGTCAGCCGCAAAGGCGGCCGCCCCTTGAACGAGGACCGCCTGGGCTACACCTACACCCGCGCGGCGGTGCTGCTGGTGCTGGCCGACGGCATGGGCGGCCACCCCGAGGGCGAAAAGGCCGCGGAGATCGCGGTCCAGGTCTTCACCCAGCGCTTCCGGGCCCAGGCCCGGCCCGCCTTGCCCGATCCGCGTGCCTTTCTGGAAGGCGCCGTGCTGGCAGCCAGCGAGGCCATCGTCGCCTACGCGCGCGAACACAGCATGCCGGACAACCCGCGCACCACCGCGGTGGCCGCCGTGCTGCAGAACGGGCAGATCACGGCCCTGCATTCCGGCGATTCGCGCCTGTACTGGGTCCGGCAGGGGCAGTTGCGGGCCCGCACCCGCGACCACACCTACCACGACAAGCCCGAGTTGTTCCGCAACCTGCCGCCCGGCATCAACCGCAGCGTCCTGTTCACTTGCCTGGGCTCCGAGAGCGCACCCCTGTTCGACGTGCTCGGCCCCGAACCCCTGGGCGACGGCGACCGCCTGCTGCTGTGTTCGGACGGTCTGTGGTCGGTCGTGGACGATGCCGGCGTGGCCGCGGGCCTGCACGGTTTGCCGCTGAAAGAGGCGGTGTCGCAACTCGCCGACGAGGCGGTGCGCAAGGGCGGGCGCCACGGCGACAACGTGTCTTTGCTGGCCCTGGAATGGGAGGCCGAGGCCGAGGCCGATTTTGCCGCCACCGAGGTGATCCTCCCCGACGCCCTGGAGACCGAGGCGGTCTCGACCTTCGGCGACGTCGAGCCGGCTGATCCCGGTGCGCTGGCCGACTTCGACGACGAGGCGATCGAGCGCACCATCGCCGAAATCAACGAGGCGATCCGCCGTACCGCCTTGCGCAAAGCGCCCTGACATTTCACCACCGGCGGGCGGCCGTTTGGGCCGCCCCCTTCTGGAGTTGATCCACATGCAAGCACCCACTTTGTCTTCCGAGCTGCGCCACGACGGCCGCACCGCCGACGTCCTGCGCCCGGTGCGCATCACCCGCGGCTTTACCAAACACGCCGAAGGATCGGTGCTGATCGAATTCGGCGACACCCGGGTGCTGTGCACCGCCACTGTGGAGGAGCGCGTGCCGCCGCACCAGAAAGGCACGGGCGAGGGCTGGGTCACGGCCGAATACGGCATGCTGCCGCGCGCCACCCACACCCGCAGCAGCCGCGAGGCCGCCAAGGGCAAGCAGACCGGTCGCACCCAGGAAATCCAGCGCCTGATCGGCCGCTCCCTGCGCGCGGTGTTCGACCTGAAGCTGCTGGGCGAACGCACCCTCACCCTGGACTGCGACGTGCTGCAGGCCGACGGCGGTACCCGCACCGCCGCCATCACCGGGGCCTTTGTGGCCGCGCAGGACGCGGTGCACCACCTGCTGGCCGAAGGCAAGCTGTCCCAGACCCCGGTGCTGCACCCGGTGGCGGCGGTGTCGGTCGGCATCGTCAACGGCGTGCCAGTGCTGGACCTGGACTACGTGGAAGACTCCGCCTGCGACACCGACATGAACGTGGTCATGACCGGCGCCGGCCACTACGTGGAGGTGCAGGGCACCGCCGAAGGCGCGCCGTTCAACCGGGAAGAAATGAACCAGTTGCTTTTGCTGGCCGAAAAAGGCATCCACGAACTGATCGGTCTGCAACGCGCCGCCCTGGCCGGTGCGGACGTGGCTTGAGGGGGCGGGCATGATGGGCAAGCAACTGGTGCTGGCCAGCAACAACGCCGGCAAATTGGCCGAACTGCAGGCCATGTTCGCCCCACTGGGCGTGGAACTGGTCCGCCAGGGCGACCTGGGCATCCCCGAGGCGGCCGAGCCGCACTGCACCTTTGTGGAAAACGCCCTGGCCAAAGCCCGCCACGCCAGCGCGTACAGCGGCCTGCCCGCCCTGGCCGACGACGCCGGCCTGTGCGTGGACGCCTTCGGTGGCCTGCCGGGCGTGGACACGGCCTACTACTGCACCCAGTTCGGCTACGAAAAGGGCGACGCCAACAACGTGCGCGCGTTGTTGGAGCAATTGCAAGGCCAGCCCAACCGCCGCGCCGCCATGGTCAGTACCCTGGTGGCGGTGCGCAGCCCGACCGACCCGGAACCGCTCATCGCCACCGGCCGCGTGGCCGGCCTGATCGCGCCCGAGCCGGTGGGCAGCAACGGTTTCGGTTTCGACCCGGTGATGTGGATCCCCGAATTTGGCCAGACCTTCGCCCAGTTGCCCGCGGAAGTGAAAAACGCGAACAGCCACCGCGGCCGCGCCGCCCAGGCCATGCTGGCGCTGATGCGCGAACGGTGGTTCCCGGCATGAGCCAGTCCGTCGTCCAACTGCACCGCCCGGGCCAGTTGCAACTGCCGGGTTTGCCACCGCTCACGCTCTACATCCACCTGCCCTGGTGTTTGAAGAAATGCCCCTACTGCGATTTCAACTCGCACGAGTGGGGCGCGGCGGCGGGGCAGGGCGGCGAGCCGCCCTACGAGCGCTACCTGCAGGCCCTGCGCGCCGACCTGGAAAGCAGCCTGCCCCTGGTCTGGGGCCGACCGGTGCACAGCGTCTTCATCGGCGGGGGCACGCCCAGCCTGTTTGCGCCCGAGGCCATCGACCGGCTGTTGTCCGAGGTGCGCGCTTTGCTGCCGCTGGAGGCCGACGCCGAAATCACCCTGGAAGCCAACCCCGGCACCTTCGAGAAAGACCGCTTCAAGGGCTTCCGCCAGGCCGGCGTCACCCGCCTGAGCATTGGGGTGCAGAGCTTCGACGACCGGTTTTTGAAGGCCCTGGGCCGGGTGCACAACGCCGAGCAGGCCCGCGCCGCGGTGGCCGAATCGGCGGCGAACTTCGACACCTGGAACCTGGACCTGATGTACGCGTTGCCCGGCCAGACCCTGGCCGACCTGGACCGCGACCTCGACACCGCACTGGGCTTCCAGCCGCCGCACCTGTCGGTCTACCACCTGACGCTGGAGCCGAACACCTACTTCGCCAAGCACCCGCCCCAGGTGCCCGACGAGGACACGGCCTACGCCATGCTGGACCGCATCACCGAGCGCACCGGCGCGGTGGGGCTGGCGCGCTACGAGGTGTCGGCCTACGCGCGCCCAGGGCACCGCTGCTTCCACAACTGGAACTACTGGCAGTTTGGCGACTACCTCGGCATTGGGGCCGGGGCGCACGGCAAGCTCAGCTTTGCCCACCGGGTGCTGCGCCAGGTGCGCTGGCGCGACCCGCAGCGCTACATGGAGCAGGCCCTGCAAGGCCAGCCCACGGCCAGCGAAGACGAGGTGCCCGCGCGCGACCTGCCCTTCGAATTCATGCTCAACGCCCTGCGCCTGCGCCAGGGCTTCACCTTGGCGCAGTTCAGCGAGCGCACCGGCCTGCCGATAAGCACCATAGGGCCTGCTTTGCAGCAGGCCGAGCGCCAGGGCTGGATCGAGCGCGACTTGAACACCGTGCGGCCGACCGAGCGCGGCTTCGACTTTTTGAGCGATTTGCAGGCCCTGTTCCTGCCGGACGAGGGCGCTTAACCACAGACACAGCGGGGTGCGGCATGTTTGCGATCTACGGCACGTCGGGGCTCATGTACCGGGGGCCGGTGGAGGATTTGCGCAAGGTGGTGCCCACCCTCCAGATCCCGGGCATCCGGCCCTTGCAGGTGGCGTTGGACCGACTGACCCCGCTGGCCGAACCGCTGGCGCCCGAACCCAGGCCCGAACCGGCGCCGCACCCCACCACCCAGGCCCTGCAGGCCTACGCCGACACGCAGAAGCACACCACAGCCCACCACCCGCTGCGCGTGGTGGGCGACGTGATGAGCCACGAGCCGGTCGTGGTCGCGCAGGACGCGACCCTGGGCCAGGCCTGGGAGCGGCTGACCGGGGCGGGCATCGGTCAGGTGCCGGTGGTGGATGCGGCCGGCGGGCTGGTCGGGCTGCTCACCCGGGCCGAGCTGCTGGCCCGGACCGTCCCGCCTGCCGGTGGGGCGCCCGCCACTGTGGGGCGAGACTGGCAGGGCACGCCGGTGGCCCAGGCCATGGTGTCGCCGGTGCCCGGCGTGTCGGCCGAGGTCGATTTGCGGCGTTTGGCGCTGATCCTGCTGGAAACCGGGCTGCCCGGTTTGCCCGTGGTGGGTGAGGCCGGGCGCGTGGAAGGTTTCGTCACGCGCAGCGACATTTTGAAAGCCGTGGTCCACGACCCGCCGCTGGACCTCTGGGCCGGTTGAAACCGGCGACAATACCTGTTTTGGCCCCAACAGGGGCTGTGTCCTTTTTCGTTGTTGTGTCCGCCGTGAATCCCTCCGATAAGCCCTCGTCCAAGCCCGCCGACCTGTCCCAACTCGACGCTCTCACCGGCGGCGCCTTCACCGCTCCCACCTCGGGCGAACGGGCTGCGCGCCTGCGCGAGTGGCTGGCCGGTGAGCCGTCCCACGACGAAATGGCCGACGTGTACCGCGAACTGTCGCATCGCGACAAGGGCGCGGCCAAGGCCTTGAAAGAGAAGCTGGACGAACTCAAGCGCGCCAAGGCGCAGGACGCGATCGCCGAAGAATGGGCCGCCAAGGCCCAGGGCCTGCTGGCCCAGCCGCGCCTGAACCTGGCCGATGCCATGGCCTGGCAGCGCGACGCCGCCAAAGCCGGTGCGCCTTTGTCGCGCGAGCCCCTGGCGGGGCTGAAGCTGGCCCTGGCCGAACGCATGAAAGGCCTGGAAGACCTGCAGCACCGGGTGCAGGTGGAACGCGAGGCCGCCGTGCTGCTGGCGCAGCGCATCGAAGTGCTCTCCACCAAGCCCTGGGCCGAAGCCCAGGCCGTGCTCGACACCCTGCGCACCGACGTGGGCGACTGGCAGGCCCAGGCCCAGACCCTGGCGGCCGACCCGGCCTGGGACAGCCTGGACCCCAAGTACCCCACCCAGCTGGACACCTCGCGCAAGCAGCTCCAGCTGGTGTGGGAGGCTTTTGATGCCGCCTTGGCCCAGGCCCTGGCGGCCGCCGCCGACGCCTCGGCCCCCCTGCCGGCCGTGCCGGTGTGGGCCGACGAACTGCGCGCCCTGCGGGGCGAGGCCATTCCGGCCCCCGCGCCCAGCGTCGACCCCGCCGAACAGGCGGCCCGCCAGGCCCAGGCCACGCAAGTGGTGGGGGCGGCTCTGGAGGCCTTGACGCGCGAACTGGCCGACGGCCACACCAAGACCGCGCCCAAGGCCGTGGCCGATTTGCGCCAAGCCCTCAAAGAACACGGCCGCCACATCGCGGCCGAGCTAGAGGCCCGGGTGCAGGCGGCGCTGGTCCAGGCCGGCGAACTCGAAGGTTGGCAGCGCTGGCGCGCCGACCAGTTGCGCGAGGAGTTGCTGGCCAAGGCGGTGGCCCTGACCCAGGCCCCCGAAGGCCAGCGTCCCGGCGGTCGCAAGATCCAGGAGACCCTGCGCGCCCTGCGCGATCAGTGGAAGACCACCGACCAGGGCGGCGTGCCCAACCACGCGCTGTGGAAGAAATTCGACGAGGCCTGCAACCAGGCCCACAAGGTGGTGGAGGCCTGGCTGGGCAAGCTCAAGGAGCAGAACGAGGCCAACCGCGGCCAGCGCCTCGCGCTGATCGAGGAGGTGAAGGCCTGGACCCAGGCCCACGCCGCGCAGGACGACTGGAAGGCCCAGTTGCGCGACCTGCACGCTTTCGCCGAGCGTTGGCGCCAGTCCGGCCACCTGAGCGAGAAGCTGTTTGCCGAACTCCAGCCCCAATGGAAGGCCGCCATGGGCAGTGCCCATGCCCCGCTGGAAGCCGCGCAGGCCCAGAGCCAGGCGCGCCGCCAGGCCCTGATCGAAGAAGCCCAGGCCCTGGGCGCGGCCCCGGTGCTGCGCATCGATGCGATCAAAGCCTTGCAGCAGCGCTGGCAGCAAGAGGCGCACAGCGTGCCGCTGGACCGCCGCCAGGAGCAGAAGCTGTGGGAGGCTTTCCGCAAACCCCTCGACGAAGCCTTCGAGCGCAAGACCGCCGAGCGCGAAAAAACCGCAGTCGCGGTGAGCGCCCACGACCAGGCCGTGCTGGCCGCCGCCAAGGCGCTGGACGCGGCCAACGCCAGCGGCGATGTGCAGCAGATCCGCGCCGCCATGGAGGCCTTGCAGGCTGCCGCCCGTGGACAGGCCGCCGTGGTGCCTGCGGCCGCCCAGGTGACCTCGGCCGAAGCCGCACCCAGCCCGACCGAGCCGGCGGCTGCCGATGGAGCCCTGTCCGAAACTGCGCCGGCTCCCGCGCCGGCTCGCAAGCTGGTGGCCATGCGCGGTGACGACCGCCCCGGCATGAACAAGACCCAGCCCACCCCGGCACTGCGCGCGGCCGGCCGCGACGCCCGCCCGGGCGAGCGCCGCGATGCCCGTCCGGGTCGGGACGGCCGCGAAGGCCGCGCCCCTTACGGCGACCG
>NZ_NWMV01000103.1 GCF_002837145.1 Macromonas nakdongensis | reverse complement strand
ACATAATGCACATTGTAGATAGTGAGGCCTGCGCATACACGCCCGGCATCCAGTCGCCAAACCCACGTCAACCAAGGCAAACGCCTCCATACATAGATTCACCCGTTTGGGCTACACCAGCGCCGACTTTCCAAAAGTCTTGCGCTCGGTGTGCGTGCCGCACGCGGCTGACAAGATACTGCGCTTGCCGGAGCGTGTCATGCCGCTTCGTGCCGCATCTGTTTCAAGCCGGTCCAGGCGTTCCAGAGCAACATGCCCGCGCACACCAGAAGAAAGCCGGCGCTGATGGGCCGCTGCACCAAGGTTGACAGGTCGCCGTGCGACAGCAGCAAGGCTCGGCGAAGGTATTCCTCCATCAAAGGTCCCAGCACAAAACCCAGCATCAAGGGGGCGGCCTCGAAGCGCAAGGCCGTGAGCAGGTAACCCAAAGCGCCCACGATAGCCACTTGGTAGATGTCGAAGGTGCTGTTGCTGACGCTGTACACACCCAAGGCTGTGAACACCAGGATGGCCGGGTACAGCACGTGGTACGGAATGCGCAAAATCGCCACCCACATGCCCACCAGCGGCAGGTTCAGGATCACCAGCATCACGTTGCCGATGCCAAAACTCACCACCAGGCCCCAGAACAACTGGGGTTGCTCGTTCATCAGCATGGGGCCGGGCTGGATGCCGTGGATGATGAGTGCCCCCAGCATCAGCGCCATGATGGCATCGCCGGGAATGCCCAGGGACAGCGTGGGCACGAAGGCGGTCTGGGCGGCGGCGTTGTTGGCGGCCTCGGGCGAAGCCACGCCTTCGATCGCGCCTTGGCCAAAGCGTGTCGGGTCGCGCGCCACTTTTTTCTCGACCGCGTAGGACACGAAAGACGCGATGGCCGCGCCGGTGCCGGGCAAGGCTCCGAAAAAGCTGCCGATGGCGGTGCCGCGCAGCATGGGCAGGGCCGATTGCCGCAGGTCTTGCCGGCTGGGCCACAAATCGCGCCAAGCAATGGCTTGGGAGGGCCCCTGCCCCTGGGGCCGGTGGATGCCAGCGATGACCTCGGAAAGCCCGAACACCCCCATGGCCAGGGCCACCAGGTTGATTCCGTCCATGAGTTCGAGCACACCAAAATCGAAGCGGGAGACGCCCGAATTCACGTCGGTGCCGACGGTGCCCAGCAGCAACCCCAGCACCACCATGGCGAGGCCCTTGGTCGGCGCCCCCGAACCCAGGCCGGACGCGGCGATCAGGCCCAGCAGCATCATGGAAAAATAATCGGCGGGACCGAATTGCAGGCCCAGTTCGGCGATGGCGGGCGAAAACAGCACCAGGATCGCGATGCCGAGCAAGGCCCCGACGAAGGAGGCCACGGCGGTGATGCACAGCGCGACCCCGGCCCGGCCCTGTTGGGCCATGGGGTAGCCGTCTAGACAGGTGACGGACGACGAGGGCGAGCCGGGCAGGTTCAGCAGGATGGACGCCGTCGATCCCCCGTACTGCCCGCCGTAGTAGACGCCGGCCAGCATGATGATGGCCGAGGTGGGCGGGATGTGGTACGTCAGGGGCAGCAGCAGCGAGATGGTGGCCATGGCGCCGATGCCGGGCAGGACCCCGACCAGGGTGCCGATGAACACCCCGACAAAACAGTACAGCAACGCCATGGGCTCCAGGGCGGCCTGGAGGCCGATGAGCAGGCCTTGTGCGGTGTCCATGTGGGGCGTGTGCTGTATGGGCTCAGGGGCTCCAGGGCCAGGCCGGCAACACCATCTTCAAGGCCAAGCCGAACACCAGCCAGGTGAAGGCGGCAATGCCCAAGGCCACCGCCAGCCGCCGCGGCCATGGCATGGCACGTTCGGCCAGCAAGGCCACCAGCACCGACGCCACGGTGGTGAGCACCAGGCCCAGCGAGGGCAGCAGGAGCCCGAACACGGCCACGCTGCCGGTCACGAGCAATCCGGTCTTCCACTCGATGCGCAGAGGCGCTCTGCGCCGCAGCAAGGCCGGCAAGGCGATCAACAGCCCCAGCAGGGCCAGTAACGCACCCAACACCACCGGGAAGAAGCCCGGGCCCATGCGCTGCAGCTCGCCCAGCGGGTAGTGCCGGTGGGCATAGACGGCTGCGAACAGGCCGATGGCCACCATGGCCAGGCCGCCGATCAGGTCACGCGTGTCCGCCTGAGCCATGACTTTGCCCCGCTCCGTTCACCATTGGCCCTTGGGCTGGCGGCTGCGCACCGCGGCGGCAATGGCCTCGACGATGTCGGGGCGGTCGGCACGGCGGGCGAAGTCGATGGCGTCCATGCCCTGGTCGTTGCGCAGGGCCGGGTCGGCCCCCTCCTCCAACAGCAGCTGCACCACATCGGCCTGGCCGTAACGGGCCGCCATCATCAGGGGGGTGGTGCCGTTGGGCGATGCCGCGTCGATGTAGGCGTGCTGCTCCATCAGCAAGCGGACGATGGCCTGGGCCTCGGGCCCGACGTGGCTGACGGCGTAGTGCAACGGCGTCCAGCCCGGCTTGTTCACCTGGGCCTGGCGCGCGAGCAGGCGCTGCACCAGCGCCACCTGGCCCTTGATGGCGGCCAGCATCAGGGCATTTTCGCCGGCGGGGTTGCGCGCATCGACTTGCAAGGCCGGCACGCCGAGCAGGAAGTCGGCGACGCGCCAGGACTCCTTGCGGATGGCCAGCACCAGGGGCGGCTGCAGGGCCGGGTCGGGGCTGTTGAAGTCGAAGCCGCGGGCTTGCAGACCCGGCAATGGGCCGGTGTTGTCTCGGGTGATGGCGATGAAGAAGTCCTCGTACGAGCCGGACTGGGCCTGCGCCCAGGAGGACAAGCCGCACAGAACCCCCAGACAGAGGAGCCGTTTCAGAAGCAGGAAAAAAGACCGCACGTCAGACCGCACGGGTGAACAGGCGCTCGAAGTTGTCGCTGGTGGCGCGGGCCACCACCTCCAGCGGCAGTCCCTTGATTTCGGCCAACTGGGCCGCGACGTGGGGCACGTAGGCCGGGGTGTTGGTCTTGCCGCGGTAAGGCACCGGCGCCAGGTAAGGGCTGTCGGTTTCGATCAGGCAGCGCTCCAGCGGCACCATCTGGGCGACCTCGCGCAAATCGGCGGCGTTGCGGAAGGTCAGGATGCCGGAAAACGAGATGTAGAAGTCCAACTCCAGCGCCGCGCGCGCCACCTCGGCGGTTTCGGTGAAGCAGTGGAACACCCCCCGGGCACGGGCTGGCGCCCCGGCGGCGGAGGCAAAACCGCCCTCCTCTCGCAAAATGGCCAGGGTGTCGTCCGAGGCGTTGCGGGTGTGGATGATGAGCGGCAGGTCGGTGGCCCGGGCGGCCTGGATGTGCACCCGAAAGCGCTCGCGCTGCCAGGCCATGTCGGCCACCGTGCGCTCGCCCAGGCGGTAGTAGTCCAGGCCGGTTTCACCGATGCCCACCACCTTGGGCAGGGCCGCGCCGCGCAGCAGGTCGTCGAGGGTGGGTTCCTGCACGCCTTCGTTGTCGGGGTGCACGCCCACGGTGGACCACAGATGGGAGTGCGCCGTGGCCAGGCTGTGCACCTGCTCAAATTCTTCCAGGGTGGTGCAGATGCACAGGGCGCGGTCCACCTGCGCCTCGGCCATGGCTTGCAGGATGCTGGGGAGCTGCGCGCGCAACTCGGGGAAGCTCAAATGGCAATGGGAATCGACAAACATGCAAACGGGTGCTCAAACGGTCTGGGTGCTGCGGTCTGACGCCAGGTGCGCCCCCAGGATTTCTTCGATGCGGGCCTTGAGCTGGCGGGACTTGTCGTCTGCCGGAAAGCGGATGCCGATGCCCTGGGAGCGCGACCCCGCGGCGCCGGCCGGGGTGATCCAGGCGACCTTGCCGGCCACCGGGTAGCGCTGCGGGTCGTCGGGCAGGGTCAGCAGGACATACACGTCCATGCCGAGCTTGTATTCGCGCACCGAGGGCACGAAGATGCCCCCTTCCGCAAACAAGGGAATGTAGGCGGCGTACAGCGCGCCCTTTTCCTTGATCGACAACTGGATCACCGTCGGGCGCGCCGGACCTGTGGTGTCGGCGGTGCTCATGTCGGTCTAGTGTAGCGCCAGTGCGCGTTGGGCTGTGACCGCCCAGGCCTCTTGCAGCAAGGCCGGGCTGAAAGGGTGTTCCAGGGTGCGGGCCGCGGCTTGCAGGTCGCGGTGCCAGCGCGCCAGGGCCGCCAGGCCCGGGGCGGGAGGCAGGTCGGCCGACAGGAAGAAGCGGGGCGCGCCGCCGGCCTGCTGCACCATCAGGTCGTGGCAGAGCTTCTGCAGCACGTCCATCTGCTGCGCCGGCGACCAGCCGGCCAGGGCGCTCCAGTCGCCGGCGGCGATGGCGCGGGGCAACTGCGGCCACAGTCCCTGGGGCGGTTGGGTGCGCAGCCAGTCCAGGGCTTCGTCGGGCCGGCCACCGGCCGCACGCAGCCAGGTCTGCAGCTCGGCGGGCGGGAGCTTGCGCGCCGACAGGCTGGGGTCGGCCGCCACCACCGCGGCCAACCAGGCCAGGGCCTCGTCGGGGGCGGGCCAGTGCAGGTCGTGGGTCTGGCAGCGGCTGCGGATGGTGGGCAGCAGGCTGTGCGCCGCCTCGGTGGCGATGACGAAGCGCAACGCCCCGGCCGGTTCTTCCAGGGTTTTGAGCAGGGTGTTGGCGGCCTCGGTGTTGAGGCGTTCGGCCGGGTAGATCAGCACCACCTTGGTGTCGCCGCGGGAGCGGGTGAACTGGCTGAAGGCGACCGCCTGGCGGGTGGCGTCCACGCGGATGAATTTGCTCGCCTTGAGTTCTTTCTTGTCGATCTTGTCCTGGGTTTTCTCGTCCAGGGGCCAGCCGAATTCGATCGACAGGGTCTCGGGCATGAGCACGAACAGGTCGGGGTGGGTGCGCACGTCTACCGCGTGGCAGGCGCCGCAGTGGCCGCAGGCTCCCTGGGCCGAGGGCTGCTCGCACAACCAGGCGCGCGCCAGGGCCAAGGCCAGGGGGTACTGCCCCAGCCCCGGCGGGCCCGAGAGCAGCAACGCGTGACCGCGTTGCTGCAGCAGGCGCTCCAGCTGGGTCTGCAGCCAGGGGGCCAGCCCGCTCATGCCAACAGACCCCGTGCGCGGCAGACCGCTTCCACCTGGGCCCAGACCGCGGGCATGGCCGGGGTCGCGTCGATGCGGGCGAAACGCCCGGGGTCGGCCGCGGCCCGGGCCGCATAGCCGGCGGCCACGCGCTCGAAAAAGGCAACGGGCAAGGCCTCGAACTTGTCGGGGCTGCGCGCGCCGGCCAGGCGTTCGGCTGCGCTGGTCGGGGGCAGGTCGAACCAGAGGGTCAGGTGCGGCTGGCGCAAGGGCGCCGGGCCCTGCACCCATTCTTCCAACTGGCTCAGCACCGCCAGGTCGAAACCCCGGCCGTGGCCCTGGTAGGCGAAGGTGGCGTCGGTGAAGCGGTCGCACAACACCACCTCGCCACGGGCCAGGGCGGGTTCGATCACGCGCAGCAGGTGGTCGCGCCGGGCGGCGAACATCAGCAAGGCTTCGGCCAGCGGGTCCATGGCTTCGCGCAGCAGCAGCTCGCGCAACTGCTCGGCCAGGGGCGTGCCACCCGGTTCGCGCGTCTGGAGCACGGTGTGCCCCTGTGCCCGCAAGGCTTCGGCCAGGGTGCCGATGTGGGAGGATTTGCCCGCCCCGTCGATGCCCTCGAAGGTGACGAAGCAGGCCGTGCGGGTCGAAGGAAGTGGTGGCATGCGGTCAGCGGTTGAGGATGTAGCGGCGCACGGCCGCGTTGTGTTCGTCCAGGGTGCGGCTGAAGGCGCTGGAGCCGTCGCCGCGCGCCACGAAGTAGAGCGCCGGTGTGGCGTCGGGCTGCACCGCGGCGCGCAGCGCGGCCTCGCCCGGCAGGGCAATCGGCGTGGGCGGCAGGCCGGCGCGGGTGTAGGTGTTGTAGGGGGTGTCGGTGTCGAGGTCGCGCCGGCCCAGACGACCGTCGAACGCCGGCCCCAGGCCGTAGATGACGCTGGGGTCGGTCTGCAGCCGCATGCCGATGCGCAACCGGTTGACGAACACCCCGGCGATCAGAGCGCGGTCGCTGGCCAGGCCGGTTTCCTTTTCGACGATGCTGGCCAGCACCAGGGCGTCGTCGGCGTGGCGCAGTGGCAGGTTGGGCGCACGCTGGGCCCAGGCGTCGGCCAGGCGCTGGTCCATGGCCCGCGCCGCCTGCTGCAACACGCTGGAGGCGGTGGCGTGCTTGGGGTAGACGTAGGTGTCGGGGAAAAACCGGCCTTCGGCGTGCGGCGCACGCAGCCCCAGGGCCTGCGCCAGTTGCTGCGGTGTGGCGCCGGCCGGCAGGTCGTAGTCGAGGTGTTCGGCCGTGCGCAGGGCCTGCAGCACCTGGCCCAGGTTCCAGCCTTCGACCAGGGTGACCCGGCGCACGGCCTGTTCGCCGCGCACCAGTTGATCCAGCAAGGCACGCGGCGTGCTGTCGGCCGGCACCTCGTAGCTGCCGGCCTTGATGTCGCGGGCCTGGCCCGACAGGCGGAACCAGGCGTACAGGGCCCATTCCGGCCCGCCCATGCCGGCCTGCACCAGCACGCGCGCCACGGTGCGGGCCGACGCGCCGGGCGGCACCGCCACGTCCAGCAGGCCCGTGGATTCCCCGCCCAGCGGGCGGTTCAACCAGACGGCGGCCCCCGCCCCCAGCAACAAGGCCAGAGACAAGGCGGCGGCCAGCAACCATTTCAGCACAGGAAACACGGACACAGGACCTCGGTCAAAATACAAGCCTTCGATCATAAGTGAGCGCCACGATGAGCACATCCTCCGCCCCCCTGCCCCCTCCGTTCGACACCAGCGCCCTGCGCGGGGTGGTGCGTCTGGCCGATTGGGGGGTGATCCGGGCCCAGGGCGCCGATGCGGCCACTTTCCTGCACGGGCAGCTGACCCAGGACTTTGCGTTGATGGGGCTGGGCGAAGGTCGGTTGGCGGCCTTCTGCAACGCCAAAGGCCGCATGCAGGCCAGTTTTGTGGCGTTCAAGCGGGCGCACGACGACATCCTGCTGCTCTGCTCTGCCGACCTGCTGACCACCACCCTCAAACGCCTGGGCATGTTCGTGCTGCGCGCCAAGGTGAAGCTGAGCGACGCCAGCCAGGAGGTGGCGGTCTTCGGTGCCGTGGGCGCGGACGTGCCGGCGGCCCTGCCGACCAGCCCCTGGAGCCACCTGGCGCAGGAAGGCTGGGACTGGGTGCGGCTGCCCCTGGCCGAAGGCCTGCCCCGTGCCCTGGCCTGCGGCTCCAGCGGCAGCGCCCCGGCGGGGCCCGAGTTGCCCGCCGCCTTGTGGGCCTGGCTGGCGGTGCGCAGCGTTGTGCCGATGGTTACGGCCCCGGTGTACGAGGCCTTTGTGCCGCAGATGCTGAACTACGAATCGGTGGGCGGCGTGAACTTCAAGAAGGGCTGTTACCCCGGCCAGGAAGTGGTGGCCCGCAGCCAGTACCGCGGCATCCTCAAGCGCCGCGCCTACCTGGTGCACGGCGCGCACGCCCCGACCGTGGGCCAGGAGGTGTTCCACGCGGCCGACGCCGAACAGGCCTGCGGCACGGTGGTGAGTGCTGCTGCCCACCCGATGGTGGGTTGGGACGCGGTCGTGTCCATGCAGACCAGTGCGGCCGATGGCCAGGCCCTCACCCTGGGGGCCGCGGACGGCCCGGCCCTGGCCGTGCTCGATCTGCCCTACCCGCTGCTGGCCGACGTCTGAGGCCGACGGCGTGTGCCTGATCGCTTTTGCCATCGAGGCCACGCCGGCCTGCCCCTTGTTGCTGGCCTCCAACCGCGACGAATGGTGGCACCGCCCGACCCGCCCCTTGGCCGCCTGGCAGACCGACGGCGGGGTGACCGTCTGGGCCGGGCGGGACGCCGAAGCCGGTGGCACCTGGCTGGGTTTCAGCCAGCACGGGCGGGTGGCCATGCTCACCAACGTGCGGCCCAGCGGGCCCGAGTCCGCCCCGCGCAGCCGGGGCGAATTGCCACTGCGCTGGCTGGCCGGCCCGGCTTCGGTGGGCGGCTGGCGTGATCTGGTGGCCTCACACGACCCCCAGGCCTACAACGGTTTCAACCTGGTGCTGGGCGATGTGACCCGGGGCAGCTGGGTCTGGTTGACCAACCGCCCGCCGCCAGATGCCGTGCCCGCAGCTAGGCACGACCTGCCCCCGGGCTGGGCCGGCCGCATCTTGCCACCGGGGGTCTATGGTTTGTCCAACGCCCACCTCGACACGCCCTGGCCCAAAACCGTGGCCTTGCGGGACGCGGTGCACGCCGCCGTGGCCCACTCGGCACCCAGCGCAGACAGCCCTGTAGACGCGGATGGGTACGAGGCCCTGCTGCGCCCCCTGATGGACAGGCGCCCGGCCCATGACGCTGGACAGGACGCTTGGGCCCAAGGCCTGTCCAGCGCCTTTGTGCACCTGCCCACACCGGCTTACGGCACCCGCAGCAGCCTGATCGCCCACTGCCGCCGTACCCCCGAGGGCCTGGCCCTGGACCTGCGCGAATGGACCCACGCGGTACACCCGGCGGCGGCCCCGACGCCCGTGGCCACCCATTGGCCCACGGACGCCAGCATTCAGAGGTGCTTTTCCATCAGCAGGTGGGGAATGCCGACCTCGTCGTAAGGCTCGCCCACCGGCGTGTAACCCAGGCGCCGGTAAAACCCTTCGGCCGTGCGCTGGGCGCTGAGCCGGACGGTGCGGTCGCCACGCGCCCGGGCCGCGTCCATCAGTGCCGTCAAGATCTGCCGGCCCACGCCGGTGCCACGCAGCACCCGGTGCACCGCCATGCGGCCGATCTTGCTGACGCCGCCTTCTGCCGGCAGCAGGCGGCCCGTGGCCATGGCCTGGCCCAGCCGGTTGTGGGCCACCGCGTGCAGCGCCACCTGGTCGGCGGCGTCCCATTCTTCTTCGCGGGGAATGCGCTGTTCCTCCACGAACACGGCGGTGCGCACCGCGCTCGCCCCCGCGCCCAGTTCGGCCCAGGGGCCTGTGCGCACGGTCAGCACGCCCTCCCCGGCTTCGTAGCCCTGTACCAGCGCACGCAATGCGTCTGGGATGGGGCGCGAGGTCTGCGTGGCCGGATCGGCGAAGACGTAAATCAGCTCGCCGCTGATGAGGTGTTCTTCGCCGCGGAAGATGGCGCCGGTGATCGTCATGGACGAGTTGCCCAGGCGGGTGCAGGCCATGCCGATGTCCAGCATGTCGTCCATGCGGGCCGACGCGTTGAACTCCACCGACGCCTTTTTCACGTACAGCTCGCCGCCCAGCTCGTGCATCGCGTCTTCGTAAGGCAGGGCCAGGGCGCGCCAGTACTCGGTGATGGCCACGTCAAAGTACATCAGGTAGTGCGCGTTGAACACGATTTTTTGCATGTCCACCTCGGCCCAGCGCACGCGCAGCGGGTGGAAAAAACGGAAGTCCTGGCGTTTCATGGGGGAAACCTTGCATGCGTTGGAGAGGGCGCGCGGTGCGCTGTGGGGGAATTCTAAGTCGGCGGTGCTGGTACCAAAGCACCCTGGGGTGATGGCGTTGTGCAGCCATGACAAACCTACCCTTTTGGGTATACCCCGCCACCTTGCAAATAGATATATTTACAAATAACAAAATTTGTTGCAATTCTGATAGCGATCATTCCATATCACCATCCATCACCTGCGTCATGAGCGAATCCCCATCCTCCCCGAGCACCGCCCAACGCGGCTTCCAACTGCTGTCGGTGGCCACTGCCGTGGCCTTGCTGGCGGCCTGCGGCACCCTGGCCCCGACGCCGATCGAAACCCCCGACCTGCAGGCCGCCAACCAGGCGGACAGCGCGGCCATGCGCCAGGACGTCGAACCCGTGACCGGTCCGCTCACCCTGGACCAGGCCATGGCCCGTGCCCTGAAGTACAACTTGGACCGCCGAGCCCGCCTGATGGAAGAGGCCATCGCCCTGAAGGAGTTGGACGTCACCCAGTTTGACATGCTGCCCAAACTGCTGGTCCAGGCCGGGTACACCGACCGCAACCGCGAGCGCGCCACCTACAGCCACCCTTACACGCCGGTGTACGGCAGCAAATCCAGCAGTTCCTCCTTCTCCTCCGCGGCCGACCACCGTACCGCCGACCTGGGCCTGACCTGGAACCTGCTGGACGTGGTGGTGGGGCAGTCGTCGGCCAAACAGGCCGCCGACCGGGTGTTGATTGCCGGCGAAAAGCGCCGCAAGGCCATGCACGTGCTGATGCAGGATGTGCGCACCGTGTACTGGCGCGCGGTCAGTGCCCAGCAGCTGCAGGCCAACGTACAAACCACCCTGAAGCTGGCCGAAGAAGCCCTGGCCGACGCCCGCAAAGCCGAAGCCGAGCGCCTGCGCAGCCCGCTGGACGCCCTGCGCTACCAGCGCCAGGTTCTGGAAAACCTGCGCCTGCTCGAAGCCATTGCCCAGGAGCTGTCCACCGCCCAGGTCGAGCTGGCCTCGCTCATCAACGCCCCGGTGGGCCAAACCATCACCTTGGCCGAAGCCGACGTGACCCCGAACAGCGACACCGCGCTCACCGTCCCCATGGCCCAACTGGAAGCGCTGGCCCTGGAGAACAACGCCGATCTGCGCGAACAGCATTACAACAGCCGCGTCGCCGCGACCGAAGTGCGCAAGACCATGACGCGCCTGTTCCCCAACCTGTCGTTCAACTACAGCCTCAAGTACGACTCCGACGAGTACCTGGTGCACAACAACTGGAACGAGGCTGGCTTGCAGCTCTCGTTCAACCTGTTCAACCTGTTCACCGGGCCCACCCAGATCAAGCTGGCCAAAGCCGGTGTGGCCCTGGCCGACCAGCGGCGCATGGCCACGCAAATGGCGGTGGTGACGCAACTTCACCTGGCGCGCCTGCAGCTGCAAAACGCCCGTGCCCAGTTCAGCCGTGCCGATGCCATCTACGCGGTGGACCAGAAGATCGCCGACAACATCCGCGCGCGTCAGAGCGTCCAGGCGCAAAGCCAACTTGATCGCGTGGCCAATGAAACCACCGCCATCCTCAGTCTGCTGCGGCGCTACCAGGCCCTGTCGCAGGTGCACCTGGCCGAAAGCCGCCTGATCGCCAACCTGGGCCTGGAGCCCAAGATCGGCAGCACCGGCGAATTGAGCCTGGCCCAGTTGACCCAGCAAGTGCAAGGCAATCCCTGGGCGGTGCTGAGCTCCCCCAAGGCCCAATGATGAGGAACGTGGTGGTGAACATGCGTCGATTGCTGGCGGTTTCGTTTCTGTTGGCCGGAGCACAGTCGTGGGCGCAAGCCCCCGCCCCCGGCAGCAAGGTGCCCGGGGTGCCCCCTTCGGCGGTCGAAGCCGCCAGACCGGCCTTGGAGCGGCAGGAGATCCGCGCCCAGCTCCTGCCGCGGCGCTACACCACCATCGCGGCCGAAATCGGTGCCAAGGTCAACCGCCTGCCGGTGAGCGAAGGCGGGGCCTTCAAGGCCGGCCAGCTGCTGGTGGGTTTTGACTGCTCCCTGCAGCAAGCCCAACTGCAAAAAGCCCAGGCCGAGCTGGACGGCGCCGAACAGACCCACAGCACCAACGTGCGCCTGCTGGAACTCAACTCCGTGGGCCAGCTGGAGGTGGACTTGTCCAAGGCTGCACAGAACAAGTTCCGCGCCGAGGTGGGGGCCAACAAGGCCGTGCTGGCCAAGTGCGGCATCGCCGCGCCCTTCAGCGGCCGCGTGGCCGAGCAAAAAGTGCGCGAGCAGCAGTTTGTGCAGCCGGGCCAGGCCCTGCTCGACATCCTCGACGACAGCGTGCTGGAACTGGAGTTCCTGGTGCCCTCGCGCTGGCTCAGCTGGCTGCGCACCGGCGCCCGGTTTGAAGTCCAGATCGACGAAACCCGCAAAACCTACCCCGCCAAATTCATCCGCATCGGTGCCCGGGTGGACCCGGTGAGCCAGTCGGTGAAAGTGGCCGCCGCCATCGACGGCAAATTCCCGGAACTGATGGCCGGCATGAGCGGCAAGGTGCTGGTCACCCCGCCCGCCGAACGCTGAGCCGCCCCGACACCGCCTTTTCTTCCGCGCCCCACGCACGGATCACCGAGTCAGCCCCATGAAATCGACCCCCGCCCCCCTGACCTCAGCCACCCTGCCAGCCCGCCCCGCACAGCGGTCGGCCTCCAAGCTGGTGCGCCGCCGCCCCGCCCCCCTGGCACTGGAGCAGCGTTTCATGTTCGACGGGGCGGCGGTGGCCGATGCCTTGGACACCACGGATGCGCTGGACAGCCACGACAGCACCACCGATGTGTTGGACCTGCAACCCCTGGCTCTGGAAGCGCCGGCGCTGTTTCAGACCGAACTGAACGATCCGGTGTTGGACACGGCCATGGCCGAAGCCAACCAGGCCGTGCGCGACTTCATCCTCAACGCCGACGATCAGACCCTGTTTGGAATGTTCAACGGCGGGCAGCCCACACCGGATGCGGCGTGGACAGAACGCCTGGCCGAACTGCGCACTGCCCTGCGTGACGGCAGTTTCAGCGTGAACGTGGTGGCCATGGACAGCGCCAGCGTGGCGACCAGCATCGCCGCTTACACCCACGCCGGGCCGGACGGGCAGCCCACCGTGTTCATCAACAGTTACTGGTTCGACTTGTTCGAAGGGGCAGATGCCGCCCGGGTCTTGGTGGAAGAATTCGGGCATGCGGTCGATGACTACCTGAACCCTGACGCCGATACCACCGGGGATGAAGGCGAGGCATTTGCCGCCACCGCCCTGAACGGGGCCAGCGCCACAACGACCACACAAAACGACCACGGCACCGTCACCGCAGGCGGGACGAGCTACAACGTGGAGTTTGCGTCGTTCAATTTCTCAAACGCCTACCAGATGATCACCGACGTCAACAACGACGGCGTCGTGCAAAACACCGAAAACTGGGCTGAAAAGGAGCAGGAAAGCCATACCTTGTTGATTGCTGACGGTGGAACCAATGCCAACACCTTCTATGGCGGGCTGGGGCCGGTCGGCATCAACGACGACACCAACAGCGCCCTGTTCAGCGGCAACGATGTTTCTGCCATCGGCATCAACATCGGCGGGACAACCTATTACGGCTGGATCAGTCGGCCTTTAAAAGTTCAAGGAAGTGTCGTCGGTTTTTATTTCTGGACCGACCAAGATTTCACCAATCTGGCCACGGCACAGGCCGATGGCAACCAAGATGCGGACTCTGCAGATGTCCCCGCTGACCCTGGCGTCACCGACAACAAGGGTTTTGTGTTAGTGGTCAATCAGAGCTACTTCAATAGCCTGATCGCCACAATGGGCACCACCACAGTCACCAATACGGGTACTGCTTGGAGTGCCTTGACCGCGGGTACGTACAACTCGATTGAAGTCGGCTCTTCGTCTGACAGGGTCGATTCCGCGCTGAACAGCTTGATCCCCGGCAATGTGGCGCCTGCAGCGAACAACACCAGCGGAACGATTATCGAACAAGGCAGCGCAACATTCACATACGGCGGGAATGGTGATGGCGCGTCAGCTATTCTGAACAGCACGCTGGATTACAGCGATACAATCGGTGACACCGCGACCGTGACCGGCATTGGCACGACAACGGCAGGCGCGTCAGTGTCAAGTGGTTCCACATCCACCTCGGGTTACACCTCGGTACAGGGCCTCTACGGCGAGTTGCGCGTAGGAGCGAACGGCAGTTATCAATACATCTTGAACAACGATCTTGCCGCTGTTCAGGCGCTGCGTTTGACCACGAACACCTTGACTGACACCTTTACCTACAGGGTCACTGACGCGGGGAAATTGACTGACGACGCCCTCCTTACCATCACCATCACCGGCTCGAACGACACACCAGAGGCCACGTCGGATTACAACACCGCGAAAGAATCGCTGCTTGCGCCGACCAGCGGGGCATACGGTGGAAGCGACACCATTGGTTATACGGCCACAGGCAGTGTGCTGACCAATGATGCAGACGTAGACGGTTATTCAGAAATCAAGGAAATTACAAATACCGTATTCACTGTCAGTGGAACCACGTCTTCAGTGACGAGTGCCACCATCACTCTGACCGAGATTGATGGTTTGGCAAACAATATCTCCGGGGATTTTATCTATATTGCTGTCGATACAGACGGCGACATGACTACAACCAACGACTTGACTTGGCAGTTGGTTACAGGTGTGACGGCGACTGTCACGGGATCGGGCACCAAAACATTGACCGTCTCAGACCCCGCTGAGTTGGCCAGAGTTGCGAGCCTTTACAGCACTATTGACAAACTTCCGGCTGGAACGGTTGTCAACAATGTCGCCGTTGTGTCCTTCAAGACTGCCGGGGGTGATCGCGCGTACATTCAAGGCTCATCCGCAACTTCTGTTCTGTCTGGTCTCACTCTTGCTCCCGATACGTCTATCGTCAATGGCATGGTAGCGACTTGGAATGGAGGGACTGCCACAGTAACGAACGTCACCAGAGATGGCAGCAACACCATCACCGAAATTACCTTCTCTGGAAATATCGTCCCTGAATCTACCACGCTAACTTTCAGTCAGCTTGCAAGTGCGACATTGCAGGGCAAATACGGGACCCTTTCCTTCACTCAAGATGGAGCTACAGGAAAATACCTCGGAGACTACGTTTACACGCCTTATACCAATACGGAAACAGTCCCCGGTGGTGTGGCTAGCCTAAACGATGGCGATTCCTATGATGAGGTTTTTACCTACACGGTCAAAGACGCGCTTGGTGCCACTGATGTCAGCACTTTGACCATCACTGTTTTTGGTTCAGGCAACAATGATCCGATTGGAATCGACGATGTGGCAACGGCCGTCGAGAATGGAGGAGCCGATAACTATCCAGCCACCACAGGCGGAAGCACAACTGGTACCAACCCCATCGGCAACGTGCTGGTTAATGACTCCGATGCAGATATCGTCGATCCTCTCCCCGGCACAGATGTATTTGTAACAGGCATCTACAGCATGGAGACCGCCAATACCGACTCAGTAGATGTCGGCTCCACTTCCAGCAGTAACTTCGCTGAAATCGTCGGCAAATACGGCACACTCAGAATCGGCGCAGACGGCTCTTATGCGTATCTGGTAGACAACCTCAATGCGGCGGTTCAAGCGCTCCAGTCCAGCAGCGAGACCCTCCAAGAATCCTTCCGTTACACGGTATCTGATGCCCCGCTCGGAAGTGGCGGCAATTTGGACTCGGCCACGCTCACCGTGACTATTCAGGGTGCTAACGACAACCCCATCGCTACTAACGATAGTGCAACAGCAATAGAGGCAGGCGGCGTTGACAACAACGCTTTAGGCTTTGATCCTTCTGGAAACGTCATTGTTAATGATAATGACGTGGATCATGCAAAATCTCAATTGAGTGTGACTTCTGTTCGCATAGGAAACACAGAGGGCTTGGGAACTGAGGCGACTCCCACCGCTGGCACTATCACATTGATTGGCACCTATGGCACACTGACCATGAACACCAATGGTTCTTGGTCGTATGTTGTTGACAACAATAATGCAACGGTCAATGCCCTGGCCGCCTACAATGCTTCCAATCCATCCACATGGGTGACCGAAAGTTTTAATTACACAGTTTCTGACGATGACGCGACAAACCCTTTGACTGACATCGCGGTCTTGTCTATCGAAATTCGTGGCGCGGCAGATGCGGTGAGCGTTAACAATATCACCGTCAACGAAGGTTCGCCTTATGCGGTATTCACGGTGCTTGGTGTCAACGGTACAGGTGTAACACTTAGCCTCGCGGATGGCACGACGAATGGAATGGATCCGACGGATTCCAATTATGTTCATGATTTGCAATATTGGGATCCTGCTTTTGGAACATCAGGAGAGTGGCGCAACTACACCGCAGGCTCAACCATTACTATAGGCTCAACTAACCAGTTGTTGGTTCGTACAGCTTTCAGTCCTGAAAAAGAAACCGACTTTGATCTGGGTGAAACCTTTACTTTAACGGCGACTCCGACAAGTGGTACATCAACTGTTGGAACGGCAACCATCATGGACGACAACACGGGGACTTATTACCCTGATGTTGGTCCATTGCCTAACGGGAATCCGACGACAGACCCGACTCATCCTTTGGACGACGACCGCACCATTGATGTGGTGGGTGGTATGACCTTCAACGAAGGCTCGACCTACGCCACCTTCACGGTCAGCGGCCAGGCCGGCTACGACATCACGCTGGCCCTGGGTCCCACCACGCCAACAGCGGGTGATGCTTCCGTCTCGGGCTTCACGATTGAGTACTACGACGAGGATGCCACCACGCCTGCATGGGTGGCCTACAACCCCGCCACGGACACCATTGCCCTGCCGGCGGACGGCTCGCTCAAGGTGCGCGTGAACATCACCAGCGAGGACGACACCCCGTTCGAGGGCGCCGAGGACTTCACCCTCACCGCCACCTACGACACCAACAGCAGCATCACCGATAACGACACCGGCACCATCATTGACGATGGCACTGGCAAGATCGACAGCGACGGTGATGGCGGCGCGGATGAAGGCGGCACCAAGGACGACGACCGCACCATCACCATCACTGGCGGCAACTACAACGAAAACTCGCCCCGTGCCCTGTTCACCGTCAACGCCAACCCGGGCCAGTGGCTGACCCTGGACGTGCGCAACGTGGCCGACGCTGGCAAGGCCCCGACCGGTGACAACGAAGGCAAGCCCGACGACTCGCTCGACACCGCGCCGATCTACTACTCTTTGGATGGCGGCCGCACCTGGGATCCGTATACCAACGAACCCGTGCAAGCCGGCCCCGTGCCGGTGTTGGTGGCGGTGGACATTGCCAACGAGCGCGACACTTTCTTTGAGGGCGAAGAACGCTTCCAGTTGCTGGTCAACCCCGGCCAGCCGACGGAAGCGGCCGGCTACGCGTCCATCTTTGACGATGGCACCGGCGACATCGTTGACGAAACCGGCGTGACCGACCCCACGGCCACCAAGGACGACGACCGCCCCGTCGCACAGACACCACCTCCGCCACCCGCGCCGGCCCCCGAACCTGCGCCAGCCCCAGCACCCGAACCGGCCGCTCCCCCACCGGCGCCCGAGCCCACCTTCAACTCCGCCACGGAGATGAACGTCAGCTCACCCACACCGGTCTTGGAGGCCACCACCTCGCGAGTGGAAACCACCTTGACGAGCGACATGGGCTTCCCGGTGCTGGTGCTGGAGCCGGGCAACACCACACTCCCGCCCAACCTGTCGCTGGCCAACGCGGTGACCGACCAGTTCGCCGAACTGGGCACGACCAGCAGCTTTGCCCTGCCCTACGACACCTTCGCACACACCAAGGCCGATGCCCAGATCACCCTGACGGCCAAGCTGCAAGACGGCTCCGACCTGCCCAGCTGGGTGGTGTTCGACCCGCAATCGGGCACCTTCACGGTCACCCCACCGGCCGACCTGCCCGCGGACCAGCGCGAACTCAAACTGATGGTGATCGCCCGCGACCAAGAAGGTCGCGAAGCGGTGGCGCCGTTCCGCTTCTTCGTGGGCGACGACAAGGCCAAGCCCAAAACGGCGGCGCGCCCGAGTTTGTCGGAACAGCTCAAGCTGGCCAGCAAGCGTGGGCAAACGCCTTGGGCCGACTGGGGCCGCGCCCCGGTGGAGGCCAAGCCGCTGGCCCGAGCTACAGGAGCTGAGCGCGCGGTGGCACACGCCGGATGAGCGTGACGCCCCACCCCACCCCCGCGGCCGTGCAGGTCATGGGGGCTTTGCTGGATTTGCAGCGCCGTGCGCGCGAAGCCGGCAGCCCCCAGGAGCTGGGTTTTCTGCTGGTGAACGACACCCATGGCCTGGCGCCCTACCGCCAGGCCGTGTTGTGGCTGACCGCGTCGGGGGTGCACACCCTCTCCGGTGTGCTGCAGCCCGAGGCCAATGCGCCTTACGTGTTGTGGGTGCAGGCGGTGTGCCAGCACTGGGGAGCACAAGCCGATGCCGGCACCCGCGCTTTCATCGCAGACGACCTGCCTCCTGCCCTGGGTGCCGAGTGGGCCGAATGGTGGCCCGCACACGCGCTGTGGCTGGCCCTGCCCGGGCACGCCCCCGGTGAACAACCCGCCGCCCTCCTGCTGGTGCGCGACGAGCCCTGGCCCGACGACACCCAGGCCCTGCTGCACGAATGGGGCAAAGCCTGGTGGCACGCCTTCCACGCCTTGCACCGTCCGCGCCTCAACAACTGGCGCGCCCTGCGCGCGCGCGTGGCCGCGCACTTTATGCCGCAAGCCGCCCAGCCTTGGTGGCGCCAGAACCGTTGGCGCTGGTTGGCCGCGGTGCTGGTGCTGCTGGCCCTGCCCGTGCGGCTGACGGTGCTGGCCCCGGGCGAACTGGTGCCCGCGCACCCGGTCGTCATCCGCGCCCCGCTCGACGGGGTGGTGGACGCCTTCCACGTCCAGCCCAACCAGTTGGTGCAGAAAGACCAGCCCTTGTTCGGTTTTGACGAAGCGCTGATCCAAAGCAAGCTGGAAGTGGCGAAACAAACCCTGGCCACCGCCGAAACCGAATACCGCCAGACCGTGCAGCAGGCCCTGCTGGACCCCAAATACCGCCAGCAGCTGGCCTTGCTGACCGGCAAGATCGAAGAAAAGCGGGCCGAGGTCGATTACCTGAGCGAACAGTTGCAGCGCGCCCGGGTGCTGGCCCCCGCCGAGGGCGTGGCCCTGTTCGACGACCCGTCCGAATGGATAGGCAAGCCCGTGGCCGTGGGCGAACGCATCATGCGCCTGGCCGCCCCGGGCGACGCGGAGGTGGAGGCTTGGCTGCCGCTGGCCGACGCCGTGGCCCTGCCGCCGGGCACGGCCGTGACCCTTTACCTGAACGCCAGCCCTTTGTCCCCGGTGGGTGCCCAACTGCGCTACCTGGCCCACGACGCGGTGCACCGCCCCGACGGCAGCTACGCCTACCGCGTGCGCGCCACGCTCGACGCCCCCACCACCCACCGCGTGGGCCTGAAAGGCACGGCCAAGCTGCACGGCGGCTGGGTGCCATTGGGCTACTGGGTGTTGCGCCGCCCGCTGGCCTGGGTGCGCACCACCCTGGGGGTTTGAGCCATGCCCTTGCCCACCCTGCGCGAAGAACTGAGCCTGCTGCCCGGGCCGGCCCTGGCCGACGGCCAGCCCAGCTGGACGCTGCACGATCCGGTGCGCAACCTGTTCTTCCGCATCGACTGGCCCACTTTTGAAGTGCTGCAGCGCTGGCCCCTGGACGACCCCGAAGCCATGGCCAGCGACATCGCCCAGCAGACCACCTTGCAACTCACGGCCGACGACGTGCTGGCCGTGGCCCAGTTTCTGCAGCAGAACCAGTTGGTGCAACCCCGCGTTGCCCAAAGTCCACGCCAGATGGCGGACCGACTGGCCCAGATGCAGGGCAGCCCCCTGAAATGGCTGCTGCACCACTACCTGTTTTTCCGCATTCCCCTGTGGCGGCCCGACGCCTGGCTGGGCCGCTGGCAAGGCGTGGCCGGTGCCTTGTACAGCCGCACCTTTTTGTGGCTCACGCTCGGCGCCCTGCTGCTGGGCCTGACGCAGGTGCTGCGCCGCTGGGACGTGTTCACCGCCTCCCTGGTGGACACCTTCAACTGGGAAGGGCTGGCGTCTTACGGCGTGGCCCTGATCTGCGTGAAATTCCTGCACGAACTGGGGCACGCCTTCACCGCCAAGCGCATGGGCTGCCGCGTGCCCACCATGGGGCTGGCCTTTCTAGTGATGTGGCCCGTGGCCTACACCGACACCAACGAAACCTGGCGCCTCACCAGCCACCGCCAGCGCCTGCTCGTGGCGGCGGCCGGCATACTGACCGAACTGGGGGTGGCGGCCTGGGCCACGCTGGCCTGGGGTTTCCTGCCCGAAGGGGGGCTGAAATCGGCCGCCTTCGTGCTGGCCACCACCAGCTGGGTGGCGACGCTGGCCATCAACGCCAGCCCCTTCATGCGCTTCGACGGCTACTTCATCCTGTCGGACTGGCTGGACTGGCCCAACCTGCACGAGCGCAGCTTCGCCCTCGCGCGCTGGCACCTGCGGCGCGTGCTGTTCGGCTGGAGCGACGCCCCGCCCGAACACGTGACGGTGCAGCGCCAGCGCGCCCTGATCGCCTTCGCTTGGGCCACCTGGGTGTACCGGCTGGTGCTGTTCCTGGGCATTGCGCTGCTGGTCTACCACCACTTCTTCAAGGCCCTGGGCGTGGTGCTGTTCGCGGTGGAAATCATCTGGTTCGTCTGGTGGCCGATCGCCCGGGAGCTGCGGGTCTGGGCCGCCCGCTGGCCCGAAATCCGCGCCCAGCGTCGCAGCCGCTGGACCGCCACCGCCCTGGCCCTGCTGCTGGGCCTGACCGTGGTGCCCTGGCCAGGGCGGGTCACCGCCAGCGCGATGCTGCACCCGACCGAAGTCTGGCCGGTGTTCGCCCCATCGGGGGCACGCATCGAGGCCCTCCCCTTCGGCGAAGGGGCACAGGTCCGGGCCGGCGACACCCTGGTGCAGCTCTACGTGCCCGACCTGGCACTGCGCCGCCAGGCCCTGCAGTCCCGGCTGGAGCAGGTGCGCTGGCAGGCCGCGTCATCGGCGTTTGACGCCGAAACGCGCACCCGCCTGCTGGTGCACGAAAACGCCCTGCAAGCCACCCAGGCCGAGCTGGCCAGCCTGGACACCGAGTGGCGGCATTACCACCCCACCGCCCCGTTTGCCGGCCACCTGCGCGACCTCGACCCCGACCTGCACGTGGGCCAATGGCTGCAGCGCCAGGAACGCATCGCCCTGCTGGTGCGCGACGACGGCCGCTGGCTGGTGGAAACCTGGCTGGAGGAAGATGTGGTGCAGCGCGTGCACGCCGGCGACGATGCGCTGTTCCTGGCCGATGGCCCGGCACACGCCAGCCTGCGCCTGCGTGTGCTGGCGGTGGACACCGACGCCACCCGCGTCCTGCCGCGCCCGGAGCTGGCGGCCCACCTCGGTGGCCATGTGCTGACCCGGGAAACCGCCGGTCAGCTGGTGCCCGAGCGGGCCATCTACCGCGTCACCCTGGAGCCGGAAGGGCCTCTGCCCGCGCACTGGGTTCAGATGGGCTGGCGCGGCCGCGTCACCATCCACGCCGATTGGTCGGCACCGGCCAGCCGCTACCTGCAGCAGGCCCTGGCGGTGCTGTGGCGCGAGATGAGTTTCTGAGCCCGCTCCCGCTCAGTTCGCCAGATCCAGGCCGGCACACAGCGCCATCAACTCGGCTGTGGACGACACCTGAAACTTGTCGAACACCGCGGCGCGGTGCTTTTTGACCGTGTCGGCCTGCACGCCGGTCAGCTCGCCAATCGACTGGTTCGCATGCCCCTGCAGAATCAGAAAAAACACCTCCCGCTCGCGCTCGGTCAAGGCTTTGAACATGCGCTGGACGTGGGTCAGGCGCACAAATTGGTCACGCTGCTTCACATCCCGCGCCAGCGCCCGGTCCAGCGCCGCGACGAGCTGCTCGCGGTTGAAGGGCTTGATCAGGAAGTCGACCGCCCCGCCTTTCATGGCGTCGATGATCTCCTGGGGGTGGCTTTCGCCGCTGATGAACACCACCGGCGTCTGCCGGCCGATGGCCTGCAGACGCTGCTGCGCCTGCACACCGGTCAGGCCGGGCATGCGCATGTCCATCAGCACCACCGCGGGCGACAGGTCCATCGACTCCTTGAAAAACGTGTCGGCATCGGCAAAGGTGGCCACCACATAGCCCAGCTGCCGCAACAGGTCGGACAGGTAAAAGCGGATGTCGGGGTCGTCGTCCACCAGGTAGACGTAACCTTGCGCAGAGGGATTCATCGAGCGGAAATCAGTGCAAAAATGCTCTACGCATCTTACTTCGATCATTCTCGTGCCCCATACCCAATTGGGTAGTGGGCGGGTCCTTCTGTCTGCCACGACCATGCCGAACGTCGCCCCGGCCTTTCCCGCCTTCCAGCTGCTGCTGGTGCTGAGCCTGACGCTCATCGTCGGCCTGCCCGCGCTGATCTGGTTGTTCCTGCGGGGCAACCGGGACCGCGGTGCCCAATGGTGGTTTGCCGCGGTCGCGGCCAACGCTGCGGCCCTGGTGCTGCTGGGGGTGCTGCAGCGCTTCAATGTCACGGCGGCGGTGCTGTTTGTGCTGGCCGTGGGGCTGGCCATCGAATCCATGCGCTGGGAATTGGGTGGCCGTCCGGTCGATTGGCGCTGGGCCACGGGCGGTTTTGCGGCCTACGCCCTGTTGCAGTATGGCCTGGATGCGGTCGGCCTGCGCATGTCCTGGGGTTACCTGTTGAACCTGCTGTTGCTGAACGTGGGGGACGCGCTGCTGATCTGGTGGCTGTGGCGGGTGATGCGTCAACACCAAAGTCGCGGCCTGCTGATGGTGGCTTTGGGCATCGCCATGATCCTGCTGCCCAACATCTACCGCTGGTTCCAGGCCCTGGCCGCCGGTGGTGGACCGGAGGTGTTTGCCGGCTCGGTCGCCACCAACGTGTCGGTGGTGCTCCTGACCATCGTGTCGGCGCTGCAGTCGGTGGGTTACGGCGGCTTTGTGATGGAAAAGCTGCACCGGCGTCAGCTGGCCCAGGCCCAGGACCAGGCCCGGGCCGAAGAAAAGCAGCGCCTGGCCGAAGCGCACGCCCTGGATCTGGAGGCCGTGCTGCGCCAGCGCGACGAGATGATCGTCCTGAATTCGCGCTTCTCCTCGGTCAGCAAGCTGTCGCTGTACAACTCCGCCATCGTGCACGAGATCAGCCAGCCGCTGCAGGCCCTGACTTCGATTCTGGACAGCCTGTCCCTGCAGGCCGAGCAAAGCGATGGCCCGGAAGCCGACCCGCAGCGCCTGCGCATCCGGCACGCCCAGGGCATGGTCCGCAAGCTGTCGGACACCCTGATGGCCTTGCGCACCCTCATGGATGGGCAGCCTGCCACCCTTGAACCGTTGCGCCTGGACGAGGTGCTGGTGGACATCCTGCCGATCCTGCACACCCAGGCCCGGCGGCAACAGGTGGCCCTCACGCACCAAGCGCATGGGCTGGACGGCACCTGGGTGCAGGCCAACGCCGCCTTGCTGCAGCGGGTGATCTTCAACCTCGCCACCAATGCCCTGGAAGCCCTGGAACTGCCAACGGCCAATGGTGCACCGCCGGTAGGTGGCCGGCAGCTGGTGCTGGACACCGCCTTGCGCCAGGCCCAGGGGCGCCGCTACCAGGTGCTGAGCGTGCAAGACAACGGCCCGGGCCTGCCCGACCACGTGGTGCTGCAAGCCAACGTGCCTTTGCGCACCACCAAGGCGCGCGGGGTGGGCGTGGGCCTGAGTTTCTCGCAGATGATCGTGGAGTCCTGGCGTGGCGAACTGCGCGCCTTCAACCGACCAACGGACCAGGGTCCGGGTGCCGTGGTGGAGGTGTGGCTGCCCCTGGCGGCCACGCCCACCGCTGCAGACGCCTGAAACCCCAGCAAAAAACAGCGGCTCGGGGGACAATACGGGTTTGCCCGTTGACGGGTGCCCCACCCGCCCATTGCCATGCTGCCCCACCAACTCGAACTGCTCTCCCCCGCGCGCGACGCCGACATCGGCATCGAGGCCGTGAACCACGGCGCCGACGCCGTCTACATCGGCGGGCCGTCGTTCGGGGCGCGGGCCAGCGCCGACAATTCGGTGGCCGACATCGAGCGACTGGTGCGGCACGCCCACCGTTACCACAGCCGGGTCTTCGTCACGCTCAACACCATCCTGCGCGACGACGAGCTGGAGCCCGCCCGCCGCCTCATCCACCAGTTGTACGACAGCGGGGTCGATGCGCTCATTGTCCAGGACATGGGCCTACTGGAGCTGGACCTGCCCCCCATCCAGCTGCACGCCAGCACCCAGACCGACATCCGCACCCCGGAAAAAGCCCGCTTCCTGCAGGACGCCGGCCTGAGCCAGATCGTGCTGGCCCGCGAACTCACGCTGCCACAGATCGCCGCCATCCACCAGGGACTGGGGCCGGTGGATGCGCCGAACCGCGCCATTCTGGAGTTTTTCGTGCACGGTGCGCTGTGTGTGGCCTACAGCGGCCAGTGCTACATCAGCCACGCCCACACCGGGCGCAGCGCCAACCGCGGCGATTGCTCGCAGGCCTGCCGCCTGCCCTACGAGGTGAAAGACGCCCAGGGCCGCATCGTCGCGCACGACAAACACGTGCTCAGCATGAAAGACAACAACCAGAGCGACAACCTGCGCGCCCTGGTGGACGCGGGCGTGCGCAGCTTCAAGATCGAAGGCCGCTACAAGGACATGGGCTACGTGAAAAACATCACCGCCCATTACCGCCTGCTGCTCGACGGCATTCTGGAAGAACGCCCGGAACTGGCGCGCGCCTCCAGCGGCGAATGCACCTTCTTCTTCCAGCCCGACCCGAACCAGAACTTCAACCGCGAGTTCACCGACTACTTTGTCCAGGGTCGCAAGGAAGACATTGGCGCCTTCGACAGCCCGAAGAACCCGGGCCTGCCGATCGGCTGGGTGACCCAGGTGAACGCCGACAGCGTGGACATCGAGGTCAACGACCCGGCCACCGAACTGAGCAACGGCGACGGTCTGTGCTACCACGACCTGCACAAAGAACTGGTGGGGCTGCAGACCAACCGGGTGGAACGCATCGGCAAGGGCAAGCCGGCTGCGCAGTGGCGCATCTTCCCCAAAGACCCGATGGCCGGCTTCAAAGACCTGCGCAAAGGCACCGAAGTCAACCGCAACCGCAGCATGGACTGGGTGCGCGGGCTGGAAAAGAAGTCCGCCGAGCGCCGCATCGGTGTCTGGGTCGGCCTGCACGACAGTCCGACGGGCCTGCAGTTGAACCTGACCGACGAGGACGGCCACGTCGGCCGTGCGACCCTGGCCGGCACCTGGGAACTGGCCAAAACCCCCGACCAGGCCGCGGACAAGCTGCGGGAACAACTGGGCCGCCTGGGCGACACCCTGTTCCAGGCGCACGACATCCAGGTGCAACTGTCGCAGCCCTGGTTCGTGCCGGCCTCACAACTCAACGCCTTGCGCCGCGACGCCGTGGCCAACCTGGAACACGCCCGTGCCCAGGCCCTGCAACGCCTGCCGCGCGCCGTGCCGGTGCAGCCGCCCGTGCCCTACCCCGAAGACACCCTGAGCTACCTGGCCAACGTGTTCAACCAGAAGGCGCGGGACTTCTACCACAAACACGGTGTCCAGGTGATCGCCGCCGCCTACGAGGCGCACGAGGAAGAAGGCGAGGTGAGCCTGATGATCACCAAGCACTGCGTGCGCTACAGCCTGAGCCTGTGCCCCAAGCAGGCCAAGGGCGTCACCGGCGTGCAGGGCACCGTGCGCGCCGAACCCCTGCAACTCATCAACGGCAAGGAAAGGCTCACCCTGCGCTTCGACTGCAAACCCTGCGAGATGCACGTGGTCGGCAAGATCAAGCGCAGCGTGCTCAACAGCGTGTCAGAGAGCCCGGTCCAGTTCTACAAGACCCGGCCCCAGGCCCACCCGGTGCACTGAGGCGCGTCAGACGTAAGCGGCCAGCGGTGGCACCGCGTGTCGCATGTGCAGCGACAGGCCCAGCGCCGCCATGTGGTTGGCGTTGCGCCCGAGCACGGTCTGGGCCAGGGGCAGGAATTCGGCCTCTTCGAAGCGGGCGTGGGCCTGGTATTGCAGCACCAGGCGTTGGATGTCGCCCACGTCCACGTCGGCGTTCTGTCCCTTGGCGATTTTTTTCAGGCCGGACTCCAGCCGTTTCCAGATGCCTTCGAGTTCGCGGTGCTCATCGGTCAGGCGCTGCGCCATGGCGCGTACCCGGTCTTGCTCGGCACCCGGCTGGGCGCTGGCGAGCACGGCGGGGAACAGTTCGCGCTCCTCGTCCAGGTGGTGCTCGAAAATCGCTTCGCGGAAAAATTCCACCGCTTTTTCGGCGATGTCTCGGGCCCGGGCAGCGGGCTCCAGCAACGCCGGCAATTCACCCAGCAGGTCCAGCTTCTTGAAGATGCCGGCGTGGCACTGGGCAAAGTCCTGCACGGGGGCGCTGTCGATGGCGACTGGGGAGGCGGTCATGGTATCTCCGGATGGTGTGTGGGTTTAGCTTGTACCAGTCTAGAGAGGCCGCCCCATGCCGGTCTTGATGCGCGTCAAGAGACGGCCGAATCGGCCGGCAAACCCCAACGCGCCTTCTCGGCCGGGCTCAGGGCGTTCAACACCTCGTGGGCGTGCGCTTCGCCCTGCTCCACGATGTCACGGAAACGGTTCCACTGCAGCAGGCCCACCCGCAGCAGGGGCGGGTTGAAGTACAGATCGGTCTGCCGGCGCGACTCCGACTGGCGCGACACGCTGTACAGAATGGTGACGTTGAGCAGGTAAGACACCAGAGAAGGCACACGGTAGCGGCGTTGGCTCCGGGGTTTGAAGCGGTCCCACAGCAACTGCCAGGCGCTGGGCATTTCGTCGAAGTCGAGCGGGCGGCCACTGCGTGCGCCCAGGTCCACCCCCACCACCCGGCCAACCCCGCGCATTTCGCGCATCACGTTGGCCGGAAAGTTGTTGAAGGTGCCGCCGTCGCAGACCAGATCGCCGGCCATCACCACCGGCGGCAAGGCCCCAGGAATGGCGATGCTGGCCAACACAGAACGGCCCAGGTCGCCCTGGTGCAACCGCATCTCCTGACCTTTGGTGTAGTTGCTGGCGATGCAGAAGTAGCCTTTCCACAGATCGACGATGTCCACCGGACCGCCCATGAGCCGCTGGATGGCGTTGCGCACCGCGGCACGTACCCGCTGGCCTTTGATGAGCGACACCAGCGGCAGCAGGTTGTAGTCGCCGGTGGGGTTGACGCGGAAGGCTTCGCGCGTGACGTCCAGCGTGGTGTGCATCTCGCGGTCGGCGGCGATGACGGCGGCCATCACCGCCCCCATGCTGGTGCCGCCGACGCAGTCGATCTCGATGCCACGGGCGCGCAGGGCGCGCCAGATGCCCAGGTGGGCAAAACCCCGGGCCCCGCCCCCGGCCAGCACCAGGCCCACGGCGGTGCGGCTCAGCAAGCGGGCCAGGCGTTCCATGTCGCGAATCAGTGTGGGCCGCAGGTTGACGTGTCCGGTCACCGGCCGGCGATCGACCCAGGCGCGCATGCCCAGGGGCGACACCGTGTCGGCCGGGTGCAGCAGCACCAGGGTTTCGGCCACCTCGCTGCGCGTGCCGTCGTCGTCCGCCAGACAGGCCGTTTCCACCGGGTGCATCGCCACCGGCTGGGTGGCATCGGCCAGCAGCAACACCTCGTCGCTGTGGGCCAGGCAGGTGCGGGTCCATTCGTTGGGCTGGGTGTCGACGACCAGGAGCACGAAATCGTGCTGGGCCTCCAGCCCGTCCAGGGCATCGGACAGGCGCTCCGTGCGCCACGCCGGATCGGCTGGGGCCTGGGCGACGTGCACCCGCCCATGGCGCTGCAGGGCTTGGGCCAGCGATGCGGCGAAGGCCCGGGCATTGACCCCCGCGGTGATGGGCAGCAGGCTCAACATCACCGGGGCCGGCACCGGCTGACGCTGGTGCTGGGTCTGCAGGCGCTCGATGATCTTCTGGGTCAAGGCGATGGACACCTGCGGGTTGCGCGCCACCAGCGCGTGGAAGTGCGCTTTGTCCAGCCGGGCCACGAGCGATTTGCGCACGGCGACCACGGTCGCGGAGCGGGGGGCGCCGGTGAACAGGCTGAGTTCGCCGATGATCTCGCCGCGGCCGAGTTCGCGCACCATGCGGGACACGCCATCGTCGCCCGTCACGTACACGCGCAGGCGCCCGCTCAGGCTGAGGAAGGCGGTGTCGCCGGGGTCGCCCTGGGTCATCAGCACATCGCCGGTGTGCAGCACCTGCCATTCGACGCAGGCACAGATGGCCTGCCAGGTGCCTTCGGGGATGGGACCAAAACTGTGGGCCAGGTATTGGCGAAGGGCGGCGCGACGGCTGCGTTCGATCTCGTCCGCCAGGGGGTGGTCGTTCTGCATGGGCTGCTCCTCTGTGCCGGGGTGTTTTCCAGACGGGGGCGTCTCCATCCCCCCACCGCGGCAAATGCTTATTCTGAACATCGTTCGGGGCCCATTGTGGTGCGTTTGGCGGCAAAAAAAAAGCCCGGCTGTCGCGCCGGGCTCATCGAACAAGGGGGGATGGGAAATCAGCCCACCCACTTGCGCGCGTTGCGCCAGATCCGCATCCAGGGGCTGAGCGCGTCCTGGCCACCGGAGGCGGCGAGGTCGGTCCAGCTCATCTGGATGTTGCGGAACACGCGTTCGGGGTGCGGCATCATGGCGGTGAAGCGGCCGTCGGCCGTGGTCACGCTGGTCAGACCGCCAGCGCTGCCGTTGGGGTTGAACGGGTATTGCTCGGTGGCCTGGCCCAGGTTGTCAACGAAACGCATGGCGGCGATGGCCTGGGCCGGGTTGCCGCGGTGCTTGAAGTTGGCGTAACCCTCGCCGTGCGCCACCGCGATCGGCAGGCGGCTGCCGGCCATGCCTTGCAGGAACAGGCTGGGTGAATCCAACACTTCCACCATCGAGAGTCGGGCCTCGAAACGCTCGCTCTGGTTGGTGGTGAAGCGCGGCCAGGCTTCGGCGCCGGGGATGATGTCGGCCAGCTCGGCGAACATCTGGCAGCCGTTGCACACGCCCAGGCCGAAGGTGTCGCTGCGGCCAAAGAAGCCCTGGAACTGCTCGGTCAGCACCGGGTTGAAGGTGATGCTGCGCGCCCAGCCGATGCCGGCACCCAGGGTGTCGCCGTAGCTGAAGCCGCCGCACGCGACCACGCCCTTGAAGTCCTGCAGCTTGGCGCGGCCGGTTTGCAGGTCGGTCATGTGCACGTCGTAGGCGTCGAAGCCAGCCTCGGTGAAGGCGTAGGCCATTTCCACGTGCGAGTTGACGCCCTGCTCGCGCAGGATGGCCACTTTCGGCTTGGCCAGGTTCAGGTACGGCGCGGCCACGTTGTCGGCCGGGTCGAAGGTCAGCGCCACGTGCATGCCCGGGTCGCTCGGCACGCCAGCGGCGGCGTGTTCGGCGTCGGCGCAGGCGGGGTTGTCGCGCTGCTGGTTGATCTTCCAGCTCACGCTGTCCCAGACCTGGTGCAGGTCGAACAGGCTGGCGCCGAACACCTGCTTGGTGTCGCGCCACACTTGCAGCTCGCCCTTGCCCAGGTCGATGGAGGAACTGAGCGGGCGGGTCTTGCCGATGAAGTGGCTGTGTTTGCTCAAGCCGTGTTCGCGCAGGGTCTGCATGACGGCGTTGCGCTCCGCCGTGCGCACCTGCAGCACCACGCCCAGTTCCTCGTTGAACAGGGCTTTGAGCGTGAGTTCCTCGCGGCGGGCGCCGACCTGGGTGGCCCAGTTCTTGGCGTCGCCGGTGTCCATGCGGCTGTCGGAAATACCGTCGCCTTCGGTCACCAGCATGTCCACGTTCAGGCTCACGCCCACGTGGCCGGCGAAGGCCATTTCGGCCACCGCGGCCAGCAGGCCGCCGTCGCTGCGATCGTGGTAGGCCAGGATCTGGCCCTGGGCGCGCAGCACGTTGACGGCGTCCACCAACCGTTTCAGGTCTTGCGCGTCGTCCAGGTCGGGCACGGCGCCGCCCGGCTGGTTCAGCACCTGCGCCAGGATGGAGCCGCCCATGCGGTGCTGGCCCTTGCCCAAGTCCACCAGCACCAGGGTGGTGTCGTCTTCCTGCGCGTTGAGCTGCGGCGTCAGGGTACCGCGCACATCGGGCAGCGTGGCGAAGGCGGAGATGATCAGGCTGACCGGTGAGGTGACTTTCTGGGTGGCGCCATCGGCCTGCCACTGCGTGCGCATGGACAGCGAGTCCTTGCCCACCGGGATGCTGATGTCCAGCGCCGGGCACAGTTCCATGCCCACGGTCTTGACGGTGTCGTACAGGTCGGCGTCTTCGCCGACTTCGCCACAGGCGGCCATCCAGTTGGCCGACAGCTTGACGCGCGGCAGTTCGATCGGCGCGGCCAGCAGGTTGGTGATGGCCTCGGCCACGGCCATGCGGCCGGACGCGGGCGCGTCGGTGGCGGCCAGCGGGGTGCGCTCGCCCATGCTCATGGCTTCGCCGGCAAAGCCCTGGTAGTCGGCCAGCGTCACGGCCACGTCGGCCACCGGCACCTGCCAGGGGCCGACCATCTGGTCGCGGTGGCTCAAGCCCCCCACGGCGCGGTCGCCGATGGTGACCAGGAAGCGCTTGGACGCCACGGTGGGGTGGCTCAGCACGTCGATCACCGCTTGTTGCAATGCCACGCCGTTCAAGTCGATGGGCGGCACCTGGCGTTGCACGCGCTTGACGTCGCGGTGCATCTTGGGCGGTTTGCCCAGCAGCACGTCCATGGGCATGTCGACCGGGCTTTCGGCGCCCTCGTCGGCCAGCACCAATTGGCGTTCTTCGGTGGCCACGCCGACCACGGCGAAGGGGCAACGCTCGCGCTCGCAGAAGGCCTGGAACTGCGCCAGCGATTCGGGCGCGATCGCCAGCACATAGCGTTCCTGGCTCTCGTTCGACCAGATTTCCTTTGGGCACAGACCGGACTCTTCCAGCGGCACGGCGCGCAGGTCGAACCGGGCGCCACGGCCGGCATCGTTGGTCAGTTCCGGGAAGGCGTTGGACAAACCGCCCGCGCCCACGTCGTGGATGGCCAGGATGGGGTTGGCCGTGCCCTGCTGCCAGCAGTGGTTGATGACCTCCTGCGCCCGGCGCTCGATTTCGGGGTTGCCACGCTGCACCGAGTCGAAGTCCAGGTCGGCGGCGTTGACGCCGGTGGCCATGGAACTGGCCGCGCCGCCGCCCATGCCAATGCGCATGCCGGGGCCGCCCAGCTGGATCAACAGCGTGCCGGCGGGGAATTCGATCTTCTTGGTCTGCTGGGCATCGATGCCACCCAGACCGCCCGCGATCATGATGGGCTTGTGGTAGCCGCGCCGCACGGTGTCCACGTCGCTGGCGATGGTCTGCTCGTACTCGCGGAAATAGCCGACCAGGTTGGGCCGGCCGAATTCGTTGTTGAACGCGGCGCCGCCCAGCGGACCTTCGGTCATGATCTGCAGCGGGCTGGCGATGTGCTCGGGCTTGCCGCCCACTTGGTCGGACCAACCGCCCCACAGCTTGGACACGGTAAAGCCGGTCATGCCCGCCTTGGGCTTGGAGCCACGGCCGGTGGCGCCTTCGTCGCGGATTTCACCGCCCGCGCCGGTGGAGGCGCCTGGGAAGGGCGAAATGGCGGTCGGGTGGTTGTGGGTTTCCACCTTCATCAGCACGTGCTGCAGCGCCTGCTCTTTGGTGTAGGCCGGGCTGGCCGCGCCGGTGGACTTGGCCACGAAACGCTCGATGGGGTTGCCCTCCATCACCGAAGCGTTGTCCGAATAGGCCACCACGGTGTGCTGCGGTGCCAGCTGGTGCGTGTTGCGGATCATGGCGAACAGGCTCTTGTCCTGCGCCACGCCGTCGATGGTGAACTGGGCGTTGAAGATCTTGTGGCGGCAGTGTTCGCTGTTGGCCTGGGCGAACATCATCAGCTCCACGTCGGTCGGGTTGCGGCCCAGGCCATTGAAGGCGTTGACGAGGTAGTCAATTTCGTCATCGGCCAGGGCCAAGCCCCAGACTACGTTGGCCCGCTCCAGCGCCGCACGGCCACCGCCCAGCACGTCCACGTGCTCCATCGGGGCCGGGTGCAGTTCGGTGAACAGCTGGTGCGCGTCGGCGCGGCTGGCCACGGCGCTTTCGGTCATGCGGTCGTGCAGCAGCACGGCCACCTGCTGCCACTGCGCGGTGTTCAGTTCGGCCTTGCCCAGCAAGCCCGATTTCAGCGTCAGGCGGTATTCGGTGATGCGCTCCACGCGCTTGACCTGGAAACCGCAGTTGTGGGCGATGTCGGTGGCCTTGGACGCCCAGGGCGACACGGTGCCGAAACGCGGCGTCACCACCACCAGTGGCCCATCGACGGGGCCGGCGTAAGGCTCACCGTAGGTCAGCAGGGCCTGCCATTTCGACAGCTGCTGCACCGACACGGGTTCCAGCGTGTCCACCAGGTGCACAAAACGGGCCGCGATGCCCACAATCTTGTCGCTGATGGCTTGCAGGCGGGGCAGGAGTTGTTGGGCGCGGAAGTTGCCAAGGGCGTCGCCGCCCTCGATCGGGGTGATGTGCTGGGTCACGTTGTGGCCTGAGGTGAAAAATGACCCCGAATTTTACCGGTAGACGGCGCGCCTCCCGGTGCAACCGACCGCAGCCTCACTCGCCACACCTAGGGTTTACCTGAGTCGCTCCAACGACATTCATGCAGTATATTGCATGCATCGAGAGGCAATTTAATTCATCACACGGCCGCACTCCAAGGCACACCGACCATGAAACTGAAGATTCTGGTGGGCACGACCACCAACACCGCCGAGAGCGTGGCGCAATCGATCGAACTCGACTGCGCCGACCTGGTGGACCAGATCGAGGTCCAGCTCATGGACGGACTGGACGTGACCGTGTTCGACGAACCCGCCCTGTTCCTGATCTGCTCGGCCACCTACGGCAGCGGCGACGTGCCCGACAACGCCCAGGCCCTGTTCGCCAGCCTCTGCAGCGAGCCCAAATTCCTGGGCCATGTGCGCTACGGCGTCATGTCCCTGGGCGACCAGGGCAGCTACCCCATGACCTTCGCCATGGGGGGCCGGCAATTCGACGAAAAACTGAGCGACCTGGGTGCGCAGCGCCTGGGCGATGTCTGGACCCACGACGCCAGCAGCGGCGTGGTGCCGGAAGACGCCGGCATCGCCTGGTGCCGCGAGTGGCTCAACACCCACCTGCCGGTCCTGCGCGCGACCGCGCCGGCCCAGGCCTGAGCGCCCTCCGTAGGGGTTAGCCAGCTTCCCGCCCTTGCGATTCGTGCCTAGCATCACCCGTTCGATTCACCACAGGAGACACCACCCATGACCACCCGCCGCCTCGTCCTCACCCGCAGTGCCGCCGTCATCGGCGCCGCATCCAGCGGCCTGCTGCTGCCGCAACTGGTGCAGGCACAGTCCAACAAAGTGCGCGTGGGCTTCATGCTGCCCTACACCGGCACCTTCGCCCAACTCGGCGTGGCCATCGAAAACGGTTTCCGCATGGCCCTGAACGAACAGGGTGGCAAGCTGGGCGGCCGCGAAGTCGAGTTCTTCAAGGTGGACGACGAATCCAACCCCGCCAAGGGCATCGAGAACGCCCAGCGCCTGGTCCAGCGCGACCGCGTCGACGTGCTGGTCGGCACCGTCCATTCCGGGGTGCAGATGGGCATCCACCGCGTCGCCCGCGACACCGGCGTGCTCAGCCTCATTCCCAACGCCGGGGTGCACGCCGCCACCCGCGCCCTGTGCGCGCCCAACGTGTTCCGCACCAGCTTCACCAATTCCCAGCCCACCCTGGCGCTGGGCAAGGCCATGGTCGAGCGTGGCCACAAGAAGGCCGTCTGGATCACCTGGAACTACGCCGCGGGCGAAGAAGCCTACGAAGGCTTCGAGCAGAGCTACACCGCCGCGGGCGGCACCATCGTCAAAAAGCTCGGCCTGCCTTTCCCCAACGTGGAATTCCAGGCGCTGCTGACCGAAATCGCCGCGCTCAAGCCCGACGCCGTGGCCTGCTTCTTCGCCGGCGGTGGCGCGGCCAAGTTCCTGCGCGACTTCCATGCCGCCGGCCTGCACAAGACCATCCAGCTCTACGGCTCCGGCTTCCTGACCGAAGGCGTGCTGGAAGCCGCCGGCGAGGCGGCCAATGGCGTGCTGACCACCATGCACTACAGCGATTCGCTGGACACGCCGCGCAACAAAAAATTCCGCCTGGAATACGCCAAGGCCTTCAAGATGCAGCCCGACGTGTACGCCGTGCAGGGTTACGACACCGGCCTGCTGCTGGTCCAGGGGGCCAACAAGGTCAAGGGCGATCTGTCCAACAAGAAGGACCTGTACGCCGCCCTCGAAGGCGCCGTGATCGACAGCCCGCGCGGCAAGTGGACCATGAGCAAGGCCCACAACCCGGTGCAGGACATCTACCTGCGCAAGGTGGATAACAAGGAAAACAAGGTCATCGGCATCGCGCAGAAAGCTGTGGCCGACCCGGCCACCGGCTGCAAGATGGCCTGACCCTGGCGGGCGGTGCCACCCGGCCCGCCCGTGCCCGACCGACGAGCGGCGACCATGTCCTTGCATGCGTTGCGCCGCTCTTTTTTTGCCCCGATTGCCCGCCCATGGACTTCGCCAATTTTCTGATCCAGTTGCTCAACAGCCTGCAATACGGCCTGTTGCTGTTCATGCTGGCCGCCGGCCTGACGCTGATCTTCGGCATCATGGGCGTGGTCAACCTCGCCCACGGCAGCTTCTACATGCTCGGGGCCTACATGGCGTGGTCGCTCTCGGCCAGCCTCGACAGCCTGTTCCTGGCCATCGTGGTCGGGGCGGTCCTGTCGGTGGTGCTGGGGCTCGCGCTGGAGTGGCTGCTGTTCCGCCACTTCTACCAACGCGACCACCTCGACCAGGTGCTGCTCACATTCGGTCTGATTTACATTTTCGAGGAAAGCCGCTCCCTCATCTGGGGCGACGACGTGCACGCGGTGCCGGTGCCGGCCTTGCTGGACTGGTCCATCCCGTTGACGGACACCCTCTCCTACCCCGTCTACCGCCTGGTCATGTCGGGCATCTGCATCCTCCTGGCCCTGGGGCTGTACCTGCTGATCTCCAAAACCCGCCTGGGCATGAAGATCCGCGCCGGCGCCTTCAACCGCGACATGACCGAGGCCCTGGGCATCAACATCCGCCTGATCCACGCCGTGGTGTTCGCCCTGGGCGTGGGCCTGGCCGCCGTCGCCGGCATGATCGCCGCCCCCATCTCCAGCGTCTACCCCAACATGGGCAGCTCGGTGCTGATCATGTGCTTCGTGGTGGTGGTCATCGGCGGTATCGGCTCGGTGCGCGGCGCCCTCATCTCCGCGCTGCTGGTCGGACTGGTGGACACCTTCGGCAAGGTGCTGGTGCCCCAGGTCGCCGGCATGCTGGTGTACATGCTGATGGCCGCCGTGCTGCTCTACAAGCCCGAAGGCCTGTTCAAGCAATGAATTGATGATCGATTGAGCCCATCCCCATGTCAGCCTCCTCCCACCTGGAACACCTGCCCCGCAGCCTGCAGCTCACGCTCGGGCTGGGGGTGGCTGCCCTCGCCCTCTTCCCCTTCATGGGGCTGGAGAACACCGACTACTACCTTCAGATGCTCACGCAGATGATGATCCTGGCCATCTTCGCGATGAGCCTGGACCTGCTGCAGGGCGTCACTGGCCTGGTGTCGCTCGGCCATGCCGCCTTCTTCGGGCTGGCCGGTTATGCACTGGCTTTCCTCACGCCCGAAGGGGCACCGATCGGCCTGTGGTGGAGCCTGCCGCTGGCCGCCGCCGGCGCCGGTCTGGCCGCCCTGGTCATCGGCTTCTTCGTGGTCCGCACCCATGGTATCTATTTCATCATGGTGACCATGGCCTTCGCCCAGATGGTGTTCTTCCTGTTCTTCGACAACAAGGGTCTGGGCGGCTCCGACGGCATCTACATCAACTTCAAGCCCAGCACCGCCCTGGGCGGCTGGAACGGGGGCGCCGAACTGCTGGACCTGGAAAACAAAGTCACCTTCTTCTACTTCACCCTGGCGGCCCTGCTCCTGGTCTACGCGTTTTTGCGGCGCCTGCTGTTCTCGCCCTTCGGCCGCGCGCTGGCCGGCATCCGGGTGAACGAACACCGCATGCGCGCCATGGGCTACAGCACCCTCTGGTACAAGCTCACCGCCTTCACCCTGGCCGGCATCCTGGCCGGCGTGGCCGGCTACCTGTGGGCGGCGCAAACCGGCTTCGTCAACCCAGAACTCATGGGTTTCCACCTCAGCGCCCACGCCATCATGATGGTGATCCTGGGCGGCATGGGCAACTTCGCCGGCGCCATCGTCGGAGCCTTTGCCTTCGAATACCTGATGCACGTGTTCAAAGACCTGACCAAGCACTGGCAGCTGCTGATGGGCGGCTTCATCGTGCTGGTCGTCATTTTTGCGCCACGCGGCCTGCTGGGCCTGGGGCAAACGCTGGCCGAGCGGCTGGGCCGACGCTCTGGCCAGGCCCCGTCCACCGGGTCCGTGGCCGCAACGGGAGAACACCATGGCTGAAGACATCCTGCTGCAAGCCCAGAACCTCACCAAACGATTTGGCGGCTTGGCCGCGGTCAACAACGTCTCGCTGACGTTGCAGCGCAACCACCTGCACGCGGTCATCGGGCCCAACGGCGCGGGCAAGTCCACACTGACCAACCTGCTCTCGGGCGACCTGCCGCCCACCGAAGGCCGCATCACCCTGGCCGGCCGCGATGTGACGGGCCAGCCCCCCGAAGCCATCTCGCGCTGGGGCCTGGGCCGCAGCTACCAGAAGACCAACATCTTTCTGCCCTTCAGCGTTTGGGAGAACGTGCGCCTGGCGGCCCAGTCGCGCACGCCACACGCCGCGCGCTGGCTGTCGCGGGCCAACGGCCTGCGCGACATCGCCGAGCGCGCCGAACGCGCCATCGAACTGGCGGGGCTCACCGCGCGCACCCGCTTCGTGGCCGGTGCCATCAGCCACGGCGAACAGCGCCAGCTCGAAATCGCCATGACCCTGGCCACCGCGCCGCAGGTGCTGCTGCTGGACGAGCCCCTGGCCGGCATGGGCCATGCCGAGGCCGAACGGCTGGTGGAACTGCTGCTGGCCATCAAGAAAGACCACGCCATGATGCTGGTGGAACACGACATGGACGCGGTGTTCACCCTGGCCGACCGCCTCACCGTCATGGTCAATGGCCAGGTGATCGCCAGCGGCACACCGGCCGAAATCCGCGCCGACGCCGGCGTGCAAGCCGCTTACCTGGGTGAAGAAGCATGAGTGCACCGGAAATGTTGATCGAAACCCGTGGCCTGCACACGCACTACGGCGCCAGCCACATCCTGCGCGGCATCGACTTTGGCGTGGCGCGCGGTCAGACCATCGGGCTCATGGGCCGCAACGGCATGGGCAAGAGCACACTGCTCAAGTCCATCATGGGCCTGGTCAAACCCAGCGGTGGCCAGGTGCGCATCAAAGGGCAGGACAAAACCGGGGCCGCCACCTACGAGGTCGCCCGCCAGGGCATCGCCTACGTACCCGAAGGCCGTGGCATTTTCGGCAACCTGAGCGTGAAGGAAAACCTGCAGATGTCGGCCCGCCCTGGCGTGCGCGGCCAGCGCGACTGGCACTACGACCGGGTGCTGGAAACCTTCCCCCGCCTGGCCGAACGCCTGAACCATGGCGGGCAGCAGCTCAGCGGTGGCGAGCAGCAGATGCTCACCATCGGCCGCGCGCTGATGACCAACCCGGACGTGCTCATTCTGGACGAGGCCACCGAAGGTCTGGCGCCCCTGATCGCACGCGAAATCTGGCGCATCTGCGCGCTGATCCGCGACAGCGGCATCAGCAGCATCATCGTGGACAAGAACTGGAAGCACGTCACCCAGATCACCGACCGCAACGTGATCCTGGTCAAGGGGCAGGTGGTGTTCGAAGGCAGTTCTCAAGCCCTGGTGTCGCAGCCCGAAATCCTGGAGCAGCACCTGGGTGTTTGAATGACAAAAGCCCCGGTACCTTTCGGTGGGCGGGGCTTTTGTCGTGGCAGTCAGGGATGGGCCGCAGCCCATGCCCGTCATGGCCTCACTGGTTCACGGGCGACTTCGGGTCCAGCAGCAGCGCCATCACGTCCTTCAACTGCTTTTCGTTCAGGATGCCCTTGTGGCCCACGCGCGGCATTTGGGAACAGGCGTTGTAGGCGCGCGAGTTCCACAGTTTGCCCCAGGTGTACTCCAGCATGGCCTTGGCTTGTGGGCTGTTCGGGTCGCTCACCCCGCGCAACTTGCCGTAGTTGTACAGACTGGGCCCCAAGGTACCGAAAGAGATTTCGGTCTTGGCAATCTGGTGGCAGTTGTAGCAATTGCCGCCGTTCACGTCCGTGGCTTTGTCCGACCAGGTCAAGCCGCGACCACTCTGGGCGATCTTTTCGCCCTCTTTCCAGTCGCCCAGAAACTGGCCATCGGCCGGCCAGCGAATGGTTTTCATCTCGGCCTCTTCGATCGCCTTGGCCACCTTCTCGTCCATGGCTTGGCCGGCCACATCGGCCGCCGCGCATTCGCGGTTGGCCATGTCCTGCTCCAGGCGGTCAAGCTTGACGATGCCACGCTCCCCGAACGACGCCTTGACGATGTCGGCCGTCATCTTGTCGTAATCGGCCGACGACCGGCCGCTGCTGCACGCGCCCAACAACACCACAGCCGGCAGGGCCACGGCCCACACAGTTTGCTTCAACATTTCACGTCTCTCCTGATCAGCGCTTGATGGCCGGGACGATGGACTCGGCCCCCTTGGCGTTCACCCCCATGTACACCCCCAGCGCGATGGTCACGTCACTGGCGAAGGTGGGCTCGGGGAAGCGCTGCTGGCGGTAGCAGTCGTTGAGCCGGTGCTGCATGCTCCACATCTGTCCGTTGGACACACGGTAGGCCGGCCAGGCGGCAAAGCCCACGCCATCGCCGGGGTTCTTGGTCAGGTTGGGCAGTTCCTGCAGGCGGATGCGTTTGCCATCGGCCCCGTGGCACGACGCACACGAGAAATCGTGCGGCCCCCCGCGCATGAAGAACAGGCGCTTGCCAACCTGGTACATGTCGCGCTCGGCCGGCGTGGTTTGCGGCAGGTTGAAACGCAGGCCTTTGGACTCCGCGGCAATCCAGGTGGCCAGCGCCACCACATTGGCCGTTTCACCCTGGCCAAAATGGCGGGCCGACACCTCTTTCTGGGTGTCGATGCCCTGCAAGGTCTGCATGCAGGTCAGCAAGCGGCTTTCCAGGTCCTGCACCTTGCCCGTGTCCTTGAAGAAACGGGGCAACTCCACGAACGCCCCCTTCACCACGCCCGGGCCCTTGCCCAGATCGCACTGCTCCAGCGTGGCCTTCTTCGGGCCGCGCGGGGTCTTCCACAGGTCTTCGCCCTTGACCTCGAACAACTCGGCCGGGTTGCCGTCCTGCAACATCTCACGGTATTTGGCAATGCCCTCTGAGGCATCTTGCGCCAGAGCCCCTGTGACACCGCCCAACGACGTCAACAGGCACAGGCCCAACAGGTTTTTTTTCATGTTCGTCTCCTCGTTGCGAATCCCGGCTGCGCTGTGTCACAGCCGTGGATCGCTGCGCCGCTCAGGCGATGGCGGCTTCGTCGGTGCGGGACTCGCCCTTGTTGTCGGTCCACTTGACCTGGACCTTCTCGCCCTTGGCCGCGCCCTTGAACTTGAAGCTCAGGAACGGGTTCTGCGACACCGCCCCGCTCCAGTCGCACTTGAGCACGGTCTTGCCGTTGTGCGTGGCTTC
>NZ_NWMV01000102.1 GCF_002837145.1 Macromonas nakdongensis | reverse complement strand
TGCTGGAGTTGGACGCGGGGCTGGCGGCCAGCCTCCGGGGCCACGCCGAGCGCCTGCGCGCCACCCAGGTGCGGGTGCAGACTGGCGACGCCCTGGCCGGCCTGCGCAGCGCGCCGCCGGGCGTTTGGGACATTGTGTTCCTCGACCCACCGTTTGGTGACGTGGCCAGCGGTGGCAACGAAACCCTGTTTCGCCAGGCACTGGCGGCGGCCTTGCCCTTGCTCAACGCCCAGGGCTGGGTCTACCTGGAGGCTCCGCGGGCCTGGAGCGACGAAGAACTCCAGGTCCTGGGGCTGCGCTGCCACCGGCACGGCAAAGCCGGCACGGTGCATTACCACCTGTTGACCCGTGCCGCGCCTCTGACCATGGCCAACGGCGATAATCCCCCGCCATGAGTTCCAGCACCTCCACGCCGCGCACCGCCGTCTACAGCGGCACCTTCGACCCCATCACCCTGGGTCACGAAGACGTGATCCGCCGTGCCGCCGGCCTGTTCGACGAACTGATCGTGGCGGTGGCGGTGGCCCACCACAAGAAAACCCAGTTCGGCCTGGACCTGCGCATGGCCCTGGTGGCCGACAGCCTGCGCGATTGTCCCCAGGTGCGGGTGCTGCCCTTCGAGGGCTTGATGATGGACTTCTGCCGCCAGCACCACGCCTGTGCCGTGGTGCGTGGTATCCGCAACGTGGCCGACTTCGATTACGAGGCGCAGATGGCCGCCATGAACCGCAAGCTCTTGCCCACGGTGGAAACGGTGTTTTTGTTGCCCCAGGCGCAACTTCAATGCATTTCCAGTACGCTGGTGCGTGAAATCTCCAAGCTCGGTGGCGACGTGTCGCAGATGGTCAGCCCGGGGGTGGCCGCGCAACTCGCCGCCGGCGCGGTGCTGCGTTGAACGAGGACACGCCATGGCCCTGATGATCACCGACGAATGCATCAACTGCGACGTCTGCGAGCCCGAATGCCCGAACCAGGCCATCTCCATGGGGCCGGAGTTCTACGTCATCGACCCGGCCCGTTGCACCGAATGCGTGGGGCATTTCGACGAGCCGCAGTGCGTCCAGGTGTGCCCGGTGGAGTGCATCCCGGTGAATCCCGCGCACGTCGAGGGTCAGGAAAGTCTCTGGCAGAAGTACCGGCGCCTGCAAGGCCAGGCCGGCTGAAGCCCGCGAACCCGTAAAAAACGCCTGCAGGGCCGAGGCCGTCGCAGTACAATCGTAGGCTTGACGCCGAAGGCTTGCCTCGGCGCAACAGCAGTTCGATGGGCTCGGGGTCTGTGCGCCAGACCGACCGGCCTACCCATGGCGCCGGTGCCCGGCCCTCCTGGTTGACCTCCTTCTGTGGCGAGCCCAAGTGTGCACCGCTTGATGGCTGGGGATGGCCGATCGTGCCGCTGTCGCACGCCCCTATACAACCCTCTCAGGAGTTCCAGATGGCCAAAGAAGATCTCATTGAAATGCAAGGCAAGGTCGACGAGGTGTTGCCCGATTCCCGCTTCCGCGTGACGCTGGACAACGGTCACACCCTGATCGCCTATTCCGGTGGCAAGATGCGCAAGCACCACATCCGCATCCTGGCGGGCGACAAGGTGTCGCTGGAGTTGTCGCCCTACGACCTGACCAAGGGTCGCATCACCTTCCGTCACATCGAAACCCGTGCGGGCAGCCCCGCGCCCGCGCCGCGTCGCGGCCCCCGCTGATCCCAGCATCGGCCCTGGGGCGTCTTTGCGTGGTACCTGCCCCGCTCGGGCGGGGCAGGGGCGTTCAGTTGTTCGCCTCGCTGGGTTTGGGCGGCTTCGGCCGGGGTGGTTTGCTGGTGTGCAGCAAGGCTGTGGCCTTGTCCATGCGGTCTTCCAGCAGATCGGGCAGGGCGCGGACGGCGCGTTCGAGGGCCCGTGACAGGGCTTCGCGCTGGTCTGGTGCGGGCTTTTTCAGCACCCAGTTGGCCACTTCCGATTTGTCGCCCGGGTGGCCAATGCCGATGCGCAGCCGCCAGTAGTCGCTGCTGCCCAGTTGCGCGTGGATGTCGCGCAGACCATTGTGGCCGGCGTGGCCGCCGCCTTTTTTCAGCTTCAGCTCGCCCGGGGGCAGGTCGAGTTCGTCGTGGGCCACCAGAATCTCATCCGGCGCAATCTTGAAAAACCGCGCCAGTGCCGCCACCGCTTGCCCCGAGCGGTTCATGTAGGTCATGGGCTCCAGCAGCCACAGCGGCCGACCGCCGACGGTGGTGCGGGCCACGTTGCCAAAGTAGCCCCGTTCGGGCTGCAACTGGGTTTTCAGCTCGCGCGCGATGGCATCGACCCACCAGAAGCCGGCGTTGTGTCGGGTGTCTTCGTACTCGGGCCCGGGGTTGCCCAGGCCCACCAGCAGTTTGATCATGCGTGTGCTTTCGGGGATGCAGTGCCCATTGTGTCGCCCAGGGCTGGGGGTGTTGGGGCTGTGCCCATGAAAAAGGCCCGCAGAGCGGGCCTTGGGACGCACCGGCCAGGCCCGACAAACGGGCTGGGCCGGCTGCGCGAAGCATCACTTTTTCTTCTTTTTCTTGTCGTCGGTGGTGGCCACGGGGGCGGCAATCACTTCTTCCACCGGGGCCACGATGGTGGCGATGGTGGGGTTCGGCTTGCCGTGGGTCACCAGCTTCACGCCGGCCGGCAGTTGCAGGTCGTTGGCGTGGATGGACTGGCCGGTGGTGGCGGCGCTCAGGTCCACGGCGATGAACTCGGGCAGTTGGATGGCCAGGCACTCGATTTCGATGTCGGTGACGACGTGGTTCACGACGCACTTGTCGTTCTTCACGGCCGGCGAGTTCTCAGCGCCCACGAAGTGCAGCGGCACTTTCTTGTGCAGGCGGGTCTTCTCGTCCACGCGCTGGAAGTCCACGTGCAGGACCAGCGGCTTGAAGGGGTGGTATTGCACGGCGCGCAGCAGCACCTTTTCGACCTGGCCGTTCAGCTCCATGTCGAGGACGGAGGCGTGGAACGACTCTTTCTGCAGCGCGTGGTACAGCGCGTTGTGGTCGAGTTCGATGGTGGCGGGATCGGTGTTGCCACCGAAAACGATGCCGGGGGTGCGGCCGGTGTTGCGCAGGCGGCGGCTCGCACCCGTGCCCTGCTTGGCGCGCTCAAAAGCGGTGAATTGCATGGTCTAACTCCAATGGGGGCTTTCCGCGACCAGAAGGCCCCTGTCTATAAAAGGCACCCCTGGGGGCGCCGGCTCATTGCCGCGGGGCTTATTCCGCGAACAAACTCATGACCGACTCACCGTTGGCGATGCGCGAGATGGTTTCGGCCATCAGCGGCGCCACGGAGAGCTGGCGGATCTTGGCGCAGGCCTGGGCGGCCTGACTCAAGGGAATGGTGTTGGTCACGACCACTTCGTCGAGCGCGTCGCCCTTGGCGATGCGGTCGATGGCGGGGCCGGAGAAAATCGGGTGGGTGCAGTAGGCGTACACGCTCTTGGCGCCACGCTCCTTGAGTACTTCAGCGGCTTTGACCAGGGTGCCTGCGGTGTCGATCATGTCGTCCATGATCACGCAGTTGCGGCCTTCGATGTCACCGATCACGTGCATCACTTCGGACACGTTGGCCTTGGGGCGGCGCTTGTCGATGATGGCCATGTCGCAACCGAGCTGTTTGGCCAGGGCACGGGCGCGCACCACGCCACCCACGTCGGGCGACACGACCAGCAGGTCGGGGTAGTTCTTGGCGCGCAGATCGCCCAGCAGCACCGGGGACGCGTAGATGTTGTCCACCGGGATGTTGAAGAAGCCCTGGATCTGGTCGGCGTGCAGGTCCATGGTCAGCACGCGGTTGACGCCGACGGCTTCGAGCATGTTGGCGACCACACGGGCCGAAATCGGCACCCGGGTGGAGCGCGGGCGGCGGTCCTGGCGGGCGTAACCGAAATAGGGGATCACGGCCGAAATGCGGGCGGCGGAGGCGCGCTTCAAGGCATCGACCATGATGATGAGTTCCATCAGGTTCTCATTGGTCGGCGCGCAGGTGGACTGGATGATGAAAACGTCGCGGGCGCGCACGTTTTCGGTGATCTCGACCGTGACTTCGCCGTCGGAGAAGCGGCCCACGTCGGCGCCGCCGAGCGACATGCCCAGGTGCTGGGCGATGTCGGCGGCCAGAACCGGATTGGCGTTGCCGGTGAAGATCATGAAGTCCGGCGCTTGCGCGGAGGTAGATGTTTGCATGGCGACACCCGCTTCGTTTCTGGCTGGTACAAACAAGTTGCGGCCCGAAGGCCGCTGTATGTCTTGCTGAATGAAATTCATTTGGCAGGGGAGGAAGGACTCGAACCCTCGCATGCCGGAATCAAAATCCGGTGCCTTAACCAACTTGGCGACTCCCCTACACTGGTTCGCTGCTGACGCAGCGCACCGTATGCAGTGCTTGCTCATCTCGTTTGAGCAACGTCCGGTATTCTAACCGTTAACGCCACCCAATCAAAGGATGCTCAGGCAAATTCTTGCAAATTTTTGCGATCCATCCGGTGGGCAGGGTCGACAGGTCGACGGTCTGCTGCACCGGCGCGAAGATCGCGCTGCCTGAACCTGTCATCCGGCCATTGAGGCCTTGGATGTTCAGCCACTGCAGTCCGGTTTCAATGTCCGGGCACCAGTGGCTGGCCACAGGTTGCAGGTTGTTGCGACCCCATCCGAAGATTTGTTTCGCATCGTTTGCAACGAAGTCTTCGATTTTAGCGCGTTTTTCGTCGCGTTTCAAATCGGGGCTCTGAAAAATCTTCGGGGTGGGCACGCCGGTGGGCGGTTTGAGCACCAGAAAGTCGCCGCTGGGCAAGGGAATGGGCTGGAGTTGTTCGCCAATGCCTTCGACCCAGGCATGGTGCCCGCCCAGGAAAAAAGGCACGTCGGCCCCCAGTGCCATGCCCAGGGGCAGCAGCCGTTCCAGCGGCCAGTGCAGCCCCCACAGCCGGTTCAGGGCCAGCAGGGTGCTGGCCGCGTCGCTGGAGCCGCCGCCGAGTCCGGCCTCCATGGGAATGCGCTTGTCCAGGGCCACCGCCATACCGAGGGGGCTGCCGCTGGCCTGCTGCAGGGCGCGGGCGGCACGCACCACCAGGTCGTGTTCGGGCAGGGGCAGGGCGTCGCCGTTGAGGTCCTCGCGGCTGATCTGGCCGTCGCGGCGGCATTCGAAGTGCAGGGTGTCGGCCCAGTCGATGAGCATGAACACCGATTGCAGGAGGTGGTAGCCGTCGGGCCGCTGACCGACGACGTGCAGAAACAGGTTGAGTTTGGCGGGTGCTGGCACGTCCAGCAGGCGCTTCATGGGCGTGGCCATCACTGGAACACCAGGCGCAGTTGCACGGTGGGCGCCGGATGCAGCCGCTGGGCGCGCAGCCGGCCGTCGGCGTGTTGGCTCAGGTCGACTTCCCAGCCGGCGACCGGGGCGGGCTGGCCGCGCAGCCAGGCGAACAGGGGCGACAAGGGCAGGGGGGTGCCGGTGAGTTCGGTGGTCAAGGCTTGGGTGTCGGCGTAGGCGCGCCGTTCGTCACCGCGCTCGAGCCAGGCGCCTTGCGGTGACCAGCGTGCGGCCGCGACGGTCTGGCCCAGGGGGGACAGGAGGCGCAGTTCGCCCTGTTCGGCCGATCCGCTCAGTTCGAAGCCTGCGCTTAGGTGCTGCGCCGGCTCGCTCAGGATGTGCAGGGCCAGGCGACCGGACCAGGCGTTCTCGCCCGCGGGGGCGGTGGGCTTGGGGGGCAGGGCACAGCCGCTGAGGATGGCCGCGGCCCAGCACACCAGGGTGCGCCGGGTGGCCCAGGCCCGGTGCGTGCGAGGCGCCGGGGTCATGGGGTGACCTGCAGGCGTTGCAGGGTCTGGCGCAGGGTGGGGTTGTCGGGGTTGAGCCGCAAACCCTCGCGCCAGATGGCCAGGGCGGCTTCGTGTTGTCCGGCCGCCCAGTGGACTTCGCCCAGGTGGGCGGCAATTTCGGCGTCGGGGCGGCGTTGGTAGGCGTCGCGCAGGACGCGCAGGGCCTCGGCGTGGTGGCCCAGGCGGAATTCGACCCAGCCCAGGCTGTCGAGGATGAAGGGGTCGTTGGGGGCCGCTGCCAAGGCTTTCTGGATCAGGGCCTTGGCTTCAGGCAGGCGTTCGTTGCGGTCGGCCAGGGCGTAGCCCAGGGCATTGTAGGCGTGGTGGAAATCGGGCTGGCGCGCGATCAGGGCGCGCAACTGTGCCTCCATCTCGTCGTGCCGGCCGGTTTTTTCGGCGGCCATGGCCCGCTCGTAGGCGAGGTCGGCGTCGTCGGGAAAGCGGGCGGCGGCTTCGGTGTAGACCGCGTAGGCCAGGGTCGGCTGGCCCACGTCGCGTAGCAGTTGCGCTTCGGCCAGCCACTGGCGCCGCAGTTCCGCGTCGTTGCGCGCCGGGGGGTGGCGCAGCAGCGCGCGCGCGCGGTCGAGCTGGCCTTGCCGGGCGAGCACGGTGGCACGGCGCAGTTGCACGGCCAAGATGTCATCGCCCGGGTCGATCTGGTCCAGCCAGGCGTTGGCGGCGGCGTAGTCCTGCCGCTGTTCGGCCATCTGCGCGAGTTGCAGCAGGGCCTGGGTGCGGCCTGGGCGGTTGTCTTCGGCGGGCTGGGCCTGAGCCAGTTCCAGGTAGCGCTGCAAGGCCGCTTCGGCCGCCTGGGGGCGGTGCTGCAGCCCGTCCAGCAGGCCCTGGAGTAACCAGACCTCGGGCGGTGGCGGGGTGCTGCGCCGGAGGCGGTCGAGTTCCTGCGTGGCGTCGGCCCAACGGCGCTGGTCGAGCAGCAGGCGCACGAAGGTCAGGTGGAGGGGCAGCCGGGCGCGGCCGGAGGCTTCGGGTGGGGTTTGCAGAAAGGCCTGGAAGGCGGCGTGGGCCCCGGGCTGTTCGCGCTCGACCAGCTCCAGCGCCAGGGCCGCGCCGGTGGGGGAATGCGGTTGGCGCGCCAGGGCCTGTTGGGCCGAGCGCAAGGCTTCGCCGGGGGCGCCGTTGGCCAGTTGCAGGCGCCCCAGGGTGACCCAGGCCGCGGCGGCGGTGTGGGGGTCGGCCAGGGCCGGTTTCAGGGCTTCCTGCAGGGCTTTGAGGGTGGCGCTCTTGTCTTCGGTGCGGGCCACGGTTTGCGGGATGGCGGCGATCACGTCGTTGCGGCGATCAGCCGGGGCCAGGCGGATGAGGTGGCGCAGGGGCGTGCCGATGTCGGCCGGGCGGTTCAGGGCGAGCAGGATCTGCAGTTCGTAGCGGTGGGGCTCTTCCTGGTCGGGGTGGGCGCGGACCCAGTCGCGGACCGCGCTCAGGGCGGCGTTGCCGGCCCGGCTTTGCAGGGCAATTTCCACCGCGCGGCGGTACAGCTCGGGCCGCTGGGTGCGCTGGGCGGCGTCGTGCAGCAGGGAGAAGGCGGCGCCGGGGTCGTTCTCGCGCAGCTGCAGTTCGCCCAGCAACAATTGGTAGAACAGTTCCGCGTCCAGGTCGGATGAGGTGGGCGTATCGACTGTCGGTGGGGCTGGGCGGGGTGGGGTGTCGGTTTGCGCCCAGGCCGCGAACGGTGTGGTCAGGGTGCAGGCGATGGCAGCGGCCATCAGGGTCGTGAAGGGGGCCCGGGACATGCCTTCATGATAATGGATGGCCCGTGCCCCCACCGTGAGTTTGTGTATGCCCGAATTGCCTGAAGTTGAAGTCACCCGCCGCAGTTTCGCCGACCGGATTGCCGGGGCGCGGGTGCTGGGGGCGTGGCTGGGCAAACCGCTGCGCTGGCCGTTGGGCGTGGACCCGGCGGCCCTGGCCGGGCGCACGGTGCGGGGGGTGCGGCGCCGTGGCAAATACCTGTTGCTGGACCTGAACGAGGGCCTGTTGTTGTTGCACTTGGGCATGTCGGGCAGTTTGCAGTTCGCGCTGGACCTGCCCGCGGCCGGGCCGCACGACCATTTTGAGTTGCGCACCGACCGCGGGGTGCTGCGCCTGCACGACCCGCGCCGTTTCGGGGCGGTGGTGCATGTCCGGGACGAGGCCGACCCGGTGGCCCGCAAGCTCTTGGGGCACCTGGGGGTGGAGCCGCTGACGGAAGCGTTCGACGCCGAGGCGTTCTACCAGGCCTTGCGCCAGCGCCAGGCCCCGATCAAGCAGGTCTTGTTGGCCGGGCAGCTGGTGGTGGGGGTGGGCAACATCTACGCGTCGGAGGCGCTGTTTCTGGCGGGCATACGGCCCACCGTGGTGGCCCAGCGCTTGAGCCGGCCCCGGGTGGCGCGGCTGCACGCCGCCATCCGCACGGTGCTGTCCCGGGCGCTGGAGGTGGGGGGCAGCACCTTGAAGGATTTCTCCAACGCCCAAGGGCAAACCGGTTACTTCCAGCTCGAAACTATGGTCTACGACCGCGCTGGGCAGCCTTGCCGCGTCTGTGCCAGCCCGGTGCGGCAACTGCGCCAGGGGCAGCGTTCCACGTTTTACTGCTCGGTGTGCCAGCGGCCTTGAGGGCTGGGCATGCCCGCGGCGGTGTCGATGCGCTATATTGGCCCGATCCAGACCCATGGCGGTGCATCCGCGGACCTTTCCATGTCATTCAACCAGGAATTCGACGAGCACAGCGCGTGGCGCCAGGCGCATGAAGCGAAGCTGGCCGCCCTGGCCGAATGGCTGCTGGCCCGCGACCTGCTGGACGCCGGCGTGCGCGAGCGGCTCGATCGCCTGCGCGAGCAGTTGCGCAGCGACAAGGTCATGGTGGCTTTCGTGGCCGAGTTTTCGCGCGGCAAGTCGGAGCTGATCAACGCGGTGTTTTTCGCCGGTTACGGCCGCCGCATCATGCCGGCCAGCGCCGGGCGCACCACCATGTGCCCGACCGAACTGGGTTACGACGCCGAAGTGCCGCCCTGCCTGCGGCTGCTGCCCATCGAAACGCGGCTGCAGCCGCAGTCGCTGCTTGAGTGGCGCAGCGCCCCCGACCAGTGGGAACGCATCGACCTGGATGTGAACGACCCGCAGCAGCTGGCCCGCGCCATCGAAAAGGTGGCCGAGGTGCGCCACGTGAGCCAGGACGAGGCCCGCGCCCTGGGGTTCTGGCACGACGACGCGCCCGAGGACAACCCGCTCCCAGGTCCCGACGGCTTGCTGGAAGTGCCGCGCTGGCGCCATGCGCTCATCAACATGGCGCACCCGCTGCTCAAGCAGGGCCTGGTCATTCTGGACACGCCGGGCTTGAACGCCATCGGTGCCGAGCCGGAGCTGACGGTGAGCCTGTTGCCGCAGGCGCACGCGGTGGTGTTCATCCTGGCGGCGGACGCGGGGGTGAGCAAGTCCGACCTGGCGATGTGGCGCGAACACCTGGCACCGGTCGCCGAGCGGCACGATTCGCGGCTGGTGGTGCTCAACAAAATCGACACGCTCTGGGACGAACTGAGCACACCCGCCTACATCGAGGCGCAGATCCAGCGCCAGCGCGAGGATTCGGCCCAGGTGTTGGGGCTGCAGCCGCAGCAGGTGATCGCGGTGTCGGCCCAAAAGGGCTTGCTGGCCAAGGTGCGCAACGACGCCGCCTTGCTGCGCGAAAGCCGTTTGTCCGACCTGGAGACCGCGCTGGCCGAAGACGTGCTGGGCCAGCGCCGCGCCATTCTGGAAGCGGGCGTGGTCGCTTCGCTGCAGACCCTGCGTGCCGAGGTGGGGCAGCAACTGCACGCCCGCACCCGTGAGCTGGTCGAGCAGGTGCAGGAACTCGAAGCCCTGCGCGGCAAGAACGGCACGGTGATCCGCCAGATGCGCCTGCGGATTGAGCAGGAGCAGGCGGAGTTCGACAGCAGCGGCGCCCGCATCCAGGCGGTGCGCTCGGTGCACCTCAAGCTGCTGAAAGAGGTGTTTGCCCTGCTGGGCAGCAACCACCTCAAGGCCGAGATGGCGCAGTTCGCCGCCGCGCTCAAGCAGCCCGGCATCAAGCTCGGGGTCAAGCGCGTCTACACCGAGGCCTTCGACCGCTTGCGCACGGGCCTGCGCCTGGCGCAACAGAAGGCCCAGGAGGTGCAGGACATGCTCGGGGGCACCTTCCGCGAACTGAACGCCGAGTTCGGTTTTGCGCTGCAGTTGCCCGACCGCATGTACCTGGAGCGTTTTGCCGACGAGCTGGACCTGATCGAGCGCAACCACCTACAGTACCTGGGTTTGACGAACGTGTTCCGCCTGGCCCAGCCGGAATTTGCCGACCGCCTGGCCAAGGCGGTGGTGTCGCGTCTGAAAACGGTGTATGAGTCCGCCTCGAACGAGGTGGAGCTGTGGAACAAATCGGCGGCGGCGCAACTCGACAGCCAGTTGCGCGAGCGGCGCAAGAACTTCGCCCGACGCATCGAGGCGGTGCACCGCATCCAGCAGGCCGCCGGCGGTTTGGACGAGCGCCTGGGCGAATTGCAGCAGCGCCTGCAGCAGCTGGAGGGCGAGCGCGACGCCTTCCTGGCGCTGACGGCGCAGGTCCCCGAGGCCGCTGCCGCTCAGGCGGTGCCGCTGGGTGCATCGTCAGACTGGCCCGGTGCCCCCAGTGTCGCAGCAGGGGCCGCTGCAGACGGCGTTGCCGATGCCTCCTGAGGCGGTGCGGGCGGGCTTCTTCCCGCAACTGGTGCGCTGGCAGGCGCAGCACGGACGCCACGGTTTGCCGTGGCAGGGCACGCGCGACCCCTACCGGGTGTGGTTGTCCGAAATCATGCTGCAGCAGACCCAGGTGAGCACCGTGCTGGCCTATTACCCGCGCTTCCTGGCGCGTTTTCCGGACGTGGCCAGCCTGGCCGCCGCGCCCCTGGACGATGTGCTGGCCCTGTGGAGCGGCCTGGGCTATTACAGCCGGGCGCGCCACCTGCACCGCTGCGCCCAGCAGGTGGTGGCCGAGTGGGGTGGCGCTTTCCCGCCGCGGTCGGCCGATTTGCAGACCCTCAGCGGCATCGGCCGTTCCACCGCCGCGGCCATCGCCTCCTTCTGTTTCGGTGAGCCGGTGTCCATCCTCGACGGCAATGTCAAGCGCGTGCTGACGCGTTTGCTGGCGTTCGACGGTGACCTGGCCGTGGCCGCCCAGGAAAAAGCCCTGTGGGCGTTGGCCCAGGCGCTGGTGCCGGACCAGCCAGAGCCGGCCGAGATGGCGCGCTACACCCAGGGGCTGATGGACCTGGGCGCCACGGTCTGCACCCGCAGCCAACCGCAATGCCTGCTCTGCCCCGCGCAGACCTTGTGTGCCGCGCGGGCGCAGGGCCGACCGACCGCGTTTCCGGTCAAGACCCGCAAGCTGCTGCGCCGCACCGAGGCCTGGTGGCTGCTGGTGTGGCGCCGGCCCGACGGTGCGGTCTGGTTGCAGCAACGACCGCAGACAGGTATCTGGTCGGGTCTGTTTGCCTTTCCGGTGTTGGCCGGGCGGGACGAACTGCTGGCGGCCGCGCAGACCGCGCCAGAGCGTGTCGTTGAACACCCTGTGCTGCGCCACAGCCTGACCCACCGCGAGCTGCTGCTGTACCCAGTGGAAGTGCCCTGGCGCGGCGTGGGCGAGCCACCGCTGGCCGGGGTGCTGCCCACGCGTTGGGTGAAGGGGCCGGAAGCATTGGACCTGGGTTTGCCCGCGCCCCTGCGCACGTGGCTGCTGGCACGCTGGGCGGCCTGAGGGTTCAGCTGCCCTGGTGCTTGAGGGCGTCCAGCTCGCGGTGGCGGTGTTGCACCGGCCAGTGGGGGGCAAAGCGCCGCGCCAATTGTTCCACCAGGTAGACCGAGCGGTGTTGCCCGCCGGTGCAGCCCACCGCCACAGTGGCGTAGCTGCGGTGGTCGGCCACCATGCGCGGCAGCCAGTGCTCCAGAAAACCGCTGATGTGCTCTTCCATGGCCTGCACCTCGGCTTCGGCCCGCAGGTAGGCGGCCACCGGCGCGTCCTGGCCGGTCAGCGGGCGCAGTTCGGGCTCGTAGTGCGGGTTGGGCAGCATGCGCACGTCGAAGACGAAGTCGGCGTCCATCGGGATGCCACGCTTGAACGCGAACGACTCGAACACCAGCGTCAGCGTGGCCGGGGCGCGGTGCAGCAGGGCCTTGACCTCGCTGCGCAGGTGCGAGGCCTTGAGCTGGCTGGTGTCCAGCACCAGCGCTTGCTCGCGCAGCGCGCTGAGCAACTCGCGCTCCTGCTCGATCGCGTCCACCAGCGCGCGGCGCTGGTCCAGCGTGTCTTTCAGCGACAGGGGGTGCAGGCGCCGCGTTTCGGAAAAGCGCCTCACCAGGGTTTCGGTGGTGGTGTCCAGAAACAGCGTGGTCAGCGGCTGGCCGCGCGCCTGAATCTGGCGCAGCCGTTGCGGCAGATCGGGCAGGGACTTGGCGCTGCGCACGTCCATGGCCACGGCCACGCGTTCGGCGCCGTGGGCCTGTTCCACCTCGATCAGGGCTTCCAGCAGCTCGGGCGGCAGGTTGTCCACGCAGTAAAAACCGGAGTCTTCCAGCGCGTGCAGCGCCACCGACTTGCCCGAACCCGACATGCCGGTGATGAGCACGAGCTGCATGGCCGGCGCGGTCATGGCTGCATCATCTCGCGCGCATGGGCCAGCGAGGTGTCGGAGAGCTTGTCGCCGCCCAGCATGCGGGCGAGTTCGCGCACCCGCTCGTCGTGGTCGATGGGTTGGACCGCGCTCGCGGTGCCTTCGGCGCCCTGGGTTTTGCTCACGCGCAGGTGCTGGTCGGCGCAGGCGGCCACCTGGGGCAGGTGGGTCACGGCCAACACCTGGCGGTCCTGGCCGAGCTGGCGCATGAGCCGGCCCACGGTGTGCGCCACCGCGCCGCCGATGCCGCTGTCCACCTCGTCAAAAATCAGGGTAGGGGCCGCGCCGAGTTGGCTGGTGGTGACCGAAATGGCCAGTGCGATGCGCGACAGTTCGCCGCCGGAGGCGACCTTGCCCACCGGGCGAGGGGTGCTGCCCGGGTGGCCGGCCACCAGGAATTCGACGTTTTCCAGGCCGTGCGCCTGGGGCTCGTCCAGCGGCAGCAGCCGCGCTTCGAAGCGCCCGCCGGCCATGCCCAGGCCTTGCATGGCCTCGGTGATGGCAGCCGACAGCCGCTGCGCCGCGGCCTGGCGCTGCCGGGTGACGGTGTGCGCGGCCTTGACCAGCGCCTGGTGGGCGCGGCGTTCGTCCTGTTGCAGGGCGTCCAGGTCGGTGTGACGGTCGAGTTCGGCCAGGGCTTGTTGCCATTGGGCCAGCCGCTGCGGCAGCTCGTCGGGCGCGCAGCGGTGCCGCCGGGCCAGCGATACCCACAGCCCCAGGCGCTGGTCCAGCGCTTCCAGGGCGGCCGGGTCCAGCTCGGTCTGGCTGGCGTGGTGTTGCAGGTCGTGGCAGGCGTCTTCGATCTGGGCCAGCGCGGCTTGCAGCGCGTCGGCCAGTTCGGCGTAGCGGGGCTCGATGTGCTGCTGCTCCTGCAGCGCCTGCAACGCGCGGTGCACCAGGGTGCTGGCGCTGGGCTCGGCGTCGTCCAGGGCGTGCAGGGCGGCTTGCGCGGCGTCGATCAGGCCCTGGGCGTGGGCCAGGCGGCCGTGCTGCAGGTTGAGTTCGTCCCACTCGCCGGGCTGGGGCGCGAGCTTGTCCAGCTCACCGATCTGCCACTGCAGCCGTTCGCGCTCGGTTTGCAGGGTGGCCTGTTGCTGGCGCGCCTGCTCCAGGGTGCGCAGGGCCTGGCGCCAGGCGTTCCACAGTGCCGCCAGTGGGCGGGTGTCGAGCTGGGCGTAGCGGTCCAGCAGCTCGCGCACCGCGTCGGGCCGGGTCAGGCTTTGCCAGGCGTGTTGGCCGTGGATGTCCACCAGCGCGTCGGCCAGCGCCTTGAGCTGACCGGCGGTGGCCGGACCCCCGTTGATCCAGGCGCGGCTGCGGCCCTGGGTGTCGATGCTGCGCTTGAGCAGCAGCGGCTCACCGGGGTCGGCGGCAAAGCCGTTGTCCTGCAGCCAGGCCAGGACCGCCGGGCGCGGCTCGAACTCGGCGCTGATCTCGCACCGCGCCGCGCCTTCGCGCACCACGCCGGCGTCGGCGCGGGCACCCAGCACCAGTTGCAGCGCATCGATCAGGATGGATTTGCCGGCCCCGGTTTCGCCGGTCAGCACGGTGAAGCCCGGGCGCAGGTCCAGGTCGAGTGCGCGCACGATGACGAAATCGCGCAACACCATGCGCTGCCAGCTCATGTCACCACCCCTTCGTTCCAGTGCAGTTTCTTGCGCAATGTGTCGAAATAGCTCCAGCCGACCGGGTGCAGCAGACACAACTCGTGCACCGAGCGGCGCACGGTGATGCGGTCGCCGTGCAGCAGGCTGGTGAAGGTCTGCATGTCGAAGTGGGCGCTGGCGTCGCGGCCGGCGACGATTTCCACCGCGATTTCGCCGGTGGCCGGCAGCACGATGGGGCGGTTGGACAGGGTGTGCGGCGCGATCGGCGCCATGATCCAGCCGTCGATGGCCGGGTGCAGCAGCGGCCCGCCGGCCGACAGCGCGTAGGCGGTGGAGCCGGTGGGCGAGGCGATGATCAGCCCGTCGGCGCGCTGGTTGGCCACAAAGTGGCCGTCCACCTCCACCCGCAGTTCCACCATGCCGGGCGAGACGCCGCGGTTGACCACCACGTCGTTCATGGCGATGGTCTCGAACACGTAGCGGCCGTCGCGCAGCACGCCGGCCTGCATCAGCGCGCGCCGGTCTTCCTCGTACTGGCCGCGCAAAATGGGTTGCAGGTGGGTTTCAAAGTCGAGGAAGGGGATGTCGGTGATGAAACCCAGCCGCCCCTGGTTGATGCCCACCAGCGGCACCTTGTGGCGCGCCAGTTGCCGCGCGATGCCGAGCATGGTGCCGTCGCCGCCCATGACCAGCGCCAAGTCGCATTCGCGGCCGATGCCGGCCACGTCGAGCACGTGGTAGTGCGTCAGGCCGGTGTTGTGCGCGGTGTCGTGCTCGATGGCCACCTCGCAGCCCTGGTCGTGCAGAAAGTGGGCGATGCGTTCCAGCGCGTCGCGCGACCCCACGGCGTGGTATTTGCCCACGATGGCCACGTGGCGGAAGCGGCTGCTGCCCGGGCGGGCGGGGGCGGACGGGGGCGGCGCGGGGGGCAAATTCATGCTCAAATTACAGCACAAGCTTTTTACAATGGGCCAATGTTAGACGACCGCTCCAAGCTGCTTTTGAAGACCTTGGTCGAGCGATACATCGCCGACGGTCAACCCGTCGGTTCGCGCACCCTGTCGCGCGCGGCCGGGCTGGACCTGTCGCCCGCCACCATCCGCAACGTGATGAGCGACCTGGAGGAGCTGGGCCTGATCGCCAGCCCCCACACCTCGGCCGGGCGCATCCCCACCGCGCGCGGTTACCGCCTGTTCGTGGACACCATGCTCACCGTGCGCCGCGACCAGCTGGCCACGCCCAGCAGCCTGGTCGCCGACCGGCCGCTGCAGGTCATCAACCAGGCGGCGCACATGTTGTCGAGCCTGTCGCAGTTCGTCGGCGTGGTCATGGCACCCAAGCGCTCGTCGGTGTTTCGGCACATCGAATTCCTCAGCCTGTCCGACCGGCGGGTGCTGGTCATTCTGGTCTCACCCGACGGCGAGGTGCAGAACCGCGTCATCCACACCCAGTCGGACTTTACCCAGACGCAGTTGCAGGAGGCGGCCAATTTCCTCAACGCCCACTACGCGGGCCTGACCATTGACGCGGTGCGCGAGCGCCTGAAAACCGAGGTCGATGCGCTGCGCGGCGAAATCGCGGCGCTCATGGTCAAGGCGGTGGAGGCCGGCTCCGAGGCCATGGCCGCCCAGGACGACGTGGTGGTGTCGGGCGAGCGCAACCTGCTGTCGGTGAGCGACTTCACCCACGACATGGGCCACCTGCGCAAGATGTTCGACCTGTTCGAGCAGAAGACCCAGCTCATGCGCCTGCTGGAGGTGTCGCACCAGGCCGAGGGCGTGCGCATCTTCATCGGCGGCGAAAGCCAGGTCGTGCCCTACGAAGAACTGTCGGTGGTCAGCGCACCTTATGAAGTGGATGGCCAGGTGGTGGGCACGCTGGGCGTGATCGGGCCGCAGCGCATGCCCTACGACCGGATGATCCAGATCGTCGACATCACCGCCAAACTGGTGAGCAACGCCCTGAGCCAGAACAAGTGAGCGCTGCTCCGCTGCCGCCCGACGAAGCCGAGCGCCTGGCGCTGCTGCACGCGTTGGCGCTGCTGGATTCCCCGCCCGAACCCGCCCTGGACCGCATCACCCGGCTCGCGGCGCGCTTGCTGAACGTGCCGATCGCCCTGGTCTCGCTGATTGACCGGGACCGGCAGTGGTTCAAGTCGCGCGTGGGGCTGGACGCGACCGAAACCCCGCGCGACCAGGCCTTCTGTGCCCACGCCATTTTGCAGACCGCGCCGCTGGTGGTGGGCGACGCGACCCAGGACCCGCGTTTTCTGGACAACCCCTTGGTGACCGATGCGCCCGGCATCCGCTTTTACGCGGGCGTGCCCATCCGCACCAGCGGCGGGGTGGCGCTGGGCACCTTGTGCGCCATCGACGACAAGCCGCGCCGCCCCGGCCCCGACGACATCCAGGCTCTGCAGGACCTGGCCGACCTGGTCAGCAAGGAGGTGCAGCTGCGCGAAACCCTGGCGCTGGCCCGCGACCAGCTGGACCGTTCCCAGGCGGTGCTGCTGGCCAGCGAGGCCCGTTACCGCAGCATGTTCGAGCTGGCCGCCGTCGGCATCGCCCTGGTGGCGCCGGACGGCGGCTGGATCAGCGCCAACGGCGCCTTGTGCCAGATGCTGGGCCGCAGCGCCGATGCGGTGCGCCAGGCCACCCTGCGTGCCCTGACCCACCCCGACGACGTGGCACAGGAAGAACCCCTGCTGGAGGCGTTGCAACGGCGCGAGGCCGACCACTACCAACTGGAAAAACGCTACCTGCGGCCCGACGGCGAGCCGGTGTGGGTGCAGCAGAACGTGACCCAGAAGTTCAACGCTGCCGGGCAGTTGGAGTACTACGTCGTCATCGTCAAGGACATTGGGGCCCGCAAATGCGCCGAGGCCGCGCTGGCCGCGGCCATGCAGGACCTGGAGGTGCGGGTGGCCCAGCGCACCCAGGAGTTGCAGCGGGCCAACGCGCAACTGCAGGCGGCGGTGGAGCAGCAGACCCTGTCGGCGCGCGACCTGCGCCGCCGCGAGGCCGAACTGGCCGCGGTGCTGGAGCACGCCAACGACGCCTACGTGGGCATGGACGAGGACGGCCGCGTCACCGCCTGGAATCTGCAGGCCAGCGCGATTTTTGGCTGGTCCGCGGCCCAGGCCATCGGCCAGCCGCTGTCCCAGTTGATCGTGCCGCCCGCGCTGCGCGAGGCGCACCTGGCCGGCCTGCAACGCTACCTGCGCACCGGGCGCTCCAAAATGATGGACCAGCGCCTGGAACTGCCCGCCGTGCGCCAGGACGGCAGCGAGCTGACGCTGGAACTCCGCATCCGCGCGCTGGAGGTGGACGGGCAGCACCTGTTCAGCGCCTTCATGCACGACATTTCCGAGCGCAAGCGCGAGGAAGAGCGGCGCCTGCGCGAGGCCCGCATCGACCCGTTGACGGGTCTGTTCAACCGCCGCGCCCTGGAAGAAATGCTGCCCCAGGCGCTGGCCCGCGCCGACCGCGAAGACAAGCCACTGGCGCTGCTGTTCATCGACCTGGACGGCTTCAAAGCCGTGAACGACACCCTGGGCCACGACGCCGGCGATGTCGTGCTGCGCGAAGTGGCGACCCGCCTGCGCGCCCAGGTGCGCCAGAGCGACAGCGTGGTGCGCCTGGCCGGCGACGAGTTCACCGTGGTGCTGGAGCAACTCAACGGGGGCTTGGCGGCGGCCCGCCAGGTGGCGCAGAAGCTGTTGGCGCAGCTGGAGCGCCCGGTCCTGGTGTCGGGCGCGCTGGCGCAGGTGGGGGCCAGCGTCGGCGTGGCCATGTATTTGCCCGGCAGCGGCGAGTCGCCCCAGGGCCTGGTCAAGACCGCCGACGCCTGGATGTACCAGGCCAAACGGGCCGGCAAAGGCCGCATCCTGCCCGACGGCTGAGCGGCAGGGCTCTGCTAAACTGCCCGGCTTGGTTCGGGGCGTTAGCTCAGTTGGTCAGAGCAGAGGACTCATAATCCTTTGGTCGTTGGTTCAAGTCCAACACGCCCTACCAAATCCTGGATTCAGATCCGATGGCGTGATTTTTTGGGGGTCTTCAAAAAATCCGATTTTTTCGGATTACAATTCAAGGCTGTTTCGGTGATGCCAGTAGGCCACAATGTCTTAAAACATCATCGAAATTAAGTTGGAAGTAGGCATATAAATCGTGTTACACTTCTAGCTTCAGCAAGCGGCTGTAGCTCAGTTGGATAGAGTACTTGGCTACGAACCAAGGGGTCGTGGGTTCGAATCCTGCCAGCCGCACCAAATCTGTAAAGCCTCGCAATCTCACGGTTGCGAGGCTTTTTCAGTTTGTGGCCCACCCCCGGAGGACGGGCGCATGAGCACCATGCGCCGGGCCGTATGGGTCCTGCGCCGGCAGGCGTTAAGCTCGCGCCCATGCAAGCCCACCGCGCCGCCATCCTCTGGTTCGACCCCCGTGCCGATGCCCCCGCCCCCTGTTACGAGGCCGATGGCCTGCTGCTGCTGGCCCCGGACCCGCAGGGCGTGCAACGGGTGCAGGCGGTGGGGGCTTACCGCGAGTTGCGTGCCCAATACCCCGATGTGCCGGTGCAGCACCACCCCGGACGCCTGATCGCTCCGGGGTTCGTGGATCTGCACATCCACTACCCGCAGACCGACGTGATCGGTTCGCCCGCCGAGGGCCTCCTGCCCTGGCTGGAGCACTACACCTTTCCGCACGAGTCGCGCTTCGCCGACCCGGCCTACGCCGGCGAGGTGGCCGAATTTTTCCTCGACGAACTGCGGCGCCAGGGCGTGACCACGGCCCTGACCTTTGCCACCTCGCACCCGGGGTCGGTGGACGCGCTCATGGAGCGGGCCTGGGCGCGTGGCTTGCGCCTGGTGGCGGGCAAGGTGTTGCAGGACCGCCATTCCCCCGACGGCGTGCGCGACCAGACCGCGCAAAGCCTGGTGGACACCGAAACGCTGATCGGGCGCTGGCACGGCCGGGGGCGGCTGGGCTACGCCATCACCCCGCGCTTTGCGCCCAGCTGCTCCGACGCCCAGATGCGCGGGGCCGGCGAGCTGGCGGCGCGCCACCCCGACGTGTGGGTGCAGTCGCACGTGGCCGAAAACCTGGACGAGGTGCGCTGGGTGCGCGAGTTGTACCCGCAGGCGCGCAGCTACCTGGGCGTATACGCCGATTTCGGCCTGCTGCGCGAGCGCGCGCTGTACGCCCACTGCATCCATCTGGACGACACCGACCGCGCCCTGCTGCGCGACACCGGTGCGGCCGCCGCGGTGAGCCCCACCAGCAACCTGTTCCTGGGCAGCGGGTTTTTCGACCACGCCAGCGCCGACCGGGTGGGTTTCCGCTACGGGCTGGCCAGCGACGTGGGCGGGGGCACCAGCTTCAGCCCCTTCCACACCATGCTGGCGGCCTACTATGTGGGGCGCGCGTCGGTCACCGGCTCGGGCAGCGCCAAAACCGGCCAGAGCCTGGCGCCCAGCCACCTGTGGTGGCAGCACACCGCCGGCGCGGCGCGGGCCATGGGCCTGGATGGCGTGGTGGGCAGCCTGGCGCCCGGCAGCGAGGCCGATTGGCTGCTGCTCAACCCGCAGGCCACGCCCTTGCTGGCCCGGCGCGTGGCCCAGGCCCAGCACCTGGAGGAGTTGCTGTTCGCCTATATCGTGCTGGGCGACGACCGGGCGGTGGAACGGGTGTCGGTGGCCGGGGCCGCGACCGATGGGGTGTTGCACGGGGGCTGAGGGACGGGCTTTACCGCAGCTTTACCCCTGTGTCGCGGGAACGAAAAGCGCTTGCGACACACTATGCCTTTGGCAGCTGGCCAAACACCTGCACTGCACCACAAGGGCCCCATGCGTTCTCCTTCGTTTTCTTTTCCTGCTCGCCACGTGTTGGGGTGGCGGCCTCTGGCCGCCGCGCTGCTGGCCGCCGGTCTCACTGCCTGCGCCAGCCCATGGGGCGGCCCGATGGCGGAGCCACCCGCAGCCGGGGTGTCGGTGCCCAAGGCCTGGAGCCTGGCGCCTGCGGGCACCGCGGCCCAGGCCGATGCCGCCACCGCGGACTGGTGGACCCAGTTCAACGACCCCCAGCTCAGTGCCTGGGTGACCCAGGCACTGCGCGCCAACACCACGGTGCGCAGCGCCCAGGCCGCCTTGCAGCAGGCCCGCGCCCAGCGCGACGTGACGGCGGCCGGTCGGCTTCCCAGCGTGGGGGTGTCGGCGTCGGCCCAGCGCAGCCAGGTGGCCGACCAGACGCCCGGCAACACCTT
>NZ_NWMV01000101.1 GCF_002837145.1 Macromonas nakdongensis | reverse complement strand
CCGCCGCGCTGGCCACCGGGCAACGCGGCCCCAAGCACGATGGCGCGCAGGTCGTCGTCGTTGCCGACGCAGCAGAACACAATGTCGGCGCCCGCGGCCGCTTCGCGCGGGGTGGGGGCGCTGCGCGCGCCCTGGGCGGCGAATTCGGCGACGAAGGCCTGAGCCTTGGCCGCGCTGCGGTTGTACACCGTCACGTCGTGGCCGGCCAGGGCCAGGTGGCCGGCCATGGGGTAGCCCATCACCCCCAGGCCCAGAAAGGCGACGCGGGTGCGGGGTGCGGGTTCGTAGGTTTTCGGGTTCAGGCTGGGCATGGTGGGGGGGCTGGGGGTCAGACGATTTGCAGGTGTTCGGTGCCGGCGGCCAGGTCGGTGGTTCGGGCGCGCTGGCTGTTGAGCTTGATGTTGAGCTTGAGATCGTTCTGCGAGTCGGCGTTGCGGATCGCATCCTCGTAAGAGATCTGGCGGGCCTCGAAGGCCTCGTACAGGGCCTGGTCGAAGGTTTGCATACCCACCTCCTGGCTGCGCTTCATCACCTCCTTGATCTCGTTGATCTCGCCCTTGACGATGAGGTCGGCGATCAGGCCGCTGTTGAGCAGCACCTCCACCACCGCGGTACGGCCCTTGCCGTCCTCCTTGGGGATGAGGCGCTGGGCGATCATGCCGCGCAGGTTGAGCGAGACGTCCTTGAGCAACTGCGGGTGGCGTTCTTCGGGGAAGAAGTTGATGATGCGCTCCATGGCCTGGTTGGCGCTGTTGGCGTGCAGCGTGGCCAGGCACAGGTGGCCGGTTTCGGCGAAGGCAATGGCGTGCTCCATGGTTTCGCGGTCGCGGATCTCGCCCATGAGGATGACGTTGGGGGCCTGGCGCAACGAGTTCTTCAGCGCGTTTTCCCAGTTGTCGGTGTCCAGCCCCACCTCGCGCTGGGTGATGATGCAGTTCTTGTGCTGGTGCACGAATTCCACCGGGTCTTCCACCGTGACGATGTGGTCGTGCGTCTTTTCGTTGCGCCAGTCCACCATGGCCGCCAGCGTGGTGGACTTGCCCGAGCCAGTGCCGCCCACCAAAATCGCCAGGCCGCGCTTGGACATGGCCACGTCCTTCAGCACCTGGGGCAGGCCGAGTTCGTCCACGGTGGGGATCTTGGCCGGAATGGTGCGCATCACCAGGCCGACTTTGCCCATCTGCACAAAGGCGTTGACGCGGAAGCGCCCGATACCGCCCGGCGCGATGGCGAAGTTGCACTCCTTGGTGCGCTCGAACTCGGCGGCCTGTTTGTCGTTCATGATGGCGCGGGCCAGCGCCTGGGTGTGCTGCCCGGTCAGCGGCTGCGGCGACACCTTGGTGATTTTCCCGTCCACCTTGAGGGCGGGCGGGAATTCGGCGGTCAGAAACAGGTCGCTGCCGTTGCGGCTGACCAGCAGCTTGAGCAGGTCGTTGACGAAATTGCTGGCTTGATCGCGTTCCATGGGGGCTCCTGGCTCAGCCGGGGAAGTTGTCGGGGATCTTGGCCTTGGCGCGCGCCTCGGCCGCCGTGACCTGGTTGCGCCGCACCAGGTCCATCAGGCTCTGGTCCAGGGTCTGCATGCCGAAGCCCTGGCCGGTCTGGATGGCCGAGTACATCTGCGCCACCTTGTTCTCGCGGATCAGGTTGCGGATGGCGGGGGTGCCGATCATGATCTCGTGCGCGGCCACGCGGCCGTTGCCGTCGGACGTCTTGAGCAGCGTCTGCGAGATCACCGCCATCAGGGACTCGGACAGCATGGCGCGCACCATTTCCTTTTCCTCGGGCGGGAACACATCGACGATGCGGTCGATGGTCTTGGCGGCACTCGACGTGTGCAGCGTGCCGAACACCAGGTGGCCGGTTTCGGCGGCGGTCATGGCCAGGCGGATGGTTTCCAGGTCGCGCATCTCGCCCACCAGAATGGCGTCCGGGTCTTCGCGCAGGGCCGAGCGCAGCGCGTTGGCAAAGCTCAGCGTCATCGGGCCGACCTCGCGCTGGTTGACTAGGCACTTCTTCGATTCGTGCACGAATTCGATCGGGTCTTCGATGGTGAGCACGTGGCCGTACTCGTTCTCGTTCAGGTGGTTGACCATGGCCGCCAGCGTGGTCGATTTGCCCGAGCCGGTGGGCCCGGTGACCAGCACCAGGCCGCGCGGCTTGAGCGACAGCTCGGCGAAGATCTTGGGGCAGTTGAGCTGCTCCAGCGTCAGGATCTTGCTGGGGATGGTGCGGAACACGGCGGCCGCGCCGCGGTTCTGGTTGAAGGCGTTGACGCGGAAGCGCGCCAGTCCCTCGATCTCAAAAGAAAAGTCGACCTCCAGGAACTCCTCGTAGTGCTTGCGCTGGGCGTCGGTCATGATGTCGTAGACCATGCCGTGCACCTGCTTGTGCTCCAGCGGCTCGACGTTGATGCGCCGCACGTCGCCATGCACCCGTATCATCGGTGGCAGGCCAGCAGACAGGTGCAAGTCGGACGCCTTGTTCTTGGTGCTGAAGGCCAGCAGTTGAGTGATGTCCATCCCAATTCCCGAAGAGTGTGGTCTGATCCATTATGGCAACGATTTCGGACAATCTCCAGCGGGTGCGCAACCGCATCGCCCTGGCCTGTGCCCGGGCCGGGCGTGACCCGGCCAGCGTCCAGCTGCTGGCCGTCTCCAAGACCTTCGACGCGGACGCGGTGCAGGCCGCCCACGCCGCCGGCCAGCGGGCCTTCGGCGAGAACTACGTGCAGGAAGGGGTGGGGAAAATCCAGGCCCTGCGCGCCGTGGGCCTGCCGGGGCTGGTGTGGCACTGCATCGGCCCTTTGCAAAGCAACAAGACCCGGCCCGTGGCCGAGCATTTCGACTGGGTGCACACGGTCGACCGCCTCAAGATCGCCCAGCGCCTGAGCGAGCAGCGCCCCGCGCACCTGGCGCCCTTGCAGGTGTGCGTGCAGGTGAATGTGGACGGTGGCCCGAACAAGTCGGGAGTGGCACCGGCCGAAGCCCTGGCCCTGGCCCAGGCGGTGGCGGCCCTGCCACGGCTGCGCCTGCGCGGCCTGATGTGCATCCCCGAGCCCGCGCCCGATGTGGCGGCGGCCTGCGCGGTATTGGGTCGCGCGCGCGCCCTGTTCGACGACCTGGTGGCCACGGGCCTGCCGCTGGACACCTTGTCGATGGGCATGAGCGACGACCTGGAGGCGGCGGTGGCCAGCGGCAGCACGATGGTGCGGGTGGGCAGCGCGATTTTCGGCCGCAGGGTGTACCCCGACGCGGCCTGACCCCCGGCCCAGGGAAGCTCAGGCCGCGGGCACGGCGCCGCCAGGGAGGCTGAAGCCGAAGGTGCTGCCGACGTTGACCTGCCCCTCGGCCCAAACCTGGCCGCCGTGCCGCTCCACGATGCGGCGGCACAGCGCCAGGCCCATGCCGGTGCCTTCGAAATCCTGCGCCCGGTGCAGGCGCTGGAACACACCGAAGAGCTGGTCGGCGCGTTTCGGGTCGAAGCCCACGCCGTTGTCGCGCACCCAGAAGCGGTAGGTGTCGGCCACCGCATCGCGCGCCCAGCCCACGGCGATGCGCGCCGGCCGGCAGGGCCGCGTGTACTTGAGCGCGTTGGCCAGCAGGTTGTCCCAAACCTGGCTCAGCAGCAGGGCGTCGCCGGGCACTTCGGGCAGGTCGTTGGGCAGGGTCCATTCCAGTTCTTCGGCCGGGCGGCGCAGGGCCGGATCGTGCAGCACCCGGTTCAGGCTGGACTGCAGCACGGCCCCCATGGCCACCGTGCGCCGCTGCAAGGGCGCCCGCCCCAGGCGCGAGAACGCCAACAGCCCCTCGATCAGGGCGCCCATGTGCTGTGCGGCCTGGCCAATGCGGTCCATGTCCTGCGCCGCGGCGGCCGGGGCGTCGGGACCCAGGTCTTCGCGCAGCAGCTCCAGGTAGCTGGTGATGTGGCGCAAGGGCGCGCGCAGGTCGTGCGAGACAGAGGCGGAAAACGCCTCCAGGTCCTGGTTGATGTCCTCCAACTGCCGGGTGCGTTCGGCCACGCGGCTTTCCAGCTCCTGGTTGAGGGTCTGGAGCATGTCCACCAGCCGCTTGACCTCGGTCATGTCGCGCATCAGGCAGGCGTAGCCGCGGGATTCGCCACGGGCCTCGTCGTGCAATGCGGTGAGCAGGGTGTTGGCCCAGAACTGGCTGCCGTCGGCGCGGCGCTGCCAGCCCGGCGTTTCGCTTTGCCCGAGCAGGGCGGCGCGCTCCATGCCCAGCAGCATGGGATCTTCGGCATCGGCCACGGCGCCGGGCACGCCCGCCAGTTCGCTCACCGGGCGGCCGAGCACGGCGTCGGCGCGGTGACCCAGCAGGCGTTCGGCGCTGGGTGTCCAGTCGCTGACGCGGCCATGCGCGTCGAGGAAAAAGATCGCCGCGTCGCGCAGGCCCTCGGCCATCCAGCGCAGGTGGGCTTCGTGGTCGGTGGCGGGGGGCGGGGACGCGGCACTGGCCAGCTCGGTGGCCTGGCGCAGGTCGGTGGTGTCGTGCAGGTGCAGGAACACGCCGGCCACGTGTCCGGCGTCGTGGTCGGGCTGGACCCGCACACTGACGTGGCGCTGGCCCAGCCGCGGGTGCTCGAAGCTTTCGTCCAGGCCCATTTCCAGGCCGCGCAGCGCGGCCGACAGGTAGGGCAGCAGGGCCTCCAGCAAGGGCGCGCTCACCAGGGTGTAGAAAGGCTGCGGCAGGGCCGACCCGGGCGCTTCCGGCCCGGCCAGGCACCAGCCCCGGGCCTCGCGGTTGGCCAACAGGCAGTTGAGGTGCTGGTCCAGGCAGAACACCGCCCCGGGCCAGTTGTCGATCAAGCGGCCCAGCCGCCCGTCGCCGCCCGCCGGGGCGAGGTGGAGCGGCGCTGGCGCAGCGTCGTCCAGCGGGGGATACAGCGCCTCGAAGAACGACTCGGGCAGCTTGTCGTCGAACGGCGTGGGGCTCATGGCCCGACTGTACCCCAAGGCTATACTGCTCACGGCCTTTTGGCCGCAAGGAATGCAGAATGCTGTTTCGGTGGCTGATGAACGCTTGGCGCCCACGCACCGCCACGGGCGCCGCCCCTGCTGCGCCCAGTGCCCCACCACCCCCGGCGGCCACGGCCTTCGTGCCCAGGCAATGGGACATCCCGCCCGCCCTGATCGGCTTTCAGCGCACCGAGGCTTTCCAGTTGCCGGTGGGCACCCTGGAGGCCCTGACGCGCCGGGTCGCGCACCTGCCCCGCCCGCCGCAAAACAGCGAACAGCTGCTGTCGGAATCCTTCCTGCAGGGCGCCAGCGCGGAACAGATGGCCGACGCGATCCTGAAACACCCGCACCTAGCCGCCCGCCTGCTGGCCAGGGTGAACGCGCCGTTCCACGGCCTGCCGCGGCCGGTGAGCGACGTGCCCACGGCCATCGTCTACCTGGGACTGGACACGGTGCGCGCCACGGCCGTGCAATGCCTGCTGGCCGAGGCCTTGCGCCCGACCGACCCGCGCCTGGCGCCGCTGTTCGACCGTTGGTGGCGCGCCAGCGGCCTGGCCGGCCAGCTGTGCCTGCGGCTCGGCAAGCAGGTGGGGGTGAGCGACCCCGGTGGCATGGTGACGCTGGCGGTGCTGTCCTTCGTGGGGCACATGGCCGCCCTGTCGCTGCGCGCCCCGCAGGACACCCTGCGCGACAGCACGCTCGACTTCCTCGAGCGCACACGTGCCGAGCAGGACGACCTGGGCCTGTGCGCCGGTGAATTGGGCTGCCTGATGATGGCCGAATGGGACATGCCGGCGAGCATCGTCGAGCAGGTGCGGGCCATCGACCGCATTCTGGTGATGCCCCCTCGCCAGTTGACACCCGAACAGGGCCTGCGCACCGCCCTCACCTACTACTGCGTGCGCACGGCCGAGCGTTTGGCGCGCGGCCAGTGGAGGCGCGCCGAGCAGGCGACGCCCGGGGCGCTGGAAGGCAGCGAGTTCTTTCACCTGCAGACCCACTTCATGCTGCAGCCGCGCATGACCGGGCTGGCTGCGGCCTTCCTGCAACCGGCTTATTGCCAGGAGCTGGACGCCCTGGTGCAAGCGGCCCTGGGCTGAGCCCCCCAGCCCAGGGGCCGAGGGGGCGGCCAGCGCCCTCTGCCCTCAGATGCGGATGCCGCTCTTGCCCGGGGCCAGAATGCCGTTCGGGTCAAGGGCGCGCTTGATCTTGCGTTCCACCGAACGCTTGACCGGGCCGTAGCTTTGCGCCACGCGCTCCTGGAAGGCGGTGTTCACACGGTACACGGCGTAGCCTTCTTTCTCAAACTCGTCCAGCAGTTCGGCGAAGCAGGCGTTGGCGCGCTGGGTTTCTTCTTCGCTGGTGCGGTCGTACAGCACGTCGATCACGTGGTGCATGTCGCGCCAGCCGACGATGAACTCGCCCACGTAGTCCAGGCCGTGCTTGTTCAGGATCTTCTTGGCCAGCGCGAACTGCTTGTCGCACTCGCTGCCACGGGCCTGGCTCACCGGGGCGAACCACATGGAGCCACCGCCCCCACGCCAGTTGTACAGGCCAAACTCTTGCAGGTTGGGCACGCCCGACATCAACTGGGCACGGTACTTGAAGGGCTGGGTGTCACCGGCCTCTTCCTGCGTCACGATGCGGCCCTTGCCAGCGCGCTTGATGGTCTCGGTAACGATCTTCCAGTTCACTTCCACCTGCTCAGGGCTGCCGTACAGGGCACAGTACACGTTCCAGGCACCCAGGTGCTTGTCTTTGCGGATCTGGGCCAGCACGGAGTCCGGTGTGGCGCCCGGTGCGGTGGTGTAGTCGGAGCGGCGGGTGCCACAGGTGGCGGCTTCCCACAGCGTGCCCGCGATCACCACCGCGTTGGGGATGATGTTGGCGATGCGCAGCGGGCGCAGCATCTCGACGATCTCGTTGATGTCGGCTTCGTTGTCGAACTTGATCTCGAACGGCTTGAACACCGGGGGCTTGGGCATCAGCCAGAAGCCCATCTTGGTGCAGATGCCGTAGTTGGACTGGGTGAACATGCCGTCCAGGGTCGGGCCGTAACCCCACTTGAACACCTGCCACGCCTTGTCGCCCTTGACGCCGCCCATGCCAGTGCGCAGCACGTCGCCGTTGGCCAGCACCAGCTCCATGCCGCACTGCATCAGGAAGTGTTCGCCGTAGGGGGTGTAACCCACGCCACGGTCCATGGTGTTGCCCAACGGGCCGGCAATGGCCGACGGCGCCGAGAACGACAGCATCAACGGCAGCTTGCGCTCTTCAATGTAGTCGTACAAGTCCTGGTAGGTCACGCCGGGCTCGACCAGCGCGGTGCACAGTTCGGGGTCCACGTGCAGGATCTTGTTCATCTTCTTCAAGTCCAGCACGATCTGGCCCCGCTCGACCGGGGCGGCAGAACCGTAACCGAAGTTGCGGCCGGTGGAGATGGTCCACACCGGAATGCGGTACTCGTTGCAGATCTTGACCACGGCCTGCACCTGCTCGACGCTGGTGGCGGTGAGCACGGCGGATGGGGTGTGCTGGGCGCTGTCCACGGCCATCATGACCTTGGTGTAGGGGGCCAGGTGTTCGGCCGAGAACAGCACCTGCTCGGTGCCCAGGGCGGCCTGGAATTTCTTGATCGCCGCGTCGAAGCGGTTTTCGCTCACGCCCTTGGGCAAGGCGAGGTATTTGCGGGGTTGGGTGCTCATGGCGGGGTTCCTCTTATCGGCGCGGGTTCAACGCGCTCAAATCACGCAGCTCAAAGAGACGTAGGTGCGGCCGGCGTGGGCGGTGGGCGCCACGGGGGCCTGGTTCGGTTGGCTCACCAGCGCTTGGCCCAGGGCTTGGGCCCAAGGCGCCGCGTCGGCGCCAACGCGGTGCGTCTGCATGGCCAGCACGCGGCCACCGTGGCTGCGGACCAGGTCCAGCACCAGGGTGGCGGCGGCGTCGTCCAGCAGGCCCACCAGCAGGGTCGGTTCGCCGTCTTGTAGCAGGCGGTTGAGCTGGGCGTAGGTGCCGGCTTCCAAGCCCTTCAAGGGCTGGGCCGCCAGACCGTGGCCTTCGCCTTGGGCGCCTTGGCGCACACCGCTCAGGAAAGCCGCGTCCAGGGCCGAGCCGCTGACCAAGGAGGTCACGCTGCGGGGCGCGGGGGCGCCGGCGGGCAGATCGGCCACAGGCTTCGCCTGGGCCCAGGGCATGCCGGCCATCACCAAACCAGCGGCGGCCAGGCCTTTCAAAATCGAACGTCGATCGGTGCTCATGGGCGGTCTCCGTTTACTTTTTCGCCGGGGCGGGGGACTTGTGGATGAAAGCCGCCAGCTCCTGCAGGGTGGCGTCGTCGATGTCGGTGTGGCGGAACGCGGGCATGGCGTTCAAGCCATGGCGCGCGATGATCTGGACCGTGGCTTCGGGCAGTTGGCGGCCCAGCAACACCGGGCCGGTGCCCACTTCGTGGCACTTGGCGCAGACCTTTTGGTAGAACTGCTGGCCTTTGGTGAGGGTCTGGGCGCTGGCGGTGGTGGCCAGGCCAGCGAACAGGGCGGCGCCGACCAGCAGGCCAGCCCAGGGGCGGTGTTGCGGTTTCAAGGGATGTCTCTCCTCTGATGGTGTGGGAAACTCAGAACGGGTAATGGCGCGGGGTGTTCTGCACCGTGATCCAGCGCAGCTCGGTGAAGGCGTCGATGCCGGCCTGGCCGCCAAACTTGCCGTAGCCCGAGCCTTTGACGCCGCCGAAGGGCATTTGCGCCTCGTCGTGCACCGTGGGGCCGTTGATGTGGCAAATGCCCGACTCGATGCGGCTGGCCACTTGCCAGGCGCGCGCGGTGTTTTGACCGAACACGGCGGCGGCCAGACCAAACTCGTTGTCGTTGGCGCAGGCCACGGCCTCTTCCACGCCGTTCACCCGCACGATGGCCTTGACCGGGCCGAAGGTTTCTTCCTGGTAAATCTTCATCGCCGGGGTCACGTGGTCGAGCAGCGTGGCGGGCATCAAGGTGTCGGTGGCCTTGCCGCCGCACACCAGCGTCGCGCCCAGGGCCAGGGCGTCGTCGATCAGGGCGTTGCAGCGCTCCACGGTGGCCATGTCCACCACCGAACCCAGCACCACCGGGCCTTGGCGCGGGTCGCCCAGCGGCAGGCCCTTGGCACGCTCGGCCAGCTGGGCCACGAAGGTGTCGGCCACGGCCTGGTCCACGATGATGCGCTCGGTGGACATACAGATTTGGCCCGAGTTGGCAAAGGCGCCGAAGGTGGCCGCGGCCACGGCGGCGTCGAGGTCGGCGTCGTCCAGCACCACGAACGGGGCCTTGCCTCCCAGCTCCAGCACAGCGGGTTTCAGGTGCTTGGCGCAGGTCTGCGCGATCAGCTTGCCCACTTTGGTGGAACCGGTGAAGTTCACGCGGCGCAAGGCCGGGTGGGCCACCATGGCTTCGACCACCGCGCCCGCATCGGCCGGGGCGTTGGTGACGAAGTTGACCACGCCCGGGGGCAGGCCGGCTTCCTGCAAGGCCTCGATGATCAGGCCGTGGGTGGCCGGACACAGTTCAGAGCCCTTCAGCACCACCGTGTTGCCGCAGGCCAGCGGGGTGGCGATGGCGCGCACGCCCAGGATCACCGGGGCGTTCCACGGGGCGATGCCCAGCACCACGCCGGCCGGCTGGCGCACGGCCAGGGCCAGGTTGCCGGGCACGTTGGACGGGATGACCTGGCCGTCGATCTGGGTGGTCAGCGCGGCGGCTTCCAGCAGCATGTCGGCCGCCAGGTGGACGTTGAAGCCGGCCCAAATGCCCGAGGCACCGGTTTCGGCGGCCATGGCCTGGGCAAAGGCCTCGCCCTTGGCTTCCAGGGCGTGGGCGGCCTTCATCAGCAGCGCGCGGCGCGCGCCCGGGCCGAGGGCGGCCCAAACCGGGAAGGCCTGAGCGGCGGCGTCCACGGCGGCGCGGCCGTCGTCTGCGGTGGCGGCCGGCGCGCGGGTGGCCACGCTGTGGTCCAGGGGGTTGCGGCGCTCAAAGGTGGCGCCATTCGACGCGGCGCGGCTTTCGCCGCCGATCAGCATGGAAATGGTGGGCATGGGGGTCCTCGGGTGGGGTCTTGTGTCGATTGCAGACCGGCCGACTTTGCAACCCATGTGCCAGCCCAAGGCACTCAATTTTCACAATGAAAATCAATGACTTACAAATCAAACACCGGGAAAACGTGGAATCCACATGTGCGAATTTGATGGATCATTTATCATCAAAAATTGATCAAAACACCGCCATGCCGCCCACCGACCGCATCTCCCTGGCCGAATTGCAACAGCGCGCCGTGCAGGCGCGCACCAGCGCCGACCTGGACGCCGGCGCCTCGCCCACGCTGCGCGAGCTGACCGAGGCCCTGGTGTTCGCCCCGGGCGACGGGCGCATCTGGCTCAACGACCAGCGCATGCTGCTGTGGCGCGCGTCCACCTACGGCTCGCTGCGGCGCGAGCTGGTGGCCCGGTTGGGCATGGACGGTGCCCGCTCCCTGCTGACCCGGGTGGGCTACGCCGCTGGCGCCCGCGACGCCGAGCTGGTGCGCACCCTGTGGTCCGACAGCGACCCGGCCAACGTCTTCGACGCCGGCCCGCGCATGCACCAGCTCGAAGGCTTTGTGCGGCCACAGACCGTGGCCTTCGAGTTCGACATCGGCCGCGGCGACTTTTACGCCGAATTCCTCTGGCACGACTCCAGCGAAGACGACGAGCACATCGCCGCCTTCGGCATCGGCACCGAGGCCGCCTGCTGGATGCAGCTGGGCTACGCCAGCGGTTACGCCAGCGCCTTCATGGGCAAGCTCATCGTCTTCCGCGAACTGAGCTGCCGCGCCTCCGGGGCCGAGGTCTGCCGCATCGTCGGCCGCCCCGCCGACCACTGGCCCGACCCGGAACTCGACCTGCACCACTTCCTTCCCGACGCATCGGCGCGCCAACTGAACCCACCGGCGCGCGCCGAGGTGGCGCCGCGCATCGCCGACATCGGCCGCCCCCTGGCCGACGACGACAGCACCGCCCCGGCCGGCGACGAACTGCCACCCCTGATCGGGATTTCGTCCAGCTTCAGCGCGGCGCGCCACCTCATCGAGCGGGTGGCGCCGACCTCGGCCACGGTGCTGTTCACCGGTCCTTCGGGGGCGGGCAAGGAGCTGTTTGCGCAAACGCTGCACCGCATCAGCCCACGCGCCCCCGCCCCCTTTGTGGCGCTGAACTGCGCGGCCATGCCCGACACGCTGATCGAATCCGAGCTTTTCGGGGTAGAGCGCGGCGCCTTCACCGGCGCCACCGTGTCACGCCCGGGGCGCTTCGAGCGCGCCAGCGGCGGCACCCTGTTCCTGGACGAAATCGCTTCGCTGTCGTTTGCGGCCCAGGGCAAGCTGCTGCGGGCCTTGCAGGAGCGGCGCATCGAACGCGTGGGCGGCGTGCGCGAAATCCGGGTCGATGTGCGCGTGGTGGCCGCCACCAACGTGGACCTGCGCGAGGAGGTCGAGCGCGGCCGCTTCCGTGAGGACCTTTACTACCGGCTCAACGTGTTCCCGGTGCAGCTACCACCGCTGAAGGAGCGGCGCGACGACATCCCGCAGCTGATGGAGGCCTTCCTGCGCCGCTACCGCCAGCTGCACGGGCGGCGCGTGCCGGGCTTCACCCCGCGCGCGGTGCAGGCCCTGCTCCAGTACGACTTTCCGGGCAACATCCGGGAGCTGCAGAACCTGGTGGAGCGCGGTGTCATCATGGCCGGGGACGACGAGCCGATCGACCTGCACCACCTGTTCCGCAGTGGCGAAGGGGCGCCGCCGCAGGTCTGGAGCCTGGCGCACAGCGGCCGCCTGACCGAGGCGCCCCAGCCCGCGCCCCCGGCCACCGAACCCGAAGGCAGCGGCCCGAAGCGCCCGCGGCCACCCCAACCCAAAGAAGCGCAGCGCTACCGCAACGCCCTGGTGGCCAGCCGGTACAACGTGGCCGAGGCGGCGCGCCAACTCGGCCTGAGCCGGGCCCAGCTGGCCTACCGGCTCAAGCGCCTGGGCATCGCCTGAACCCGACGGGCACCGGTCTCAGAAGCGCGGCAAATCCGGGTGCTTGATCTGCCCGGCGCGCACCAGCATCTTGCCGTACTCGGCACAACGGTGCAGCGTGGGAATGACCTTGCCCGGGTTGAGCAGGCCCTTGGTATCGAAGGCGCGCTTGAGGCCGAACATCTGCTCGTTTTCTTCCGGGGAAAACTGCACGCACATGCTGTTGAGCTTTTCCACACCCACGCCGTGCTCGCCGGTCACGGTGCCGCCCATGGCCACGCTGGTTTCCAGGATGTCGGCGCCGAACAGCTCGCAGCGGTGCAACTGGTCGGGGTCGTTCGCATCGAACAGGATCAGCGGGTGCAGGTTGCCGTCGCCGGCGTGGAACACGTTGAGGCACTTGAGCCCATATTTGCGCTCCATGCCCGCAATCGCTTCCAGGATGTCGGCCAAGCGCTTGCGCGGGATGGTGCTGTCCATGCACATGTAATCGGGGCTGATGCGCCCACTGGCCGGGAAGGCGTTCTTGCGGCCGCTCCAGAACCGCAGGCGCTGGGCCTCGTCGCGGCTGACCGCGATGGCGGTGGCGCCCGCCGCCCGCAGCACCTCGCTCATGCGGCCGATCTCTTCCTCCACCTCCTCGGGCGTGCCATCGCTCTCGCACAGCAAAATGGCCGCGGCGTTCAGGTCGTAACCGGCGTGGACAAAGTCCTCCACCGCCACGGTCATGGGGCCGTCCATCATCTCCAGGCCCGCCGGGATGATGCCGGCCGCGATCACCGCGGCCACCGCTTCGCCGGCCTTGCGCACGTCGTCGAAGCTGGCCATGATGCAGCGCGCCAGTTGCGGCTTGGGCACCAGCTTGACGGTGACCTCGGTGGTCACCGCCAGCATGCCCTCGCTGCCGATGAGCACCGCCAGCAGGTCCAGCCCCGGCGCGTCCAGCGCGGTGCCGCCGAAGGTGACGGGCTCCCCCTCGATGGTGTAGCCCCGCACCTGCAGGATGTTGTGCACCGTCAGGCCGTACTTCAGGCAGTGCACGCCGCCGGAGTTTTCGGCCACGTTGCCGCCGATGGTGCAGGCGATCTGGCTGCTCGGGTCGGGGGCGTAGTACAGGCCGTGCGGCGCCGCCGCCTCCGAAATGGCCAAGTTGCGCACACCGGCCTGCACCACGGCGGTCTGGGCCAGCGGGTCGATGGACAGGATGCGGTTGAACTTGGCCAGGCTCAGCGTCACGCCCAGGGCGTGCGGCATGGCGCCGCCCGACAGGCCGGTGCCGGCCCCGCGCGCCACCACCGGCACGTCCAGCAGGTGGCAAGCACGCAGCACGCCTTGCACCTGGTCTTCGGTTTCGGGCAGGGCCACGCACAAGGGGCGCTCGCGGTAGGCGGTCAGGCCGTCGCACTCGTAGGGCACGGTGTCTTCCAGCGTGTACAACAAGGCGTGCGCGGGCAGCACCGCCTGCAGGGCGTGCACCACTTCGGCCTGGCGCGCGCCGCGGTCCTGGGCGCGTTGCAGGGCCTGGGTCAGGCGGGAATCGGCGGGGGCGTTCATGGTGGGCCAGTGTAGGCCAAGCCCCGCGGCGGCGGTTGAAAAAAGCTGCAAGCGCTTGTGAATCCCGTGCGGCACGGGCGCGGTTTGATGTGCGTCAAACCCCGTGCACGGGCGCCGGCTGGCCCGCCCACAGGCCCTTGAAAAGGACGCCGGGCGGCGCTATTTTCCGATTGTCCCGTCGCCTTGGGTCAGTGCCTGCCACTGGCCGGTGGCGGATTTCATCCCACGTTTCGCAAGGAGATCGGTATGAACGGTTTGGTCACCCGCAGCGGTTTGCTCGACGACTTCTTCAAGGACATGGCGCCCGGCTTTTTTGTGCGCCCGCTGCACGGCGATCCGCTGCCCCAGTCCATCAAGGTGGACGTGAAGGAAACCCCACAGGCCTACACGGTGCACGCCGAACTGCCCGGCGTGGCCAAGGAGGACATCCACGTCACGGTGGACGGCAACGTGGTCACGCTGCGCGCCGAGGTCAAGCAGCTCGACAGCCAGAATGCCGACGAGAAACTGCTGCGCAGTGAGCGCTATTTCGGTTCGGTGGCGCGCAGCTTCCAGTTGCCGGTGGACATCGACAACGCCGCGGCCAAGGCCCGTTACGACAACGGCGTGCTGGTGCTGACGCTGCCGAAAAAGCTCAGCGGCGGCAGCCAGCGCCTGGCGGTGGAATGAGCCACCCCGCCTTCAGCGCGTGGCCTGCTTGAGCCACTCGGCGAAGGCGGCGCACTCCCACCGTTCCATCGTGCCGGCGCGCCAGCACAGGTAGTGGGCGTGAGGGCTGGGCACCTCGCGGTTGAACACCTCGGATTCGCCCAGCCGCACCAGCGCACCGTGCTCGATCCAGGGGGCGCCCAGCTTGGGGCGGACCAGCGCCACCCCCATGCCGGCGGCGGCCCCGTCGCACATCAGGCCGATGTCGTTGAACTGGGAGCCGTCGGTCGGCTCCGGCCAGTCCAGGTGGTTGGCGGCGAACCAGGTGCGCCAGGGCTCCAGCGGGCTGCGCAGCAGCGGCACGCCTTCGAGGTCGCTGGCGGTCACGAAGGGGCCGTGCTCGCGCACGAAGCCGGGCGCGGCCAGTGGCACCACCACGTCCTTGGTCAGGCAGACGTGCTCCACGTCGGCGTAGCGACCGGTGCCAAAGCGCACGGTCAGGTCGGCGTCTTCGGCCACCACATCCAGCAGCGGGATGCTGACCTGCATGGTGATGTCGATCTCGGGGTAGGCCTCGGCGAACTGCTTGAGCCGCGGCATGACGATGGAGCGCGCGAAGGTGGGCGTGACCGCCAGCCGCAACTTGCGCCGCCCCGGGTTGGCCTGGCGGCTGGGGAAACGCTGCAGCGTGGCCAGGCCCTCGCGCACGTGAGCCAGGTACTCGCTGCCTTCGGTGGTCAGCGAAAAGTCGGCGCGGCCGAACAGCTTCACCCCCAGCACCTGCTCCAGCTGTTTGACGCGGTGGCTCACCGCGCTCGGGGTCACACACAGCTCTTCGGCGGCCTGGGTCACGCTGCGCAGGCGCGCCAGCGCCTCGAAGGTCAGCAGGCACTGGATCGGGGGGATGCGGACGGCCATGGCGTGTGCTCAGGAGGTCACTTGAAGACCACGGTCTTGTGGCCGTTGAGCAGCACGCGGTGCTCGCTGTGCCACTTCACGGCACGGGCCAGCACCTGGCTCTCGGTGTCGCGGCCCAGGGCGGTCAGGTCGTCCACGGCCATGCTGTGGTCCACCCGGGCCACGTCCTGCTCGATGATCGGGCCCTCGTCCAGGTCGGCGGTCACGTAGTGGGCGGTGGCACCGATCAGCTTCACGCCGCGGTCGTGCGCCTGGTAGTAGGGCTTGGCGCCCTTGAAACTGGGCAGGAAGCTGTGGTGGATGTTGATCGCCTTGCCGGCCAACTGGGTGCACAGGTCGTTGGACAAAATCTGCATGTAGCGCGCCAGCACCACCAGTTCGGCCTGTTCCTGGCGGATGATCTCCAGCTGCTTGGCCTCCACCTGGGCCTTGGTGTCGGCCGTGACCGGCAGGTGGTGGAAGGGGATGTTGTAGCTGGCCGCCAACTGGTAGAAGTCGCGGTGGTTGCTGACGATGGCGCGGATGTCCAGCCGCAGCAGGCCGCTTTTCCAGCGGAACAGCAGGTCGTTCAGGCAGTGGCCCTGCTGGCTGACCAGCAGCACGGTGCGCATGGGCTGGTTCAGCGCGTGCAGGCCCCATTGCATGGCGTGGGCCTGGGCGAAGGCGGCCACGCGGGCCCGCAGCTCGGCGGCGTCCAGGCCGGCGCAGACGAACTGCACCCGCATGAAGAACAGGCCGGTGTCGTGGTCGTTGTACTGGGCGGCTTCCTCGATGTTGCCGCCGTGCTCCAGCAGAAACCCCGACACCGCGTGCACGATGCCGGGCTTGTCCTGGCAGGACAGGGTCAAAACGTAGGTGGAATTCATGGGGCTGCATTGTCGCAGGCCGGCGCGGCGGCGGCGCCGGACTCCAGCGCTCGCACCAGCGTGTGCAGCAGCCGGTTGGCCGGTACCGCCAGGCCGTGGGCGGCGGCGCGGCGCAGCACGTAGCCGTTGAGGTGGTCGATCTCGCTCGGCTTGCCGCGCATCAGGTCGCGTGCGGTGGACGACAGCTGCGTCGGCATGGTCCGCGCAATGCCCTCCAGCGCGGCCCAGGTGTCGCCGGGGATCTGCACCCCGTCGGCGGCGGCCACGGCGCGGCATTCGCGCTCCACGTCGCGCAGCACGTCCCACACGCCGGGGCAGGCCACCAGCGCCGCGTACGGCAGCCGGGTGATGGCCGACAGCGGGTTGTAGGCGCAGTTGAGCAACAGCTTGGCCCAGAGTTCGCCCAGCACCCCGTCCGACAGCTGGATGGGCACCTGCGCCTGCGCGGCGGCGGCCACCAGCGCCTCGGCCCCCGGGTGGGGGCTGACGACCAGTTCGCCGCGCCCGTGGTGCTGCACGTGCCCCGGCCCGGCCATGCCGGCGGCCACGTAGACCACGGCCGGCACCACCGGGCGGCCCAGCACATCGGCCAGGCGGGGCGCGTTGTCCACCCCGTTCTGCAGGCTCAGCACCGCGGCGTGCGGGGCCAGGTGCGGGCGCATGGCGGCGCCGGCGCTTTCGGTGTCGGTGGACTTGACGCAGAACAGCACCACGTCGGCGCCGGCCACGCCGTCGGGCGTGGCGGTGGCGCGCAACGGCACCTGTTCGTCGAAGGCGGTGGTCTGCAAGCGCAGGCCGTGGGCGCGAATGGCGTCCACGTGTGCCGGGCGGGCAACCAGGGTGACGGCGTGGCCCGCGCGCGCCAGCATGCCACCGTAGTAGCAGCCCACGGCGCCGGCGCCCATGATGGCGAATTGCATGGCAGAAAGCTGGAGTGGGGAAAAGCCGCAGCGTACCACCGCCGGCGCGGGATAATCCGCCGGCTGACAGCCGCACAACGCGGCACGGAGGACGCATGGCATTGACAGTGGATGTGGTGGTGATGGCCGCCGGCAAGGGCACGCGCATGAAGAGCCGCACGCCCAAGGTGTTGCACCGCCTGGGCGGCAAGGCCCTGGCGGCGCATGTGATCGGCTGCGCCGCCCAACTGGGGGCACGGCGGGCGGTGGTCATCACCGGACACGGCGCCGAACAGGTGGAAGCCGCGCTGGCGCCCCTGGCCACCCCGGCGCTGGCGCTGGACTTTGTGCGCCAGGAACCCCAGCTGGGCACCGGCCACGCGGTGCAGCAGGCGGTGCCGGTGCTGGCCGACGACGGCGTGACGCTGGTGTTGTCCGGCGACGTGCCGCTGACCCGGCCCGACACCCTGCAGGCCCTGCTGGCGCTGTGCGCGGGCGAACACCTGGCCCTGCTCACGCTGGACCTGCCCGACCCCACCGGCTACGGCCGCATCGTGCGCGACGCCACTGACGGCGTGCAAGCCATCGTCGAGCACAAGGACGCGACCGAGGCGCAGCGCGCCATCACCGAGATCTACAGCGGCATCATGGCCGTGCCCACGCGCCAACTGCGCGCCTGGCTGGCGCGACTGGACAACCGCAACGCCCAGCAGGAGTACTACCTGACCGACGTGGTCCAGTTCGCCGTGGCCGACGGCGCCCGGGTGCTGGCGCACCGCATCGACGACGCGGTGCAGGTGGCCGGCGTCAACAGCCCGGCGCAACTGGCCGAGCTGGAGCGTGCCCACCAACGCCGCCTGGCCGCCGACTTGATGGAAGCCGGCGTGCGCCTGGCCGACCCGGCCCGGCTGGACGTGCGCGGCACGCTCACCTGCGGGCAGGACGTGGACATCGACGTCAACTGCGTGTTCGAGGGCACGGTGACGCTGGGCGACGGCGTGCGCATTGGCGCGAACTGCGTGATCGCCAACGCCCGCATCGAAGCCGGCGCGGTGGTCCACCCCTTCACCCACATCGACGGTGAAAAAGCCGGCGTCCAAGTGGGCGAGCGTGCCTGGGTGGGCCCCTTCGCCCGCCTGCGCCCCGGCGCGCAACTGGGGCCCGAGGTGCACATCGGCAACTTCGTCGAAGTGAAAAACTCCACCCTGGCCGCCGGCGCCAAGGCCAACCACCTGGCCTACCTGGGCGACGCCACCGTGGGCGAGCGCGTCAACTACGGCGCCGGCAGCATCACCGCCAACTACGACGGCGCCAACAAACACCGCACCGTGATCGAGGCCGACGTGCACGTGGGCAGCAACTGCGTGTTGGTGGCCCCGGTGACGCTGGGCGCCGGCGGCACGGTGGCCGGCGGCTCCACCATCACCAAGGACACCCCGCCCGGCGCCTTGAGCGTGGCGCGGGGCAAGCAGGTCAGCATCCCCAACTGGAAACGGCCGCCCAAATCCCAGAAATGAGGGAACTGGGCCTCACCAGCCCCACAACAGATCGCTGGCGGCCCACACCGTGCCGCCGCCCTGCGGCGCCTGCAACTGCACCCAATCGCCCTGGCGCACGGCGGTGCGCAGCACGTCGCCGTACACGGCCTGGCCCACCACCGGGTGCTCGGTGCCGGGGCCGGCGCGCAGGTTCAGCCGGGTGGCCTTGACCACGTGGTGGCGCGCGTCGCTGGTGACGCTGCGGGCGATCCAGCCGCCGTCGCCCTCGAAGTCCTGCACCCGCAACCAGTCACCGCGCTTTTCCAGCACCTGCAGGGGGTAGCCCTGGGTCAGCTTCCAGAGCACCTCGGTGTCGGTGCCGGGGCCGGCGCGCAGGTTCACGCTGGGGTTGCGCACGCTGACCAGTTCCTGCGCCCACGACGGGGCCAGGGCCGCCAGCCCCAAGGCGGCAGCGGTGATCAGGGTGCGGGCGTGGGCCATCGTGCGCATGCGGTGTCCTCCTGGTGTGTGCCCGTCTGTGGGGCAGCTCGGGTGAAGCGTCTGCCCCGTGCTGGCAGCATGGACAAAATTATGCGCTTTTGTGCGGCCGTTCACGCATCTCGCTCGGCCCAGGGGCGCGGCAAGGGCTGGGCCGGCAAAAACTTGGCGCGTTTCACACTGAAAAACGCCCGCACGTTGCGCACGTTGGCGTGCTGTGTGAACAGGCGCTGGGCCAGGGCGAGGTAGGCGGGCATGTCGGTCACGGCCAGCACCAGCACAAAGTCGGGGCCAGGGCTGACCCGGTAGCACTGCTGCACCACGGCCTCGGCCACCGCCAGGCGCTCAAAGGCCGCCAGGTGCTCGTCGCCCTGCTGGTCCAGGCTGATTTCCACCAGCGCCGTCAGTCCGTGACCCAGGGCCAGAGCCAGCTTGTCGGGCTGCAACAAGGCCACCTGGCGCTCGACGATGCCCAGGGACTGCAGGCGCCGCACACGCCGCAAGGCGGTGGCGGGCGACACGCCGCAGCGCTCGGCCAGCCGGTGGTTGGCTTGGCTGGCGTCGTGTTGGAGGGCATCCAGCAGGCGCAAGTCCAGCTCATCCAAGAAATTTTCATTCATTTTTGCATTTTATCAGACTAAATATTTCTCATACGCCATGATCTGACGAATTATTTCAAATTCATCGCAAAAACGCTGGCAAATTTTTCTTGAGCCGGCCTAGCATGACCCCCATTGTTCAAACAAGGGGCGTGCGTATGTGTGGAATCGTGGCGGCGGTGGCGGCGCGCAATGTGGTGCCGGTGCTGGTTCAGGGCCTGCAGCGGCTGGAATACCGGGGGTACGACTCCTGCGGCGTGGCGGTGCACCTGGGGGCCGCGGGGGGCGACGCATCGGCCCCGGGCGCTGGCCTGCAGCGCGCCCGCAGCACCGCCCGCGTGGCCGAGTTGCAGGCCCAGGTGGAGCGCGACGGCCTGAGCGCCGGCACCGGCATCGCCCACACCCGCTGGGCCACCCACGGTGCGCCGGCGGTGCACAACGCCCACCCGCACTTCAGCCACGGCCCCGGCGCCCAGGCCGGCCAACGCCCGGCGCGCGTGGCGCTGGTGCACAACGGCATCATCGAAAACCACGAGGAACTGCGCGCCGAACTGCAGGCCAAGGGCTATGTGTTCGAGAGCCAGACCGACACCGAGGTGATCGCCCACCTGGTGGACGCGCTGTACGACGGCGACCTGTTCCAGGCCGTGCGCGCGGCCGTGGCACGCCTGCACGGGGCCTACGCGGTGGCGGTGTTCCACAAGGACGAACCGCAGCGCGTGGTGGGCGCTCGCGCCGGTTCGCCGCTGGTGCTGGGCGTGGGCCGTGCAGAGGGCGGGGAGCCTGCGCCGCACTACCTGGCCAGCGACGCCATGGCCCTGGCCGGTGTGACCGACCAGATCGTCTACCTGGCCGAAGGCGACGTGGTGGACCTGCAACTGGGTCGCTACTGGGTGGTCGGGCAGGATGGCGCGGCCCTGACGGCCGGGCAACGTCCGGTGAAAACCGTGCACGCCCACAGCGGCGCGGTGGAGCTGGGCCCGTACCGCCACTACATGCAGAAAGAAATCTTCGAGCAGCCGCGCGCCATCGCCGACACGCTGGAAGGCATCGAGGGCATCGCGCCTGAGCTGTTCGACGGCCAGGGCGAGCACGCCACCGCCGCCTGGCGCGTGTTCAAAGACATCGACCAGGTGCTGATCCTGGCCTGCGGCACCAGCTACTACAGCGGCTGCACCGCCAAATACTGGCTGGAAGGCATCGCCGGCATGCCGACCCAGGTGGAAGTGGCCAGCGAATACCGCTACCGCAGCAGCGTGCCCAACCCGAAGACGCTGGTCGTCACCATCAGCCAGAGCGGCGAAACCGCCGACACCCTGGCCGCGCTGCGCCACGCGCAGAGTTTGGGCATGACCCACACGCTGACCATCTGCAACGTGGCCACCAGCGCCATGGTGCGCGAGTGCGAGCTGGCCTACATCACCCGCGCCGGGGTGGAAATTGGCGTGGCCAGCACCAAGGCCTTCACCACCCAGTTGGCAGGGCTGTTCCTGCTGACGCTGGCGCTGGCCCAGGCCAAAGGCCGCCTAAGCGCCGAGGACGAAGCACAACACTTGAAGGCCATGCGCCACCTGCCCGTGGCGCTGCAAGCCGTGCTGGCGCTGGAGCCCCAGCTCATCCAGTGGGCCGAAGCCTTTGCGCAAAAGGACAACGCGCTGTTCCTGGGCCGCGGCCTGCACTACCCGATCGCGCTGGAAGGCGCGCTGAAGCTCAAGGAAATCAGCTACATCCACGCCGAGGCCTACCCGGCCGGCGAGCTGAAGCACGGCCCGCTGGCCCTGGTGACCAGCGCCATGCCGGTGGTGACGGTGGCGCCCAACGACGCCCTGCTGGAGAAGCTGAAAAGCAACATGCAGGAGGTGCGCGCGCGCGGCGGCGTGCTCTACGTGCTGGCCGACGCCGACACCCACATCGCCAGCGGCGAAGGCCTGAACGTGGTGCGCATGCCCGAGCACTACGGCGTGCTCAGCCCCATCCTGCACGTGGTGCCGCTGCAGCTGCTGGCCTACCACACGGCGCTGGCCAAGGGCACGGACGTGGACAAGCCGCGCAACCTGGCCAAATCGGTGACGGTGGAATGAGACACGCCATGCCCGCCCACATCAGACACGCAAGGCGCTGGATCCTGCTGGTATTGCTCTGCTCCGGCCTTTCAGGCTGCGCGGTGGTGGCCGTCACCGACGCCGCGATCACCGTGGTGGCCACCGGCGTCAAGGTCACCGCCAAGGCCGTGGGGGCGGTGGCAGATGCCGTGATCCCCGACGACGACGAAGCGACGGAGCCCTGACCCATGAACCCACTCCAACCCATCGCCTGCACTCACTCCCGGCACGCGTCGGCCATTCTGGACATTTTCAACGACGCCATCGCCACGTCCACCGCCTTGTACGACTACCAGCCGCGCACCCTGGCGAGCATGGCGCCCTGGTTTGCCGCGAAGGACCAAGGCCACTTCCCGGTCATCGGGCTGGAAGACGCGAACGGACAACTGCTCGCCTTCGGCAGCTACGGCACGTTCCGGGCGTGGCCGGCCTACAAGTACACGGTGGAACACTCGGTCTACGTGCACAAAGACCACCGCGGCCAAGGCCTGGGGCTGCAGGTGATGGAAGCCCTGATCGACGCCGCACGGCAGCGCGAGATGCACGCCATGGTGGGCGCCATCGACGCCAGCAACGGCGGCAGTATTGCGCTGCACCGGCGCCTGGGGTTCCAACACGTGGGCACGCTGCCTCAGGTGGGCTTCAAGTTTGGCCGCTGGCTTGACCTGGCCTTGTACCAGCTGCTGCTGGACACGCCGCGGCATCCGGTGGACGGCTGAGGTCCCTTCTGGGCCCGCAGCTTCGACGTCCGCTCAGTGCTTAGCGGGTGCGGTGGCCCGGGTGGCGGCATCCAAGCCGCCCTTGGCCTTCCACTCCTCCAGGCCGCCTTGCAGAATGCGCACATTGTCCCAACCCGCCACCCGCAGCGCAAAACCCGCCTGCGCCGACAGCGATCCGGTGTTGCAGTAGATCAGCACCGGTTTGTCCTTCGGAATGGAGCTGCGCCGGGCCAGCACCTGCCGCCAATCCATGTGGACGGCACCTGGGATGTGCCCTTTGGCAAACTGGCCCGCATCCCGGGCGTCGATCACCAGCATCCTGGGCCACTCGTCCTTGGGAATCTGCTCGGGGAAGATGAGGCCCCCGCCGTAATCCACGAACTCCAGATAGCCCTCCATCTCCTCGATGGCCGCGGCCTTGTTGTCGGCCCAGGCAGCGGGCGCCCAGCTCAGTGCGGCGGCCACACCCAACACAGCGCTGCCCCACACAGCAGAAAATTTGGTGTTCATCACTGTCTCCTTCGTTGTGAATTCAGCAAACGGGCAGAACGGGCGCCTGCAACAGGCCACGATGGCGGTGTCCCTGGACCGTTCAGACCAGCGGTCTGCCATGTCTTGGCCTGCGAGCCGACAGACAACGAGCTTTCCCGCATTCTAAATATCAGTATATTCTGATTTAATAAATCCAAATCTCAGCAGACCCGTGTGGGCCCATGCACCAAGCCAAAGCCGAATACCTGTTCGCCGTGTCGCTGTCGGTGACGCTGCACGCCCTGGTGTTGGCGGCGGCGGGCCTGTACGCGTTCAAGCCCTCCCAGCCCGAGACGCCCACGCCCGAGGAGAAAGTCGTCTTCCTGGAAATGCTGGCGGCCGCGCCGCCAGAACCACCTGCCGACCCAGCGCCAGCACCCACTCGGCCGCTCCCCGCAGCAGCCCCCGCGCGGCCCGCGCCCTCACCGGCCATCGGCGTTCCGACAGACGCCACACCCGCGCCTGCCGCACAAGACCAGCCGCGCGCACAGATGGAGGCACCGCCGGCCCCCAGCGCAGAAGAATGGGCACGGGCATCCACCTACAAATTGAAAAACAGCAAACGCTACCGGCACACCTGGGGACAACAGATCCGCAGCATGTTGGACAGGGCATTCGAAGGGCCCGACCAGGGCGTGGTGCGTTTCCGGGTGGAAATTGCACCCGATGGCCGCCTGACACGGTTGGAAACCCTGTAGAGCACGTCACCCGCAGCCGAACAGTTGGCGCGCAAGGCCATTGAAAACATGCCGGCCCTGCCCCCGACGCCGACGGGCCGGCCCCTGGTCTTTGAAAAGACCATTGCCTTCCAGCCGTTCGCCGTGGACGACACCCCCACCTACCAAGACGACTGCCTGCCCGATCGGCCCGCCTTCCACAACCCCTACGCCTGGGATGGCAAAGCCCCCCAGGGGGCGGCGGTCCAGCCCTCCGCCGAGAAGGTGGACACAGCCACGCAGGAAGAATGCCAGAAGCAGCTACCAGAAGCCTCGGTGGAGGCGGCCAGCGCGCACGACCGCAGGCAGCTGGAGCAATGGCGATCCGGGCGCCTTGGCCCCTGAAAACCCCAGAGGAGCGAGAACACACAAACAAAAAGGCCCTCGTTTCCGAGGGCCTTGATGACAAGCCAGACGCTTGATTTGTTGGTTGCGGAGGCAAGATTTGAACTTGCGACCTTTGGGTTATGAGCCCAACGAGCTACCAGGCTGCTCCACTCCGCGTCAAGTCAGTTATTGTAGCACGAATTATTCGGCTGCGGCAACTTCTTCGCCGACGGTGGCTTCAGCGCGGTCCACCAGCTCGACCAAGGCCATCGGGGCGTTGTCGCCCACGCGGAAGCCCATCTTCAGGATGCGGGTGTAGCCACCGGGACGGTTGGCCGAACGCTTGCCCAGGTCGTTGAACAGCTTGGTGACGACGTCGCGGTCGCGCAGGCGGTCGAAGGCCAGGCGGCGGTTCGCCACCGTGTCCACTTTGGACAGGGTGATCATGCGCTCGACCACGCGGCGCAGTTCCTTGGCCTTGGGCACGGTGGTCTTGATGACTTCGTGCGTCAGCAACGAGTTCATCATGTTGCGCAGCATGGCCTGGCGGTGGGCGCTGGTGCGGTTGAGTTTGCGAAGTCCGTTTCCGTGACGCATGGTAATTTCCTTTCAAATAATCGCCTGCGGCCGGATCAGGTACCGCAGGGGGTCAGGGGCAAAAAACGATCAGTGCTTTTCCAGGCCGGCGGGCGGCCAGTTTTCCAGCTTCATGCCCAGCGTCAAGCCGCGCGAAGCCAGCACTTCTTTGATTTCGTTGAGCGACTTGCGACCCAGGTTCGGGGTCTTGAGCAGCTCGTTCTCGGTGCGCTGGATCAGGTCACCGATGTAGTAGATGTTCTCGGCCTTCAGGCAGTTGGCCGAGCGCACGGTCAGCTCCAGCTCGTCCACCGGACGCAGCAGGATCGGGTCGAACTGCTGGGCCACGCGGCTGGCGGCACCGTCCGTCGTGAAGATGTCGCCGCCATCCAGTTGCGCGAACACGGCCAGCTGCTCCACCAGGATCTTGGCAGCGGCACGCACCGCCTCTTCCGGACCCACGGCACCGTTGGTCTCGATGTCCATGACCAGTTTGTCCAGGTCGGTGCGCTGCTCCACGCGGGCGTTTTCCACGGCGTAGCTCACGCGCTTGATCGGGGAGAACGAAGCGTCCAGCACGATGCGACCGATGGAGCGGGTCGCGTCGTCACCGCGGCGCAGGTTACCCGGCACGTAGCCGCGGCCCTTTTCCACCTTGATCTGCATGTCCAGCTTGGCACCGGGGGCCAGGGTAGCGATGTGGTGCTCCGGATTCAGGATCTCCACGTCGTGCGGGGTCTGGATGTCGGCCGCGGTCACCACGCCTTCGCCGTCCTTGCGCAGGCTCAGCGTCACTTCGTCGCGGTTGTGCAGCTTGAAAACCACGCCCTTGAGGTTCAGGAGGATGTGCACCACATCTTCCTGGATGCCGTCGATGGACGAGTACTCGTGCACCACGCCAGCGATGGTGACTTCGGTCGGGGCGTGGCCCACCATCGAGGACAGCAGCACGCGGCGCAGCGCGTTGCCCAGGGTGTGGCCGTAACCGCGCTCGAAAGGCTCGAGGGTCACTTCGGCGCGGTTCGCCGAGATTTGCTCGACGTTGATGTTCTTCGGTTTGAGCAGGTTGTTCAGCATTCGGACTTCCTTCAATACCCTCGGCTCGTTACACCGATAAGGCCGATGGAGCACAAAATCCCAGACACCGCCAACGGCAGCGTCTGGGCTCTAAGGGGATGACCCGCGATCAACGCGAGTACAGTTCGACGATCAGCGATTCGTTGATGTCGGAACCGAATTCGTCACGGTCCGGGGCCTTCTTGAAAGTGCCTTCGACTTTGTCGGCGGCCACTTCCACCCAGGCGGGGAAGCCGATCTGCTTGGCGAGTTCCAGCGCCTCTTTCACGCGGGCTTGACCGCGCGACTTTTCGCGCACGGCGACCACGTCACCGGCCTTCACCAGGAAGGACGGGATGTTCACGCTCTGGCCGTTCACGATGATGCCCTTGTGCGACACCAGCTGACGTGCTTCGGCGCGGGTGGAGGCGAAACCCATGCGGAAGACGACGTTGTCCAGGCGGGACTCGAGCAGGCTCAGCAGGTTGGCACCGGTGTTGCCACGGCGGCGGTCGGCTTCGGCGAAGTAGCGGCGGAACTGGCGCTCCAGCACGCCGTAAATGCGCTTGACCTTCTGCTTTTCGCGCAGTTGCAGGCCGAAGTCGGAGGTGCGCTGACCGGAGGTGCGGCCATGTTGACCCGGCTTGGAGTCGAATTTGGCCTTGTCGCTGATCGAGCGGCGGGCGCTCTTGAGCAGCAGGTCGGTGCCTTCACGGCGGGAAAGTTTGGCCTTGGGGCCGAGGTAACGTGCCACGTGGAATTCCTTTGATCAAACTGCCGCAGCCATGCGCTGCGGGAGCCGCGCCCATCCTGGGACACGGCGGTGGTCTTAACAACAATGCCACCGCGGCAAACCGCAGTGGCGTTGGCAAAAGCCAAAGATTGTAGCACTTGGCGCCACACGGCGCCAAGCACCACTCAGATGCGGCGACGCTTCTGAGGACGGCAGCCGTTGTGCGGCACCGGGGTCACGTCGGCGATGGACGTGATGCGGATGCCCAGGGCGCCCAGGGCGCGCACCGAAGACTCGCGGCCGGGGCCGGGGCCTTTGATTTCGACGTCCAGGTTCTTGATGCCCTGTTCCATGGCGGCGCGGCCGGCCACTTCGGAAGCCACCTGGGCTGCGAAGGGGGTGGACTTGCGGGAGCCCTTGAAACCCTGACCACCGGAAGACGCCCACGACAGGGCGTTGCCCTGGCGATCGGTGATGGTGATGATGGTGTTGTTGAACGAAGCGTGCACGTGGGCAATGCCGTCGGCAATGTTCTTGCGGACTTTCTTGCGCACGCGGGCGGCCGCGTTGCTGGAAGGTTGCTTAGCCATAACTGTCCTTTAACCGATTACTTCTTCAGCGACTGGGCTGCCTTGCGCGGACCTTTGCGGGTGCGGGCATTGGTCTTGGTGCGCTGACCACGCACGGGCAGGCCGCGACGGTGGCGGAAACCGCGGTAGCAACCGATATCCATCAAACGCTTGATGTTCATCGTGGTTTCGCGACGCAGATCGCCTTCGATGGTGAAGGTGTTGACCTGGTCACGCACCTTTTCGAGTTCGGCGTCGCTCAGATCCTTGATCTTCTTGTCGAAGGCGATGCCACAGGCTTCGCAAATCTGACGGGCGCGGGTGCGACCGATGCCGAAGATGGCCGTCAAGCCGATTTCGGCGTGCTTGTGCGGCGGAATGTTGATACCTGCAATACGTGCCATGGTGGTCCTCTAAACGTGTCAGCCTTGACGCTGCTTGTGTCGCGGGTCGGTGCAGATGACTCGCACGACGCCATGGCGACGGATGATCTTACAGTTGCGGCACATTTTCTTGACCGAAGCCGAAACTCGCATGTTTCTCTCCTAGATAAATCTCAAAACTCTTCACTTGCTGCGGAAAACGATCCTGGCACGGGTCAGGTCATAGGGCGTGAGCTCCACTTTGACCTTGTCACCGGGCAGGATGCGGATGTAGTGCATGCGCATCTTGCCCGATATGTGACCCAGCACCACGTGCCCGTTTTCCAACTTCACGCGGAACGTCGCATTGGGGAGGTTTTCAAGAACCTCGCCTTGCATCTCAATGACGTCGTCCTTCGACATGACTTACACACCGGGTGTCGCCTTGAAGTTCGCCTTCTTGAGCAACGACTCGTATTGCTGCGACATCATGTAGTTCTGCACCTGGGCCATGAAGTCCATCGTCACGACCACAATGATCAGCAACGAGGTGCCACCGAAATAGAAGGGCACGTTGTACTTCAGGATCAGGAACTCGGGCAACAGACACACCAGCGTGATGTAGATCGCACCGGCCAGGGTCAGCCGAAGCAGAATCTTGTCGATGTGGCGGGCGGTCTGGTCCCCCGGGCGGATGCCCGGAATGAAGGCGCCGCTCTTCTTCAGGTTCTCGGCCGTTTCGCGACTGTTGAACACCAATGCGGTGTAGAAGAAGCAGAAGAAGACGATGGCTGCGGCGTAGAACGCCACATAGATCGGCTGTCCGGGCGACAGCGCCGAAGCGATGTCACGCAACCAGCGGGTCGAATCCCCGGTGCTGATCCAACTGACCAGGGTGGTGGGCAGCAGGATGATGGACGACGCGAAAATCGGGGGAATCACACCGGCCATGTTCAGCTTGAGCGGCAGGTGCGACGACTGACCGCCGTACACCTTGTTGCCCACCTGACGGCGTGCGTAATTCACCAGGATCTTGCGCTGACCGCGCTCCACGAAAACCACCAGGTAGGTGACCAGTACCACCAGGGCCGCGATGAAGATCGAGACCAGGATGTTCATGGCACCCGTGCGCACCAACTCCAGCAAGCCGCCGATCGCATTGGGCAGGCCCGAGGCGATACCGGCGAAAATCAGGATCGAGATCCCGTTGCCGAGGCCGCGTTCGGTGATCTGCTCACCCAGCCACATCAGGAACATGGTACCGGCCACCAGGCTGACCACCGCGGTGAAGCGGAAGGCAAAGCCGGGGTCGATCACCAGACCGGCCGACCCCTCCAGGGCCAGGGCAATGCCCAGGGCCTGGAAGATCGCCAGCGCCAGCGTCCCGAAGCGGGTGTACTGGGTGATCTTGCGCCGCCCGGCTTCGCCATCCTTCTTCAACTGGACGAACGTGGGGACCACGTAGGTCATCAGCTGCATGATGATGGAGGCCGAGATGTAGGGCATGATCCCCAGCGCAAACACCGTGAACCGCGACAGGGCACCACCCGAGAACATGTTGAACAGGTTCAGGATGCCGCCCTGCTGCCCCTTGAACAGTTGTTCAAGTTGCTCCGGGTCGATGCCGGGCACGGGGATGTGTGCACCGATGCGGTAGACCACCAGAGCCAACAACAGGAACACCAGCCGGCGACGGAGGTCGCCGAACTTGCCTGTCTTGGCCAGGGTTGCTGCGTTTGTGGCCACGAGCGTTTCCGGGTGTGCCGAATCAGGCCAGCGAACCGCCAGCGGCTTCGATGACAGCCTTGGCAGCAGCGGTGGCACCGATGCCGTTGAGCTTGACCGCCTTGGTCAGCGCGCCGGTCTTGACGACCTTGACGTTCTTGGCGATGGCGCTGATCAGACCGGCTTGCTTGAGGGTCAGCAGGTCCACTTCAGCGGCACCCAGGACTTCCAGGTCGCCCAGGGTCACTTCGTCGTTGAACTTCAGGTTCGCCGACTTGAAACCGCGCTTGGGCAGACGGCGCTGCAGCGGCATTTGACCGCCTTCGAAGCCGACCTTGTGGTAGCCACCCGAGCGGGACTTCTGGCCCTTGTGACCGCGACCAGCGGTCTTGCCCAGGCCGGAGCCGATGCCACGGCCCACGCGACGCTTGGCGTGCTTGGCGCCTTCAGCGGGCTTGAGAGTGTTGAGTTCCATGTTGAGACTCCGATCAGATCACTTTGACCAGGTAACTGATCTTGTTGATCATGCCGCGCACGGCAGGGGTGTCCTGCAGTTCGCTGACGCTGTTGAGTTTGCGCAAGCCCAGACCCCGCACGGTGGCGCGGTGGTCTTCTTTGCAACCGATGGGGCTGCGCACGAGTTGCACTTTGATGGTGTTGGTGGTCGTCATGATCGTTCCAATCAACCCAGAATGTCTTCGACCGACTTGCCGCGCTTGGCAGCGACTTCGGCCGGCGTCGTGGAGTTCTTCAGGGCGTCCAGGGTGGCGCGCACCAGGTTGTAGGGGTTGCTCGAGCCGTGGCTCTTGGCCACGACGTCGGTGATGCCCAGCACCTCGAACACGGCACGCATCGGGCCGCCGGCGATGATGCCGGTACCCTTGGCGGCCGGCAGCATCATCACGTTGGCGGCGCCGTGGTGACCGCGCACCGCGTGGTGCAGGGAACCGTTCTTCAGCGACACCTTGAACATGTTGCGGCGGGCCTCGTCCATGGCCTTCTGCACGGACACGGGCACTTCGCGGGCTTTGCCCTTGCCCATACCGACGCGGCCATCGCCATCACCGACCACGGTCAGCGCAGCGAAACCCATGATGCGGCCGCCCTTGACCACTTTGGTCACGCGGTTGACCGCAATCATCTTTTCGCGCAAGCCGTCGTCGTTGGCCTCGCTCTTCATGTTTGCTTGCATTTTTGCCATTTGCGTATCCCCAATCAGAATTGCAGGCCGGCGGCACGCGCGGCGTCTGCGAGGGCTTTGACACGGCCGTGGTAAGCAAAACCGGAACGGTCGAAGGCCACTTTCTCGATGCCAGCGGCTTTCGCTTTTTCAGCGATGCGCTTGCCGATCAGCTCGGCGGCGGCCTTGTTGCCACCCTTGCCCGCGGCGCCCAGCTGGGCACGCACTTCGGCTTCGGCGGTGGACGCAGAGGCCAGCACCTTGGCGCCGTCGTCGGAAATGACGGTGGCGTAGATGTGCAGGTTGGTGCGGTTCACGCTCAGACGCACGGCGCCTTGCTGGGCAATGCGGATGCGGGTCTGACGGGCACGGCGCAAACGCTGTTCTTTTTTCGTCAACATGTTCGCAGTCCTTATTTCTTCTTGGTCTCTTTGATGACGACCTTCTCATCCGAGTAACGGATGCCCTTGCCCTTGTAAGGCTCGGGAGGACGCACGGCGCGGATTTCGGAAGCGATCTGGCCCACGCGCTGACGGTCGGCGCCCTTCACCACGATTTCGGTCGGGGTCGGGGTGGCGACGGTGATGCCTTCGGGCATCACAAAGTCCACGGGGTGGGAGAAGCCCACGGCCAGGTTCAGCTTGTTACCGGAGGCGGCGGCCTTGTAGCCCACGCCGATCAGGTTCAGCTTCTTCTCGAAGCCCTTGCTCACGCCGTTGACCATGTTGTTCACCAGCTGGCGCATGGTGCCGCACAGGGCATCGGCTTCGGTGGTGCCATTGGCAGCGACGAACGACAGCTTGCCGTCGACGTTGCTCACCTGCACCAGGGGGTTCACGTTCAGGCTCAGGGCACCCAGGGTGCCCTTGACGCTGATCACGTCCTGCTTGATGGCCACTTCGACACCCTGGGGGATGGCGATGGGCGCTTTACCTACACGAGACATTTCAGATACTCCTCAATGCGCGCGTTAGGCGACGTAACACAGAACTTCACCGCCGACACCGGCAGCACGCGCTTTGCGATCGGTCATCACGCCTTGCGGAGTGGTGACGATGGCAACGCCCAGGCCGTTTTGCACCTGGGGGATGGCCTTCGAGCCTTTGTAGACGCGCAGGCCAGGACGGCTCACACGCTCGATGCGCTCGATGACCGGACGGCCAGCGTAGTACTTGAGGGTGATTTCGAGTTGGCTCTTGCCGTCTTCGGTCTTGATTTGGAAGCCGTCGATGTAGCCCTCGTCCTTCAGCACCTGTGCGATGGCGGACTTCACTTTGGAAGCCGGCATGGCCACAACGGCCTTGCTCACCATCTGCGCATTGCGAATGCGGGTCAACATATCGGCGATAGGATCACTCATGCTCATTTCGTAACTCCTTGCGCCTGATTACCAGCTGGCCTTGGTGACACCGGGGATTTCACCGGCGAACGCCAGTTCACGGACCTTCATGCGGCCCAGACCGAACTGGTTGAACGTGCCACGGGGGCGACCGGTGATTTCGCAACGGTTGCGCTGGCGGGTCGGGTTGGCGTTGCGGGGCAACTTCTGCAGGGCCAGGCGGGCGGCGTCGCGCTCTTCGTCGGAACGCTGGGCATCCTTGGCGATGGCCTTCAACTCGTTGTATTTGTTGGCAAACTTGGCGGCGAGTTTTTCGCGCTTCAGTTCACGCTGGAGCAAAGCTTGTTTAGCCACACACCACCTCAGTTCTTGAACGGGAAACGGAAACCAGCCAACAGTGCCTTGCACTCGGCATCGGTCTTGGCGGTCGTCGTGATGCTGATGTTCAGACCACGCAGAGCGTCCACCTTGTCGTACTCGATCTCGGGGAAGATGATCTGTTCTTTGACGCCGATGTTGTAGTTGCCGCGGCCGTCGAAAGACTTGCCGGAAATACCACGGAAGTCACGCACGCGGGGCAGGGCCACGGTGACGAAACGGTCCAGGAATTCGTACATCTGGGCGCCACGCAGGGTCACCATGCAGCCGATGGGCTGGAGTTCGCGGATCTTGAAACCGGCGATGGCCTTGCGGGCCTTGGTGGTCACGGGTTTCTGGCCGGCGATCTTGGTCAGATCGCCCACGGCATTTTCCAGCACCTTCTTGTCGGCCACGGCTTCACCGACACCCATGTTCAGGGTGATCTTGGTGATGCGCGGCACTTCCATCACGGAGGAGTAGCCGAACTGCTCTTTCAGAGCCGGCGCGACCTTGTCGCGGTAGATTTCTTGAAAGCGTGCCATGGTCATGCCACCTTGATTTCTTCGCCGCTGGACTTGTAGACGCGCACTTTGCTACCGTCTGCCAGCACTTTCACACCCACGCGATCGGCTTTGCCGGTGGCCGCGTTGAAGATGGCCACGTTGGACTGGTGGATGGACATGGATTTCTCCACGATGCCACCGGTCACGCCCTTCATCGGGTTCGGCTTGGCGTGCTTCTTGACCAGGTTCACGCCCTCGACCACCACGCGCTCTTCGTCGGCGCGCTGCACCACGGTGCCACGCTTGCCCTTGTCGCGACCAGCGATGACGATGACTTCGTCGCCTTTACGGATCTTGTTCATGTCGATTCCTTACAGGACCTCAGGGGCCAGGGACACGATCTTCATGAACTTCTCGGTACGCAGTTCACGCGTCACGGGGCCGAAGATGCGGGTGCCGATCGGCTCCAGCTTGGCGTTCAGCAACACGGCGGCGTTGCCATCGAACTTGATGAGAGCACCATCGCCGCGGCGAATGCCTTTGGCGGTGCGCACCACCACTGCGTTGTAGACCTCGCCTTTTTTGACGCGGCCACGCGGAGCGGCTTCTTTGATGCTCACTTTGATGATGTCGCCCACGCTGGCGTAGCGGCGCTTGGAGCCGCCCAGCACTTTGATGCACATCACGGACTTGGCGCCCGTGTTGTCAGCAACATCGAGTCGAGATTGCGTTTGGATCATTTGATTTAAGTCCCAACTTGAATCCCTGCCACCACCACGGCGGCAAGCGATCAGTCTTGGGCCCGTCGTTGCCAGAAAGTTTGCGCAAACCGCAAACCCGCCGACTTCGGTGGGCAGAAAACTTCACCCATTTCGGGCGAAGCTGGTTATTTTGACAGACTCAATCCGGAAAGTCAAGCGTTTATCCCGCCGGGACATGTGGTGCCCGGGCGACACCGCCTGTGCACCCGGGCACGGGCAGGCGCGCGGCGTTCCGCGCGACAATGACGCCCATGAATTCCACCCCCTCCCTCCCTCCCACCACCCGCTTGGCTTTCATCGGCGGCGGCAACATGGCCAGCGCCATCATCGGCGGACTGCTGCGCCAGGGCCTGGCGCCGACCCAGATCGACGTGGTCGAACCGTTCGAGGCCCAGCGCGCCAAATTGGCCGCCGATTTCGGCGTGCAGGTGCACGCCGCGCCGTCGCCTGCCCTGGCCCAGGCGCAGGTGGTGGTGTGGGCGGTGAAACCGCAGACCTTCCAGGACGCGGCACGGGATTGCGCGGCGCACACCCGGGCGGCGCTGCACCTGAGCGTGGCCGCCGGCATCCGCAGCGACAGCATGGCCACCTGGCTGGGCACGGAACGCATCGTGCGCGCCATGCCCAACACCCCGGCCCTGGTCGGCCAGGGCATGACCGGTCTGTACGCCCGCCCGGCGGCCTCGGCCGAGGACCGGGCGCTGGTGGAAGCGGTGGTGGGCACCACCGGCCGCTTTCTGTGGCTGCCGCAGGAAGTGGACCTGGACGCGGTGACCGCCCTGTCCGGCTCGGGTCCGGCCTATGTGTTCTATTTTCTGGAAGCCATGCGCCGCGCCGGCACCGAGATGGGCCTGTCGGCGGACACGGCGACGCAGCTGGCGATCGGCACCTTTGCCGGGGCCGCGCACCTGGCGCAACAGGCGAGCGAGCCGCCCGAGGTGCTGCGCGAACGCGTCACGTCCAAGGGCGGCACCACCTACGCCGCGCTGACGGCCCTGGCCGAACGCGGCGTGGCCGACGCCTTTGTCGCGGCCATGCACGCGGCCCGAGGCCGGGCCCGGGAACTGGGCGACGAGTTCGGCGGCTGAGCCAGGCCTGGCGCGGGCCGCCCCGCTCAGGCCAGGGTCATCTCCAGCAGCAGGCCGGCAAACAGGGTGAAGCCCAGCCAGTGGTTGAGGCGAAAAGCCCGGAAACAGCCCTCGCGGGTGCGGTGGCGGATCATGCCGAAGTGCCACAGCACCTGCGCCAGGACCAGCACCAGGGCCAGACCCAAATAAGGCCCTCCGGCCTGCGGCCACAACAGCGCCCCCCACGAAGCCAGGTGCACCAGGTAAAAGGCCGTCACGCCCAGGACGTCCCAGCGGCCCAGGGTGATGGCCGAGGTTTTCATGCCGATGCGCAGGTCGTCGTCGCGGTCGACCATGGCGTATTCGGTGTCGTAGGCCAGCACCCAGAACAGGTTGGACAGCAGCAGCGCCCAGGCCGGCCACGGCACCTGGTTCTGGGTGGCGGCGTAGGCCATGGGGATGCCGAAACTGAAGGCCACCCCCAGCACCGCCTGCGGCATGGACACGTGGCGCTTGGCGAAGGGATAAGCCAGGGCCACGGCCAGCGCCGGCACCGACCAGGCCACCGCGGTCGGCGTGGTGGTCAGCACCAGCAGGAAGGCCACGAAGGCCAGCACCGCGCCCACGGCCAACGCCTCGCGCACGCCGATGCGACCGCTGGTGACCGGGCGCTGCGCGGTGCGCTTGACGTGGCGGTCGAAGTCGCGGTCGGCCACGTCGTTGATGCAGCAGCCGGCGCTGCGCATCAGGATGGTGCCAAGCACGAACACGGCCAGCAGGTGCCAACCGGGCCAGCCGTCGGCCGCCAGCCACAGGGCCGACAAACTGGGCCACAGCAGCAGCAACCAGCCGGCGGGCCGGTTCCAGCGGATCAGGTCGAGGTAGAGAGCCAGTTTGTCGCGCACGGAGCCACCACCCGGTTCAGGCAAACAGGCGCTGGACGCCGGGCAGTTCGCAGCCGTAGATGGCGTTGCGCAAGGCGGCGATCGCTTCGTAGCGGGTGAAGCTGCGGCGCCAGGCCAGCACCACCCGACGCATGGGCGGGTCACCGGCAAACGGCAGGTAGCGCACGTAGGACGCGTCGCCCGGCCCGGCCCCGGGCGTGACGTGGCGGGCGGCGGGCTCGAGCCCGGCTGCGGGCACGCTCAGGCGCGGCACCAGGGTGATGCCCATGCCCGCGGCCACCATGTGCTTGATGGTTTCCAGGCTGGATCCCTCGAAGCTCTTGCGGATGCCCTCGGCGTCGTTGGAGAAGCGCGCGAACTCGGGGCAGACCTCCAGCACGTGGTCGCGGAAGCAATGGCCGTTGCCCAGCAGCAGCATGGTTTCCTGCTTCAGCTCCTCGGCCGTCACCTGTTCGCGCTGGGCCAGCGGGTGGGCGGCGGGCACGGCGGCCACGAACGGCTCGTCGTACAGCGGCGCGATGGCCAGGTTGGTGTCGGGGAAGGGCTCGGCCAGGATGGCGGCGTCGATCTCGCCCAGGCGCAGTTGCTCCAGCAGCTTGGCGGTCAGGTTCTCCTGCAGCATCAGCGGCATCTGCGGCGTGTGCTCGATCACCTGCTTGACCAGATCGGGCAGCAGGTAGGGGCCGATGGTGTAAATGACACCCAGCCGCAGCGGACCGGCCAGCGGGTCTTTGCCGCGCTTGGCGATTTCCTTGATGGCCGCGGCCTGCTCCAGCACGGTCTGCGCCTGGCGCACGATGTCCTCGCCCAGCGGGGTGACGGCGACTTCGGTGGCGTTGCGCTCGAACAGCTTGAGTTCGAGCTCCTCTTCCAGCTTCTTGATGGCCACGCTCAGGGTGGGCTGGGAGACGAAACAGGCCTCGGCCGCCTTGCCGAAGTGCTTTTCGCGCGCCACGGCGACGATGTATTTGAGTTCGGTCAGGGTCATGCAGCTATCGGCTCAGGCTTTCAGATAGTCGGATTTTGCACCCATCCAACGCTCCACGTGGCGTTCGGCGAGGTGCGGCTGCTCGGCCCAGAGCCGCGGCGCCCAGGCGCGGGCCCAGTCCAGCAGGTGGGTGTCGGTGGCCAGATCGGCGAAACGCAGCAGCGGCGCGCCGGACTGGCGTGCGCCCAAAAACTCGCCGGGTCCACGGATCTCCAGGTCGCGCCGGGCGATTTCGAAGCCGTCGTTGGTCTCGGCCATGGCCCGCAGGCGCTCGCGCGCGGTTTCGCTGACGCGGCCATTTTCGTTGGGCGAGTACAGCAGCATGCAGACCGAGGCCGCGGTGCCCCGCCCCACCCGGCCACGCAACTGGTGCAACTGGCTCAGGCCAAAGCGCTCGGCGTGCTCGATGACCATGAGTGAGGCGTTGGGCACATCCACCCCCACTTCGATGACGGTGGTACTGACCAGCACGCCCATGACCCCGGCGCTGAACAGGGCCATCACCGCCTTTTTCTCGGCCGATGGCATGCGCGAATGCAACAGGCCCACCAGGATGGGCGAGCCATCGGCCCCGGTGAGGCCGGCCATCGCGGCCGACAGCTCGGCGTGGGTGGCGGTGGCGTTGTTCAGGTCCAGCACCTCGCTTTCCTCGATCAGCGGGCAGACCCAATACACCTGCCGGCCCTGCGCCACGGCGGCGCGCACGCGGGCGATGAGCTCGTCGCGCCGGCTGTCGGCCAGCACCTTGGTGACGATGGGGGTGCGGCCGGGCGGCAGTTCGTCGATGGTGGAGACGTCCAGGTCGGCGTAGTAGCTCATGGCCAGGGTGCGCGGGATGGGCGTGGCGCTCATCATCAGCAGGTGCGGCTCCAGGCCGGCGTCCTGCATTTTTTCGCGCAGGGCCAGGCGCTGGGCCACGCCGAAGCGGTGCTGCTCGTCAATCAGCGCCAGCGCCAGCCGTTGGAAACGCACCTGTTCCTGGATGACGGCGTGGGTGCCCACCACCAGCGCCGCTTCGCCGCTGGCGATTTGCTCCAGCATGGCGGTGCGCTCTTTCTTTTTCTGGCTGCCGGTGAGCCAGGCCACGGTCTTGCCCAGCGGCGCGAGCAGGGGGGTGAGCCAGCCCACCAGCTTGCCGAAGTGCTGCTCGGCCAGGATTTCGGTCGGGGCCATCAGGGCGCACTGCCAGCCGGCGTCAATGGCCACCGTGGCGGCCAAGGCCGCGACGACGGTTTTGCCACTGCCCACATCGCCTTGCAGCAGGCGGTGCATGGGCACGGGGCGCGCCAAGTCCTGCGCGATGTCGTCGCCCACGCGGCGCTGCGCGGCGGTGAGCTGGAAGGGCAGCACCGCCAGCAACTGTTCGTGCAAGCCGCCCGGCCGCGTGGGCAAGACGGGCGCGCGCAGCCCGGCCCGCTCCTGTTTGGCGCGGTGCTGGGACAGTTGCTGTGCCAGCAGTTCCTCGGCCTTCAGGCGCTGCCAGGCCGGGTGGCTGCGGTCTTCCAGCGCGGCCAGCGGCACATCGGGCCGCGGCTGGTGC
>NZ_NWMV01000100.1 GCF_002837145.1 Macromonas nakdongensis | reverse complement strand
CGAGTCGTCATAATCTGACCGGTCCTGCCTGGGGGAATTTGGGGTGGCCAAGGGTGGGGGAATTTGACCTGGCCATCGGGGCTCAAACAGCGGCAGGTCCCGTACACGCCGCGTCGTCGTCTCTTGGACTTGATGGCACGGCGCTCCATACTGTTCGCAGTGCATTTCCCGGCCCATGGCCTTGAGGTGCACCGCCAGCGTTCGGCGGGGCTCCTGCGGCCACTCCACTCGCTCTACCGAATAGCCTTCCCAACCTTCCAACAGCTTGCCATCGGCCATCTGCTTTGCTCTCCAACGCACACTTCAAAGCCATCAGAGTACAAAACCACAACGCATCTAGCCACGGTATTCCGTGATGAACCCCAGGTGCATGCGTCGTGCTGATCGCCCGGTATGCGTGTTCTTGATCGCATAACGCCCGCTTCATGATCAGTGAGGCCGTCGCGGCAGGCGCACAAAGCTGTCGTTGACCAGCGGTACGCCTTTTCCTGCTTCGTTTTCTTGCTGTTCCGGCAACCCTTTGTATGCGGTGAGCATGACCTGGTCTTAGCAACCAAATTACGGGTTTTCCCTATGTATGCATCATATATATATGTCGCATACTACACATTATTTCATGTAAATGCATGCAATCAGTAGACATTCAGGAGATGACCATGGAACTTGTTCACAGCCCAATGGGGCTACGCCAGCGTAAATACCGGGAAATCTACCGCTCGCGCCTGAGCGGCTTCTACAACGGCTATTACCACGCCTTCCTGATTTTCGGGGTGGGTCTGTACGAGATCTATTTTGCGACGCGTCACATCAGCAATGTGTTGTGGTGGGAATGGCTTTTTGTGCCAGCGGTGTTTTTATTTGGCCAGTGGGTGGAGTACCTGGGTCATCGCTTCTTAGCACATCGGCCTTCGAAATCCCCGTTCTGGCGCCTGGTCTATGTGCGTCACACCCTGATGCATCACCAGTTCTTTACGGCGGAGGAGCCACGATTCGCCAGCCATAAGGACTGGCGTGTCACGATATTTCCGCCGTTCACCCTCGTGTTTTTCACGCTGACCACAATACCATTTGCCTTTCTGGCTGGGATAATCATTTCTGTGAATGTTGGCTGGCTCATCCTTGCAACCGCCATTGGAAGCTATGTGTTCTATGAGCTACTGCATTTCCTGTGCCATGTGGACGATAATTGGTTTCTGCGCCACTGCCCCATCGTGAACACCGCTAGGCGGCATCACACCGCACACCACGAATCTTCCCTGATGATGGAATACAACATGAACGTTGTATTTCCGTTTTGGGACTGGGTCTACGGCACTTCCGACCTGGATCGTGGCCTGTTCGGACATTTGTTTAATGGTTACAGCACCAAGTATGTGAAGAAGGGCCTTCGCAAAACCCGCAAGACGCCGGTCGAAACACCGATCGACACCAAGCCTGATTTCCGGTGAGGCGTCAATGTTTAACAAACTCTGAGAATTCTAGGAGATGAGCGATGCCTGTGGGTAAGAAAGTTATGTTCTCCGTGCTGCTTTTATGCGCAGGAGTACTGGGCTATTGGATCGAAGTAGCGATGGGTATGGAGCGCAACATTCCCTATCTCATTGTATTGGTTGTATTTCTGATGCTCGGCCTTTGGTCCATGTCGGCGGTGCAGAAAAAAGACGAGGGTAACAAATGATCAAAATCGCACAGGAGCAGCCATCTGCGGGTATCTACAGCGGAGAGCGCACCATCGACGGTCTGGTGGTCATGTACAAAGGGGCTCCTCTGACGAAGCTGCTCGCGCTCGACGAGACGTCGAACGATGACTTCGAATGGGGCTATGAAGGTGACGCGCCGGCAAGACTGGCCCATGCTCTGCTGTTGCATCGTACTGGCGACCCCGCGGTGGCTGATGCCTTTTCCATTCGTCTGATGGTGCAGTTTGTCGCAAAATTAGACAACGAATGGGAGGTGCGGGAAGGCCAATTGGATCGTCTGATTGAAGAGATCCAGCAATCCACACCGGCATTGTCCTGACGTTCGTGGAAGCGAGGAAACGATATGTTGTCACCGAATGCCGTTGGCTCGATCGATGCCATCGAGTACCTGTCTGGCACGAGCACCGAAGTTCGGTCTGAGGGTTCAGGTCCACCACTGATCCTGCTGCATGGTTTGCAGAGCGATCTGACTATCTGGGATGGTGTTTGCGAGCATCTTCGCAGTGTGGAGCGCATTCGGCTGAATTTTCCTGGCAGAGGAAAATCTGCCAGAGGGAGCGACACATGGCATTCGTTGGAGTATTTCTATTCAATAGGAAGGTTTGCTGAGCTGCTTCATTCGTTGGTGCAAAAGCTGGATCGTCGTGTATCCATTGCTGGTTGGAGCATGGGGGCAATGGTCGCACTGGAGTATGTCAAACGTTACGGCACCGATGACATCCGATCGCTGGTGCTGTGCTCCGGATTGTCGAAAGTGGCGGGGGTGGCAAACATATTTCAGTCCATGAATGATGAAGGGCTCCTGATGGAAATATCCGAACGCTCCGAGAAGGCGGGATTGAAGGGGTCGACGGATCCCTTGGCTGTGCTCAATTGCTGGAAATCCATGCTGCATTTCGATTGCAGGGAGGTACTTTATAAAATTGATATCCCGACATTGATCGTGCATGGTACCGAGGATCTGGATTGCCCGTTTTCGGATGCCATGCTGGTTTCCCAGCGAATTCCGTGTTCGGAACTTGTTGCGCTGGATGGATGCGGCCATCTGATCCTGTCTGAAAGGCCCGGGGCAGTGGGTTTAGCTATTTCAGAAGGTATGAAAAGGTTAGGCTGAATGGCCAGGGATTTGTCGGGTTGGTTTCATCAGGGTAATGTGTCATTGGTCGGATTTTTATTGCTTTTTTTGAAATGAAGGAGACAGCTGTGCGGCTTGAAGGCAAAGTGGCTTTGGTAACGGGTGGTGCAGGTGGCATTGGTGCTGCCATCTGCAAGTTGTTCACGCAAGAAGGGGCTACCGTATACATCTGCGATCTGCATGTGCAGGATGGCGAGACGTTGGCTCAGAAGTACATCGTGGAAGGCAAGAAGGTGTATTTCCTACCTCTGGACGTGACGGATGCACATGCATGGCAGTCGGTACTGGCTCGCGTCGAGGCGTCGGAGGGCCGCCTGGACGTGCTGGTCAACAACGCCGGCATCAGCGGATCGGTGCCCGACCGGATGGACCTGGACTATTTCGACAAGCAATGGGAGATCAACGCACGCGGGACTTTCCTGGGGATGAAGCTGGCCCGCGATCTGCTGGCCAAGAGTGGGCGGGGGTCGATCGTCAACATGTCATCCGTGGCGGGGTTGATCGCCCATGAAATCACGCACATGGGCTACAACGCCTCCAAGGGCGCTGTGCGCCTCATGTCCAAGGCAGCGGCGGTGCAGTTCGCCGATCAGGGCATCCGCGTCAACTCCGTTCACCCTGGTTGGATGTCCGCCATGCGCACATCGGTCAGCAGCGCGGATCCCGAACAGCGCAAGAAGCTCAACGCCGAAGTGCCTCTCAAGCGCTCCGGCACGGCAGAGGAAGCCGCCCAGGCTGTGCTGTTTCTCGCCTCCGACGATTCATCGTATGTGACAGGTTCCGAACTTGTCGTTGATGGCGGCTTGTCCGCCCGATAGCCGCCAGCAAGTGCCCGAAGGCATCGACGGGCTTGCATCGGTGCCAACCTAAAAAGCCGGGAAAAAGATGCCCCCCGCTGGCGTGTGGCGGTGGGCGAACTTGCCTGAACTCTACAGAAGGAGACAAGACATGACTCGACGCAGACAGCTATTGAAAGCGGGCGCTTTGGGCGCTACCGCATCGTTCACTGCGGGCGCTTACGCCCAGACGCAGCGGTCGGTTCGATGGCGGATGGCCGCGCTCTATCCCCGAAGTCTCGATACCTGCTACGGTTCCACCGAACAGATGTGCAAGCGCGTGGCCGAACTCACCAACGGCAAGTTCACTATCACCCTTCACCCTCCGGGTGACCTGGTGCCACCGCTGCAAGTACTGGACGCGGTGAGTGCCGGCACGGTTGAGGCCGGGCAGGTGTCCGGCTCGTTCTACTTTGGCAAGAACCCGGCGTTGGTGTTCGAGTCCGGTCTGCCGTTCGGCATGAACGTACGGCAACAGAATGCTTGGCTGTATGAGGCCGGTGGGCTCAAAGAGGTGCAGAAGGTGTTCGCCGGATTCAATTGCCACTCGGTGCCCTGCGGCAACTTTGGCACCCAGATGGGGGGGTGGTTCCGCAAAGAAATCAACAGCCTTAAGGATCTCTCCGGGTTGAAGATGCGGATTGGCGGATTCGGCGGACAGGTGATCAGCCGTCTAGGCGTCGTGCCTCAGACGATCCCGGGCGGAGACCTCTATGCTGCGCTCGAGAAAGGCGTAGTCGACGCGGCCGAGTTCGTCGGTCCCTATGACGATGAAAAGCTTGGACTTGCCAAGGTGACGCAGTATTACTACTCGCCCGGTTGGTGGGAGGGTGGCAGCGCGCAAGTCTCGGCAGTCGCGAATCAGAAAGCTTGGGCGGCATTGCCGAAGGACTATCAGGCCGCGTTCGAGGTGGCGGCGTTCGAATCCAACATGCGCATGCTGGCGATCTACGACTCCAAGAATCCGGACGCCATTCAGCGGATTCTGTCGTCGGGCGTCAAGTTGCGGTGGTTTCCCAAGGAAATTCTGGACGTCGCTTACGACACGACGATCAGCATGCTGGAGGAAATTTCATCCAAGGACGCGGACTTCAAGGCGATTTACCAGCACTACCGGAATTTCCAGAACAAGCAGTCTTCCTGGTACCGGGTGGCAGACCATTTCCTCGACAGCTATTCGCTGTCGAGGCGTGGACGCTGAGGCAGAAAGAAGCCTCTGATTCAGGGGCATCAGGCCAGCGGGCATCTGTATGGGTGCCTACTGGCATCACTTGAAGGCACGTTATGTTGAAGATTACTCATGGCATCGACCGGCTGAGCGAATGGGTTGGTATCACGGCAAGGTGGTTTTTTGTGGTCGCGGTGGTGATCAGTGCTGGAAATGCCATCAGTCGTCGCGTGTTCGACATCAGCTCGAATGCCTTCTTGGAACTGCAGTGGTACCTGTTCGCTGCGGGAGTGCTGCTGGGCGCTGCCTATGTGCTGCTCAAGGACGGCCACGTGCGCGTTGATTTCGTTTCCACGAAGCTGAGCGCACGAACCAACGCAACTGTGGATGCGGTGGCCCTGTCGCTGTTTGCTATCCCGTTTTGCCTAATGCTGATCTGGTATTCCTGGCCGATGTTCGAGATCGCCTGGCGAACTGGGGAGATGAGCTCGAACGCGGGGGGGCTGACCCGCTGGCCTGTGCTTCTGTGCTTACCGGTAGGGTTTGCATTGCTGCTGCTGCAGGTGTGTGCGGAAATTGCCAAAAGAATGCTCGTGGTCCTCGGCAAAGAAGGGGGGGGGGGCGTGGTGGGCCGGGTCGAGGATCGCAGCGGCTCCAAGGGGGGTGCTGATGCTTGAAGGGTTTCTGGTGGCGAATTTCGTCCCACTCATGTTTGTCGGGCTTCTGGTGTTCTTGTTGAGCGGCATTCCCGTTGCCTTTGCCTTGATTGGAACAGGACTGACGTTCGGGGTACTCGGCATGGAACTGGGGCTTTTCAGCCCGAGCCTCTTCAGTGCCCTTTCGTACCGGATTTATGGAATCGTACAAAATGAAACCTTGCTGGCGGTCCCCTTTTTTACCTTGATGGGGCTACTGCTGGAACGTTCGCGAATGGCGGAAGACCTGCTCGAGGTGGTCGGCCACGTATTCGGCCCGATCCGCGGTGGCTTTGCGGTGGCTGTCGTGCTCGTCGGCGCCATGCTGGCTGCAACCACCGGAGTGATTGCAGCGGCGGTGATTTCGATGGGGCTGATATCCCTGCCCATCATGCTACGTTACGGGTACAACCGGCCCATCGCAGCGGGCGTGATCGCCGCGTCCGGCACGCTGGCGCAGATCGTACCGCCGTCGCTGGTGCTGATCGTTCTCGCTGATCAACTGGGCCGATCGGTGGGGGACATGTATGCTGGTGCCATGTTGCCATCGGTAATCCTGATCGGGTTGTTCTTGGTATTCATCGCATTCGTCGCTGTGATTCGGCCTCACTGGGTGCCGGCAATCCCCGTGTCCGCTCGCATCCACCGCGAGCCCTCGGGCTCCAGCGGCCATGCTTCGCTGCTCGTTCTGCTGATCTTGGCGCTTTTGGTCGGATTGGGCTGGGCACATTTCCATGACCGGATCGTCGAGCGCCTGATCGGGCGGGAGGGGATTGCGGCAACCGATGAGGTTGTCATCATCAGCTTGATGGTAGCCACGGTATTCGCTTACCTGCTGGCCTGCGTCGACCTGTGGCTCAGACTGAACTGGCTTTCTCGTCTGGCAAAGCAGGTGACGTTCGTGATGATACCGCCGATCGTTCTCATCTTTCTCGTGCTCGGAACGATTTTCCTAGGCATTGCCACGCCCACCGAGGGCGGGGCAATGGGAGCGGTGGGTGCATTCGTGATGGGAGTTGCCAGAAGGCGGCTCAACCTCCCGCTGTTGACGCAGGCTGTGGATTCGACTGCCAGGCTAACGGTCTTCGTGCTGTTCATTCTGATTGGTGCTACGGTGTTTTCTTTCGCGTTCAATGCGGCGGATGGGCATGAGTGGGTAGAAGCCCTTTTCAAACAGTTGCCGGGTGGACAGACGGGCTTTTTGATTGCTGTTTGCGCATTGGTATTTGTGTTGGGCATGTTTATCGATGCGTTTGAAATCGCATTCATTGTGATTCCGGTTCTCACTCCGGTGGCGGTCAGTATGGAAGTCGACCTGCTCTGGTTTGGCGTCATCATTGGCATGACCTTGCAGACGTCGTTCTTGACGCCACCGTTCGGTCTGGCGCTTTCCTATCTGCGCAGCGTGGCACCCAAAACAGATGGTGTCGACCGAAAGAGCGGGCTGGATGTGAAGGGTGTGAGTACCGCGCAGATCTATGCGGGGTGTATTCCATTCATTGCGCTGCAGATTTTGGCGACAGCGTTCGTCATCTACGATCCGTCGTTCGTTCTCGGTCCGGTCAACAGCGGAAAGGCTGCGCCGGTTGCCGTAGATGCGGATACCCTGATGCCCCCTTCGATGGATACACTGATGCCGCCCATGTCTGACTTGAGCAACTGATCGTCCTGGAGCGAAGCAGGGTGCGGGTGGCATTTGCCGTGCTTGCTGCTCGGCATAGAATGGCCCGGATGCTTGATTTCCAGAACCTGCATAACAATGTCTGAAGACATCATGGGGAAAAAAACCGGTTTGGCATTTGGTGCGGGGAAGGCTGGGTACCTGCCGCTTCGGAAGAGTCTCGCCGAGCGTGCGTACGATATTCTGGAAGAGGCCATCATCACGCTTGGCTTGGCGCCGGGCAGCATTATTTCCGAGCAGGAACTGAGCGAGTTGACCGGCATCGGGCGCACGCCCACGCGCGAGGCGATTCAGCGGCTTTCCAGGGATCGTTTGATTCAGGTGCTGCCCAAGCGGGGTCTGATGGTTTCGCCACTGGATCTGGTGGGCCAGCTGAACCTGCTTGAGCTAAGGAGAGAGGTCGAGGGTCTTGTTTGTCGTTCCGCCGCCCGGCGCGCAACGCTTGATCAGCGAGTGCGGTTTTCTTCCATAGCTGTCGATTTTCGCTCATGTATCGTAAGCAACGACCAGATCAATTTTGCCCGCTTGGACAAGGAGTTCGGTGAACTTTGCCTAGAGGCTGCGCAGAACGAATATGCCGAGGCCGCGATGCGACCGATTCTGGGTTTGGCGCGGCGCTCCTGGCACTATCACCAAAGGCGCGGAGCCTCGATGTCAGAAATGGCGTTGCTGCACGCCGTGCTGGCGGATCGCATAGTCAGCGGTGACGAAGATCTGACGGATGCCGCATTGACTAATTTGCTCGATTACGTCGAGCGATATGCGAAGTCCACATTGAATGTCCCATTGTCGCGCAAGAGTTAAGGCTTGTGTGACACCTGCCCAGCCGCACAAGCGGTAGAGCACCCTCACTGCTGTCGGGCAGGTGTTGCATAAGCCTCGAGGGAGGAAACCGCGGCGACCGCCACGGTAGATGTCGAGCGCGGTGGCTATGGCGATTGCTCTACGCGCGGGTCGCGAGTTGGCAGCCTGCGACTGAGCATCGACACCTCATCGATGACCGCAGGCGCCCATCCGTGTGCCGCTTCGATACGGCAGGAGCTCTTGGCCGATCCTGCGCAGACGCTGACCAGGCGACGCACGCAGAAGCCCACCGGGCGCCATGTCCAGCGTCGAGTTGATCGGTGGTGTTCGAGCGTGGTCATGGTGCCGGCGGCGCCCGAATCGAGCAGTCGCGCAAGAAGACCTGCAGCACCACCATCGCGTGGCCGCAGTGCGCGCAGACGAAGGTCGGACGTGGCGAGTCCAAGCCATCGGCGGCCGGCGTTTGCGGCGATGACGGCGCCACCTGCAACAACTGGCGCGCCAGCGCCAGGTTGTCCCGCCGGTTGCTGTTGGCCAACAGGCCGTAGTGCCGGATCCGGTGGAAGCCGCCCGGCAGCACATGCAGCAGGAAGCGGCGCATGGGGTCTCCTCGTTTTCAGTGCAATAAGTGACGGTACGCAAAGCTAGCACTGGCGCGGGGGTGGTCTGGGTAGACCGTTGATTTCATTGACT
>NZ_NWMV01000010.1 GCF_002837145.1 Macromonas nakdongensis | reverse complement strand
AATGCCTGTGGGCCGTGCCCGGTGGCCTGGGCCGCGATGCAGGCCGCCGACCCCGGCCGCTACCCCGACCCGACGTATGCGGCCCTGCGCCGGGATCTGGCCCGTTTCCACGGTGTGGACCCGGCCCGCCTGGTCTTCGTGGCCAGCGCCAGCGAGGCCATCGTGCGCCTCACCGCCTGGGCCGTGCGCCTGGGGTGCCGCACCGTGGCCGTCCCCACCCACGCCTACGGCGACTACGCCCATGCCGCCGCGGCCTGGGGCTTGTCGCCGTCGGTCCTGGGGGCCGAGGCCGATCTCTGCTGGCTCTGCGACCCCTCCAGTCCCCTGGGCCAGGGCCTGGACCTGGCCGGCGCACCGCGCGGCACCCGCCTCACCGTGCTCGACCGGGCCTACGCCCCCTTGCGCCTGACGCCCGGCACCCCTGCACCAGCGGCCACGCTCGACACCGTCTGGCAGATGTGGACCCCGAACAAGGCCCTGGGCCTGACCGGGGTGCGCGGCGCCTACCTGATCGCTCCCGCCGGGGCCGAAGGCGAGGCCGCCGCGTTGGAGCGCCTCGGCCCGTCCTGGCCTCTGGGCGCCCACGCGGTGGCCATGCTCCAGGCCTGGAGCGGCGCCGCCGCGCAGCAGTGGCTGGCCGCGTCGTTGGACACTCTGCGCGAGTGGACCGGTACCTTGCGCCGCAGCCTGGGCGACCAGGGCTGGCACTGCCTGCCCAGCGACGCCAACTTCTTCTGTGCCCGCCCCCCGCAGCCGCTGGCCCCGGCGGTTCTGGCCGCCCATGGCGTGCAGCTGCGCGACGCCACTTCCTTCGGCCTGCCCGGTCACTGGCGCCTGGGCGTGCTGTCCCCGCCCGCACAGGCAGCCTTGCTGTCCGCCTGCCAGGCCGCCACCGGCACGCCTGCCAGCGCCGACATGACCGCGCCGCAGGCCCCTTCCATTCCCACACCCCACGCATGACCGCCACCTGCCTCATGGTGCTCGGCACCACCAGCGGCGCCGGCAAAAGCTGGCTCACCACCGCTCTGTGCCGCCACTACGCCCGCCAGGGCCTTCGGGTCGCGCCCTTCAAGGCGCAGAACATGAGCAACAACGCCCGCGTCGTCGCCGGCCCCGGTGGGCGCTGGGGCGAAATCGGCTCGGCCCAGTATTTCCAGGCCCTGGCCGCCCGGGCCGTGCCCGAGGTGCGCATGAACCCCGTCCTGCTCAAGCCCGAGGCCGACACCCGCAGCCAGGTCGTGCTGCTGGGCGAAGTCGACCGCGCGCTGACCGACATGCCCTGGCGCGGCCGCAGCGAGCGCGTCTGGCCGCACGTGGCCCAGGCGCTGGACGCCCTGCGCGCCGAGCACGACCTGGTGGTGATCGAAGGCGCCGGCTCGCCCGCCGAAATCAACCTGCACGCCAGCGACATCGTCAACATGCGCGTCGCCCGCCACGCCGACGCGCGCTGCCTGCTGGTCACCGACATCGACCGCGGCGGTGCCTTCGCCCACCTCTACGGCACCTGGGCGCTGCTGCCGCCCGAGGAGCGGGCGCTGATCCAGGGTTTCGTGCTCAACAAGTTCCGTGGCGATGCCAGCCTGCTGGCCCCGGCGCCCCAGATGCTCCAGGATCTGACCGGTGTGCCCACCGTGGCCACCTTGCCCATGCGCTGGCACCACGGCCTGCCCGAAGAGGACGGCGTGTTCGACGACCGCACCCACGCCCCGGGCGCGGTGCGCCTGACCGTCGCCGTGCTGGCCTACCCGCGCATCAGCAACCTCGACGAATTCCAGCCCCTGAAGAACGTGCCCGGCGTGCGCCTGGTGTGGGCGCGCAGCCCGGCCGACGTGGCCGGCGCCGACTGGATCGTGCTGCCCGGCAGCAAGCACACCAGCGCCGACCTGGCCTGGCTGCGCCAGCAGGGCCTGGACCAGGCCGTGGCGGCACACGCGGCGCAGGGCAGGGCGGTGCTGGGCATTTGCGGCGGCCTGCAGATGCTGGGCGAAGCGCTGGTGGACCCGCAGGGCATCGAGTCCCTGACCGAAGGCAATACCCCCGGCCTGGGCCTGCTGCCGCTGGTCACCGCCTTCGAGGCGCGCAAAACCGTGCAGCCCACCACCGCCCGCTTCAGCGGTGTGCAAGGCCCCTGGGCCGCGCTCGACGGCGTGGCCGTGAGCGGCTACGAAATCCACCACGGCCAGACCGCGCCACACCCCGCCATGCTGGCTGCCGGCGCCCAGGCCCGGCCGGTGCTGGGCGCCAGCGCCCCGCTGGGCTGGCAGAACGCCGCCGGCAATGTGCTCGGCCTGTACCTGCACGGCCTGTTCGAAGACCCGCAGGCCCTGGCCACCCTGTTCGGTCAGGCCACGCCCACCCTGGACGGCGTGTTTGACACACTGGCCGACTTCATCCAAGACCACTTCGCCCCCGGCGTGCTCGACCGCCTGGCCCAACCCTGACCACCGACCGCCCTCATGTCCCTGCCCACCGTGGAACCCTTGCACCAGCCCGCCCTGGCGACCGAGTTGCAAGGCCTCATCGACCAAAAAACCAAACCCCTCGGCGCCCTGGGCCGGCTGGAAACCCTGGCCCACACCCTGGGCCTGATCCTGGGCAGCACCGCGCCGGTGCTGCGCGAGCCGCAGATGGTGGTCTTCGCCGGCGACCACGGCCTGGCCGCGCGCGGCGTGTCGGCCTACCCGAGCGACGTCACCTGGCAGATGGTGGAAAACTTCCTCGCCGGTGGCGCCGCCGTCAGCGTGCTGGCGCGCCAGCACGGCATCGGCCTGACGGTGGTGGACTGCGGCGTGCGCCACGACTTTGCCCCGCGCTCCGGCCTGCGTTTGTGCAAGGTGGCGCCTGGCACCGCCGACGCCAGCGCCAGCCCGGCCATGAGCGCCGAGCAATGCCAGCAGGCCCTGGCCCACGGCGTGGCCCTGGTGCGCGACTTGCCCGGCAACGCCTTGCTGCTGGGTGAAATGGGCATCGGCAACACCTCGTCCGCGTCCCTGATCATGGCGCGCCTCCTGGGGCTGGACATCGCCGACTGCACAGGCGCCGGCACCGGCCTGGACGCCGCAGCGGTGCAGCGCAAGACCGCCATCCTGCGCGAGGTGCTGGCGCACCACCCCGGTGTGCACGATCCGCTGGCGGTCCTGGCCGCTTTCGGCGGCTTCGAGATTGCCACCATGGTCGGGGCGGTGCTGCAGGCCGCGCAGGAGCGGCGTGTGGTGGTGGTCGACGGTTTCATCACCGCCGCCGCCGTGCTGGTGGCCAGCCGCCTGGCGCCGGCCGTGCTGGAACGCTGCGTGTTCAGCCACCGCTCGGGCGAGCGCGGCCACGCCCTGCTGCTGGCCCACCTGCGCGCCGAGCCGCTGCTCGACCTGGGCCTGCGCCTGGGCGAAGGTTCGGGCGCCGCGCTGGCCTGGCCGCTGCTGGTGTCGGCCTGCGCCATCCTGCGCGACATGGCCAGCTTCGCCTCGGCCGGCGTGTCCGCGCGCGAGTCGGCCGAGCGCTCCACGGACTGAGTTCCCACCCCACCCGCCACACGGCCCGCCGCCCGCCCGCGGCGCGGTGGCAGGCGCGCGCCTGCTCCAAATTGGATCGCGGGTGTTCCGTAAGGGGGCCGTCAGGGCCCAGTCAGTGGGTCGTCAGTGCAGCAATTGACAATGAAAGCGTGTGTCATTGACACATTACAGCAACCCACCCACCTTGAGAGGAGACGCTCCATGAGTGATCCCGTCGTCGAACGGATTCTGAAAAATCCCAAATACCAGGAACTGCAGACCAAGCGCAACGGCTTCGGTTGGTTCCTGGCGATCCTGATGCTGGTCGTTTACTACGGCTACATCGCCCTGATCGCTTTCAACAAGCCCTTCCTGGCCCAGCCCCTGGGCGCGGGCGTGACCTCGATCGGCATCCCCATCGGTTTTGGCGTGATCGTGTTCACCATCGTCATCACCGGCATCTATGTGCGCCGCGCCAACAGCGAATTCGACGCCCTGACCAAAGAAATCCTGAAGGACGCCACCAAATGATGCATTCCCTTCGCAACAGCCTGACCGCGCTGCTGGCCCTGCTGGCCGCCGGTGCCGCTCTCGCCGCCGGTGGCGACGTGGGTGAGGCCGCCAAGCAGGCCACCAACTGGACCGCCATCGTGATGTTCGGCGCGTTCGTCGCCGGCACGCTCTACATCACCAAGTGGGCCGCGGCCAAAACCAAGTCGGCCGCCGACTTCTACACCGGCGGTGGTGGCATCACCGGTTTCCAGAACGGCTTGGCCATCGCCGGCGACTACATGTCCGCCGCGTCCTTCCTGGGTATTTCCGCGGCCGTCATGGCCAACGGTTACGACGGCCTGATCTATTCGATCGGCTTCCTGGTCGGCTGGCCCGTCATCACCTTCCTGATGGCCGAACGACTGCGCAACCTCGGCAAGTTCACCTTCGCCGACGTGGCCGGCTACCGCTTCCAGCAGACCCCGATCCGCGCCTTCGCGGCCTCGGGCACGCTGGTCGTGGTCGCGTTCTACCTGATCGCCCAAATGGTCGGCGCCGGCCAGCTCATCAAGCTGCTGTTCGGTCTGGACTACATGTACGCCGTCATCATCGTCGGCGCGCTGATGATGATCTACGTGCTGTTCGGCGGCATGACCGCCACCACCTGGGTGCAGATCATCAAGGCCGTGCTGCTGCTGTCGGGCGTCACCTTCATGGCCATCATGGTGTTGTCCGAGTTCGGCTTCAGCCCCGAGGCGCTGTTCGCCAAAGGCGTGGAAGTGAAGACGGCCATTGCCGCCAACGCCGGCAAGACGCCGGAAGAGGCCGCGGCCGCGGGCCTGTCCATCATGGGTCCGGGCGGTTTCATCAAGGACCCGATCTCCGCCATCTCCTTCGGCATGGCGCTGATGTTCGGCACCGCCGGTCTGCCCCACATCCTGATGCGCTTCTTCACCGTGCCCGACGCGAAGGAAGCCCGCAAATCCGTGTTCTGGGCCACCACCTGGATCGGTTACTTCTACGTGCTGATCTTCATCATCGGCTTCGGCGCCATCACCCTGGTGCTGACCAACCCCGAGTACGCCGACACCGCCAAGGGCATCATCCACGGCGGCGCGGGCACGGCCAACATGGCCGCGGTGCTGGTGGCCAAGGCCGTCGGCGGCAACGTGTTCTACGGCTTCATCTCGGCTGTGGCCTTCGCCACCATCCTGGCCGTGGTGGCCGGCCTGACGCTCTCGGGCGCCTCTGCCGTGTCGCACGACCTGTACGCCACCGTGATCAAGAAGGGCAAGGCCGACAGCGCTTCCGAGCTGAAGGTGTCGCGCATGACCACCCTGGCCCTGGGCGTGATCGCCGTGGTCCTGGGCATCGCCTTCGAGAAGCAGAACATCGCCTTCATGGTGTCGCTGGCCTTCGCGATCGCCGCGTCCGCCAACTTCCCGGTGCTGTTCCTGTCCATGCTGTGGAAGGGTTGCACCACCAAGGGTGCCGTGATCGGTGGCTTCCTGGGCCTGGCTTCTTCCGTGGCACTGACCATCGTGTCGCCGTCCGTGTGGGAAGCCACCCTGGGCAACCCCAAGGGTTCCGCCTGGTTCCCGTACAGCTCGCCGGCCCTGTTCTCCATGACCATCGGCTTTGTGGGCGTGTGGCTGTTCTCCATCCTGGACAGCAGCAAGCAAGCCCAGGCCGAGCGCGAAGCCTTCATCACCCAGAAGGTGCGTTCCGAAACCGGTCTGGGGGCCGCGGGCGCTTCGGGGCACTGAGTCCCGTTCCCCACAAGTCTGCGGGCAGGCGCCCGCAGACCCCTACTCAGCTGGCCGGGCATTTGTCCGGCCAGTTTTTTTGTGCCGCAGGCCTGTCCCCAGCCGGCGTATGATCGTTCCAGACAGACCGAGCCCGGAGATGGGATGAAAACAGCCTTCATGTCGGACCTCCACGCCAACCGGCAGGCGCTGGAGGCCTGTCTGGCACACGCCCAGGCCCAAGGTGTGCAGCGTCACGCTTTCCTGGGGGATCTCGTGGGCTACGGCGGCGATCCGGTCTGGACCGTGGACACGCTGATCTCCCTCCAGGCCCAGGGAGCACTGGTGCTGCGCGGCAACCACGACGACATGGCGGTGGCACCGCCCACCGAGCGCACGCACGCCGGGGCCAGTACCGCGGCCTGGACCCACGACCAGCTCCACGCGGACCACCGTGCGTTTCTGGCGGGTCTGCCGCTGCTGCTGCAAGAGGGGCCGGTGCTGATGGTCCACGCCAGTGCAGAGCGCCCTCCGCAGTGGGTCTACGTGGACGACGAGCGCAGCGCCGACCGCTGCCTTGCCGCGGCCGAGGGCATGGGGGCCCGCCAAGTGTTCGTCGGGCACGTCCACCGCCAGCGCCTTTACTACCCCGGCACGGGTCGGCAGCTCATGTGTTTCACCCCGACGGCGGACGTGGGCATCCCCCTGCCGGCACACCGGCCCTGCGTCGTTACCGTCGGCTCGGTGGGGCAGCCACGCGACGGCGACCCGCGGGCGATGTACGCGGTGCACGACAGCCACACCCACCGCCTCACCTTCCACCGCGTGCCCTACGACATTCACGCGGCGGCCGACACCATTCGGCGTGCCGGTTTGCCGGCCTTTCTGGCCGACCGGCTGGAGGTCGGGCAGTGAAGCTGCTGGAGCCGGGCCATGTGATCGACGGCTTCGTCGTCCGCGAATGCCTGCACGCCGGGGGCATGGCCCACATCTACCGCGTCGATCTGGCCGACGCCGATGGCGGACGGCGCACGCCCGGCTTCGAGATGGTGATGAAAATCCCACGCATGACCGCGGGCGACGGTTCGGAAACCATCGTCAGCTTCGAGGTCGAGGCCCAGATCCTGCCGGCCCTCACCGGGCCCCATGTGCCCCGCTTTGTGGCGGCGGGGGACCTTCAGCAACTGCCCTACCTGGTGATGGAATACGTCCCGGGGCACACCTTGGCGCACTGGCTCGAAGGCCCGACACCGATCGCCTCCGAATTGATCGCCCGGCTGGGCGCCGGACTGGCCCGTGCTGTGCACAGCCTGCACCAGCAGAACGTCTGCCACCTGGATCTGAAGCCCGCCAACGTCTTGTACCGGACCGGGCCAGATCCGCAAGCGCCGGGCGAGGTCGTGCTGATCGACTTCGGCCTGTCCTGCCACGCCCATTTCCCCGATCTGCTGGCCGAAGAACTGCGGCAGGCGGTCGGTTCCCCCATCTGGATCGCGCCCGAGCAGGTGGTGGGCATACGTGGCGATCCGCGCAGCGACATCTTCGCCATCGGCGTCATGCTCTACCAGTTGACCACGGGGGACACCCCGTTCGGTGAACCCCGCACCCGGGGTGGGCTACGCCAGCGCCTGTGGATGGACCCTGTGCCGCCGCGCCGCCGCCGACCCGACGTGCCCGCCTGGCTGCAGGAGGTCATCCTCCGGTGCCTGGAGCCCGAGGCCGAGCGGCGCTATCCTTCGGCCGCCCACCTGGCGTTCGACCTCAGCCACCATGACCAGATCGCCGTCACCGAGCGTGGCCGCGACACCCGCGGCACCCGGTTCCGCGAACACCTGCGGCGTTGGTTCAAAGCCGCGGGCATGCATTACCAGCCCAGCCCATTGCCGCAGCGGCAGATCAGCGAAGTCCCGATCGTGATGGCGGCGGTGCCCCACCACGACGTGAGCGATGCCACCCTGTACTCGTTGCGGCAGGCGGTCCAGCGCAGCCTGGGGCAACTACCGGGTGCACGGCTGGCCGTGGTGACGGTGATCTCGCCGGGTTCCACCAGCAGCACCGACAGCGAGCGCAGCGAAACCAGCGCCCAGCGCCGCTACCTGGGCATGTTGCGGACCTGGGCCCAGCCCCTGGAGCTGGGGCCCCACCGGGTGTCTTTCCACGTGCTGGAATCGGGCGACGTGGCCTCGGCCCTGCTGGCTTACGCCGGCGGCAACCACGTGAGCTTGATCGTGATGGGGGCCGCCACCCACGGCCTGCAGTTGCAGCATTTCGTGGCCACGGTGCCCACCAAGGTGGCCATGCACGCTCCCTGTTCGGTCCTGCTCGTCAAGGCCAGTCTGCCCTTTCAATGGTTGGGCGCTCCTGCCGCAGAGGTGCCGCGCCCGCCCCATTGACGAAAAAAGCGCAGGCCCCGCTGGCTCGGGGGCTGCGCCTTTGGGGGTAGGGGGATCCCGATCAGGGCTTCTGCGCGGGCGCCGGGGCTGCGGCAGGTGCTTCCGCCGCCGCCGGGGCTGCGGCAGGCTTCTCCGCCTCGTGCGTCGTTTCCGTGCCGTGCTTTTCACCGCTCATGTCGAGGTTGTCACCACCTTTCATGATCACAAACAGGGACAGGGCTGCAAAAGCAATGAAAGCGGCAACAATTTTCCACATGGTCTTTCTCCGAGAGGGTTGATTCAATCAAAGGCCCTCGGGGAGGGCCTTTGATTGAATGCAGGGGCTGAGCCCCTGCAAACGGTCCACCGAGCGATCAGTCTTCGGCGTAGATGTCCACGTCCTTGGTTTCACGCACGAACAACAGGCCGATCACGAAGGTCGCCGCGGCGATCACGATCGGGTACCACAGACCGTAGTACATGTTGCCGTTCTGGGCCACCATCGCGAAGGCGATCGTGGGCATCAGACCACCGAACCAGCCGTTGCCGATGTGGTAGGGCAGCGACATGGAGGTGTAGCGGATCCGGGTCGGGAACATTTCCACCAGCATGGCCGCGATCGGGCCGTACACCATGGTCACGTAGATCACCAGGATGGTCAGGATGACGATGATGGTCACCTTGTCGACCTTGGCTGGGTCGGCCTTGTCCGGGTAGCCAGCTTCCTTCAGCGCGCCCTTGACTTCCTTCTTGAAGGCGTCGATGGCGGCCTTGGAGGCGTCGTCGAACTTGCTGTTCACCACCACACCAACGGGAGCGGCGATGGTCTTCTCACCGATGGTCACGGTGGCGGGGCCGGCGGCCGGTGCGGTCACGTTGTCGTAGCTCACCGAGTTCTGGGCCAGGAAGCGCTTGGCGATGTCGCACGACTTGGTGAAGTCGATCTCACGCGCCACCGGGTTGCCCTGGAAAGAACAATCGCCGGCAGAGGCGGTCACGGTCACCTTGGCCTTGGCCTGGGCTTCGGCCAGATCGGGGTTGCCGGCTTTGGTCAGGGCGTTGAACAGCGGGAAGTAGGTCAGGCAAGCCAGCAGCAGGCCCGCCAAAATGATGGGCTTGCGGCCAATCTTGTCGGACAGCGAACCGAACACCACGAAGAACGGGGTGCCGATGATCAGGGAGGCGGCCACCAGCAGGTTGGCGGTGGAGCTGTCGACCTTCAGCACGCTGGTCAGGAAGAACAGCGCGTAGAACTGGCCCGAGTACCACACCACGGCCTGACCGGCCACCAGACCGAACAGGGCGAGCAGCACGATCTTCAGGTTTTTCCACTGGCCGAAGGACTCGGTCAGCGGGGCCTTCGAGGTCTTGCCTTCTTCCTTCATCTTCTTGAAGGCGGGTGATTCGTTCATCGTCAAGCGGATGTAGACGGAGATGCCCAGCATCACGATCGACACGATGAACGGCACACGCCAGCCCCAGTCGGCGAAGGCGGCTTCGCCCACGATGGTGCGGGTGCTCAGGATCACGATCAGCGACAGGAACAGGCCCAGGGTCGCGGTCGTCTGGATCCAGGCGGTGTAGGCACCGCGCTTGCCGTGCGGGGCGTGTTCGGCCACGTACGTGGCGGCACCGCCGTACTCACCGCCCAGCGCCAGACCCTGCAGCATGCGCAGCAGGATCAGGATGATGGGCGCGGCCACGCCGATGCTGGCGTAGGTCGGCAGGATGCCCACGATGAAGGTCGAGCCGCCCATGATCAGGATGGTGACCAGGAAGGTGTACTTGCGGCCAATCATGTCGCCCAGACGGCCGAAGACCAGCGCGCCGAACGGACGCACGATGAAGCCCGCGGCGAAGGCCAGCAGGGCGAAAATGAAGGCGGATGTCGGGTCCAGGCCGGCGAAGAACTGTTTGGCGATGATCGCGGCGAGCGAGCCATACAGGTAAAAGTCGTACCACTCGAAAACGGTGCCTAGCGAAGAAGCGAAGATGACTTTCTTCTCTTCTCCGGTCATCGGCCGGGGTGCGGCATGGGCCATGGACGGGTCTCCTAAAGTTATTGGGATGACATCTTGGAATTCCAGGATGGCACGGCGACTATCAGAAGTGACGCTGACCATCGTCTGACACTTTTCTAACAGAAACTTACATGACGACAGAAATTTCGCTGCAATCTATCAATTCATACTTTTTTGTGCGGAATATGCTGCATATCCCCGCCCTGAGGGCCCCTTGTTTACGGGTTTGTCCTGAGGCAAAATTGACCACGGGTTGAACAACGGTGAGTGGGGTTTTATGCGGGTTCGGTGCGTGCAAGGGGCGGCAGCCGGTCTGGTGGCCGCTTTGTTCGCGGGCCATGCGTGGGCCGCGGACCCGGGTTTGGGCGATTTGCCCGATTGGACCGAAGAGGCCCCCGTCATTTCGCGGCTGATCGAAGACGGCCATGCGGCGCAGATCGCCCGCGACCCGCTGCGGGCGGCGGCCCGTTTCTGTGCGGCGGCCCGTTTCGGCAGCGCCGAGGCCCAGTACCGTTTGGGGCGCCTGTTCGTCGAACGCAAGGACCTGGAGGGCCGCCTCCAAGGCCGCACCATGTTGGCCATGGCGGCGCAGTTCGGCCACGAAAAGGCCCGCCTGCTGCTGCGCGACGAACCCTCTCCCGACCGCTTGCCCGACTGCCTGCTCACCGGCCAGGCCCCCGCTTTCGAGGTGGACCCGCTGGTGGAGCCGGCCGTGCCCGCCGAGGTGGTGGAACGCTACATGCTCGCCCTGCCTCGGGACAAGCGCCTGCACGCGCAGCTGATCCAGCGTCTGGCCCCCCGGTTTGATGTGGACTACCGCTTGGCCTTGGCCATCGCCCGGGCCGAGTCCAATCTGGACCCGGGTGCCGTTTCGCCCAAGAACGCCCAGGGCCTGATGCAGCTCATTCCCGACACGGCCGCCCGTTTCGGGGTACGCAACCCCTTCGACCCGGAGCAGAACGTGCGCGGTGGTTTGGCCTACCTGCGCTGGCTGCTCAACCGCTTCAATGGCAGTGTGGCGCTGGCTTCGGCCGCCTACAACGCCGGCGAGGGCGCGGTGGACCGCCACGGCGGCGTTCCCCCCTTCGCCGAAACCCGCGAGTACGTGCAGCGCATCCTGCACTTCTACCGCTCGCCGGTGCACGCCCGCCCCGGCGCCTTGTGAGGCTCACTCCAGGTTCAGGTCCTGGCGGATGATGGTGGCGATCTCCTCGATCGACTTGGTGGTGGTCGAGAGCGTGCGGATGCCGGCGCGCCGCATCATGGCCTCGGCCTCGTTCACCTCGTAGCGGCAGTTCTGGATGCTGGCGTAGCGCGAATGGGGTTTGCGCTCGTTGCGGATCTCGCTCAGGCGTTCCGGCTGGATGGTCAGGCCGAACAGCTTATTCTTGAACGGCACCAGCGCCGGGGGCAGCTGACGGCGTTCAAAGTCCTCGGGAATGAGCGGGTAGTTCGACGCCTTCAGCCCGAACTGCATCGCCAGGTAGAGCGAGGTCGGCGTCTTGCCGCTGCGGCTCACCCCCACCAGGATCACGTCCGACTGCTCCAGGTTCTCGTGGGTCTGGCCGTCGTCGTGCTCCAGGGTGAAGTTGATGGCTTCGATGCGGTCGTGGTATTCCTGACTTTTCGACACGTCGGAAAACCGGCCCACCCGGTGGTTGGATTTGATGCCCAGTTCGTGCTCCAGCGGCGAGATGAAGGTGCCGAACATGTCGATCAGCATGCCCTTGCACTCGGCGCGCAGCACCGCCAGCACCTCCATGTTCACCACCGTGGTGAACACCAGCGGGCGCGTGCCGTCCACCTCGGCGGCGTGGTTGATCTGCCGCACCGCCTGGTAGGCCCGGTCGGCATCGTCCACAAAAGGCAGGCGCACCCGTTTGGGGGCGATTTCGAACTGCGCCAGGATGGCTTTGGCAAAGGTTTCGGCGGTGATGCCGGTGCCGTCGGAAATGAAGAAAGCGGTGCGGTGGGGCATCGTGAAAATTTCTCAAACGTGGCGCCGACGCGGCAGGCCGCGCTGACGCCGAAAAGCCGAGGTCCTACAATGCGCCATTATCCAGATTCAGCACCTGGCCACTGGCCGCTGCCCACAACAGAACAAGCATGTGGCGGCACGGGCGGGGTGCGACCCGGTTTTTTAACCTTGGAGCTTTCTCATGTCTCAACTGTTCAGTCCGACCGCCCTGGTCGTGCCGTTCGAACAACTTCGCATGGCCGACGTCGAGTCGGTCGGTGGCAAAAACGCCAGTCTGGGGGAGATGATTTCCCAATTGCCGCAAGGCGTGCGCGTGCCCACGGGCTTTGCCACCACGGCCCACGCCTTCCGTGAGTTCCTCAAGGCCGACGGCCTGGACGAGCGCATCCACGCCAAGCTGTCCGCCCTCGACACCGAGGACGTGCGCGCCCTGGCCGAAGTCGGCGCCGAGATCCGCGCCATGGTCGAGGCCCAGCCCTTCCCGGCCGATCTGGAGCAGGCCATCCGCGCCGGCTACGACACCCTGAACGCCGGCAGCGCCACCGCCACCTACGCGGTGCGTTCCTCCGCCACCGCCGAAGACCTGCCCGACGCGTCCTTCGCCGGCCAGCAGGAAACCTTCCTGAACGTGCACGGCATTGAAGAAGTGCTGCACAAGATCAAGGAAGTGTTCGCCAGCCTGTACAACGACCGCGCCATCAGCTACCGCGTGCACAAGGGCTTCACCCACGCCGAGGTGGCGCTCTCTGCGGGCATCCAGCGCATGGTCCGTTCCGACCTGGGCGCCGCCGGCGTGATGTTCACCATCGACACCGAAAGCGGTTTTGAAGACGTGGTCTTCATCACCAGCAGCTATGGCCTGGGCGAGACCGTGGTGCAGGGCGCCGTCAACCCCGACGAGTTCTACGTCCACAAGCCCATGCTGAAGGCCGGCAAGCAGGCGCTGATCCGCCGCAACCTGGGCAGCAAGCTGATCGAGATGGTGTTCAGCACCCCAGAAGAAAAAGCCGCCACCAAGAAGCTGGTGAAAACCGTGGACGTGCCGGTGGAACTGCGCAACCGCTACAGCCTGACCGACGCCGACGTGCTGGAACTGGCCCGCTACGCCCTGGTGATCGAGCAGCACTACGGCCGCCCGATGGACATCGAATGGGGCAAGGACGGCAACGACGGCCAGCTCTACATCCTGCAGGCCCGCCCCGAAACCGTGAAGAGCCAGGCCGCTGGCCAGGTGGAAATGCGCTACAAGCTCAAGGGCCAGGGCGCGGTGCTGGCCTCGGGCCGCGCCATCGGTCAGAAGATCGGCACCGGCCCGGTGCGGCTGGTGCACAACATTGCCGAGATGGACAAGGTGCAGCCCGGCGATGTGCTGGTCACCGACATGACCGACCCCAACTGGGAACCGGTGATGAAGCGCGCCAGCGCCATCGTCACCAACCGCGGCGGGCGCACCTGCCACGCCGCCATCATCGCGCGCGAGCTGGGCATCCCGGCCGTGGTGGGTTGTGGCGACGCCACCGACAAGCTCAAGGATGGCACCCTGGTGACCGTGAGCTGCGCGGAAGGCGACACCGGCAACATCTACGACGGCCTGCTGGAAACCGAAGTGACCGAGGTCCAGCGTGGCGCCATGCCGCCGATCGACGTCAAGATCATGATGAACGTGGGCAACCCGCAGTTGGCCTTCGACTTCGCGCAGATTCCCAACGGCGGCGTCGGCCTGGCGCGGCTGGAATTCATCATCAACAACAACATCGGCGTGCACCCCAAGGCCATCCTGGACTACCCGCAGGTGGACCCGGACCTGAAAAAGGCGGTGGAATCGGTGGCCCGTGGCCACGCCAGCCCGCGCGCCTTCTACGTGGACAAGGTGGCCGAAGGCGTGGCGACCATCGCCGCGGCCTTCTGGCCCAAGCCGGTGATCGTGCGCCTGAGCGACTTCAAGAGCAACGAGTACCGCAAACTGGTGGGCGGCAGCCGCTACGAGCCCGACGAGGAAAACCCGATGCTGGGTTTCCGCGGCGCGGCGCGCTACATCAGCGAAGACTTTGGCGAAGCCTTTGCCATGGAGTGCGAAGCCATCAAGCGCGTGCGCGAGGACATGGGCCTGACCAACGTGCAGGTGATGGTGCCCTTCGTGCGCACCCTCAAGCAGGCCGAGCGGGTGGTGGACCTGCTGGCCAAGTTCGGCTTGAAGCGCGGCGAGAACGAGCTCAAGCTGATCATGATGTGCGAGATCCCGAGCAACGCCATCCTGGCCAAGCAGTACCTGCAGTTCTTCGACGGCTTCTCGATCGGCTCGAACGACCTGACCCAGCTCACCCTGGGCCTGGACCGCGACTCCGGCCTGGAACTGCTGGCGCACGATTTCGACGAGCGCGACCCGGCCGTCACTGCCTTGATCAGCCAGGCGATCCAGGCCTGCCGTGCCGAAGGCAAGTACATCGGCATCTGCGGCCAGGGCCCCAGCGACCACCCCGACTTCGCCCAGTGGCTCAAGGACGAGGGCATCAGCTCCATCTCCCTGAACCCGGACAGCGTGGTGGACACCTGGCAGCAGCTGGCCGCCCGTTGACCGGCGCCTTTGAGCTGCCGCTTGCAAAAAGGCCCCTCGGGGCCTTTTTGTTTTGGCGATACCGTGTCTGCGGGTAAGCCCAAGGTAAGCGCCTTCGGGGCACAATGGGGGCGTGCCCGTGGCCGCGTGTAGGTACTTTGAGGAGACGCACCATGAACCAGACACTGGTGTCGCAACGCCTGCTGGCCCTGTGCTTTGCCAGCGGGGTGCTGTTCAATTTCCCGCTCATCGCCTTGTGGGACCAGTCGGTGCGTTGGTTCGGCGTGCCCCTGTTTCCGCTGGCCCTGTTCCTGCTGTGGGGCGGGCTGATCGCGGGCCTGGCCTGGATCGTCGAGCAGGCGCCAGACTGAGGGCCTCACGCTCAAGCCGATATGTCCCCGCTGCTGGTCCTCGTTGCGTCCTTCGCCTACCTGTTGACGCTGTTTGCCGTGGCTTCTTATGGCGATTGGCGGGCGGCCCAGGGGCGCTCCATCATCGCCAGTTCCTGGGTGTATGCGCTGTCGATGGCGGTGTACTGCACCGCCTGGACCTACTTTGGCAGCGTGGGGCGGGCGGCCAGTTCCGGCATCTGGTTTTTGCCCACCTACCTGGGGCCCATGCTGGCCATGACCCTGGCCTGGCTGGTGGTGCGCAAGATGGTGCGCATCGCCAAGACCTACCGCATCACCTCGATCGCCGACTTCATCTCCAGCCGCTACGGCCAGAGCCCGGAGCTGGCCGGGCTGGTCACGCTGATCACCGTGGTCGGCATCGTGCCCTACATGGCCCTGCAGCTCAAGGGCATTGCCGTGGCATACGCGGTGCTCACCACCCCGCTTGGGGTCGACTTCGACACCGCCCGACCCTGGTGGCAGGACAGCACCCTGTACCTGGCGCTGGCGCTGGCCGGTTTCACCATGGTGTTCGGTGCGCGCCACCTGGACAGCACCGAGCGCCACGAGGGCATGGTGGCGGCCATCGCCTTCGAGTCGGTGGTCAAGCTGCTGGCCTTCCTGGCGGTGGGGGTCTTCGTGGCCCACGGCCTGTTCCAGGGCGTGGGCGATATCTTCGACCGGGCCCTGGCCCGGCCGGAACTGGCCCGGCTGTTGCGTCTGGGCGGCGACCAGCCCTTCGCGTACGCGCAGTGGTTCAGCATGATTCTGCTGGCCATGTGCTCGGTGCTGCTGCTGCCGCGGCAGTTCCAGGTCATGGTGGTGGAAAACGTGGACGAACGCCACCTCAAGCGTGCCGCCTGGGTCTTCCCCTTGTACCTGCTGCTGATCAACCTGTTCGTGCTGCCGATCGCCCTGGGCGGTCTGCTGCACTTCGGGCCGGGCACGGTGAACCCGGAAACCTTCGTCCTGACCCTGCCGCTGTCGCAAGGGCAGGGCGGGCTGGCCTTGCTGGCCTTCATTGGCGGGTTGTCGGCGGCCACGGGCATGGTGGTGGTGGAAGCGATTGCGGTGTCCACCATGGTCTGCAACGACCTGGTGATGCCGGTGCTGCTGCGCACCCAGCGCTGGATGCACGCCCAGGGCTGCGACCTCACCCGCCTGCTGCTGGGCATCCGCCGCGCGGCCATCTTGCTGCTGCTCTTGCTGGGCTACCTGTACTACCACCTGGCCGGCGAGGCCTATGCCCTGGTCAGCATCGGGCTCATCAGCTTTGCCGCGGTGGCGCAGTTCGCCCCGGCCCTGTTCGGCGGCATGTACTGGAAGGGAGGCACGCGCCCGGGTGCCATGAGCGGGCTGCTGCTGGGCTTCGCTGTCTGGGCCTACACGCTGATGCTGCCGTCCCTGGCCAAGTCGGGCTGGATGCCAGACGGTTTTCTGCAGGAAGGGCTGTTCGGCGTGGGGCTGCTCAAGCCCGAGCAGTTCCTGGGCTTGCAGGGGCTGGACAACCTGACGCACTCGCTGTTCTGGAGCCTCCTGCTCAACGCCGGGGCCTACATCGCCGTGTCGCTGTGGCGGCTGCCGTCGGCGCGCGAGGCGAGCCAGGCCCAGCTCTTTGTGGACGTGTTCGAGCGGACCGACCAGGCCCACCCGGTGTTCTGGCGCGGCCAGGCCAGTGTCAGCGAGTTGCTGCCCCTGGCGGCCCGGTTTCTGGGCAGCGACCGCGCCCAGGCCAGTTTCGAGCGGTACGCCCGCCAGCAGGGCCTGGAGCGGGTGGAGCAGCTGCAGGCCGACGCCCGCCTGGTGCAGTTCGTCGAAACCCTGCTGGCCGGGGCCATCGGCAGTGCCTCGGCCCGGGTGATGGTGGCTTCGGTCGTCAAGGAGGATTCGCTCAACCTCGACGACGTGATGCGCATCCTGGACGAAACCAAGCGCCTGCGCCTGCATTCCCGGGCGCTGGAGGACAAATCGCGCTCGCTGGAACGGGCCACGGCCGAGTTGCGCGCCGCCAACGAGCAGCTCAAGAGCCTGGACAGCCTCAAGGACGACTTCATGTCCTCGGTGACGCACGAGTTGCGCACGCCCCTGACCTCGATCCGGGCCCTGAGCGAACTCATGCGCGACGATCCCGCCATGGAAGCGGAGCAGCGCCAGCAGTTCCTGGGCATCGTGGTGGCCGAGACCGAGCGCCTGAGCCGCCTGGTCAACCAGGTGCTGGACATGGCCAAGATCGAGTCCGGCCACGCCGAATGGCTCAGCGCCGAGCTGGACCTGGCCGCTCTGGTGCGGCAATCGGTGCAGACCACGGCCGAGCTGCTGCGCGAGAAGGGCGTGCAGGCCGAGTTGGCGCTGCCCGACGCCCCGGTCACCCTCCGGGCCGATGCCGACCGCCTGACCCAGGTGATGCTCAACCTCATTTCCAACGCGGCCAAGTTCGTGCCCGCCGGCCACGGTCGGGTGTGGGTGCGCCTGACGGCCGACGCCCTGGGGGCCACGGTGGAGGTGCAAGACAACGGTCCGGGCGTCCCCGGCGAGCAGCAGCAACTGGTGTTCGAGAAATTCCGCCAGGGCGGCGACAGCCTGAACCGTCCCCAGGGCACCGGCCTGGGCCTGCCCATCAGCCGCCAGATCGTGGAACATTTCGGTGGACGCATGTGGTTGCGTTCGCCGCCGGGGCAGGGGGCCTGCTTCGGCTTCTTCCTGCCGTTCGAACCCCCCGCGGCCCCCGATCCGGGGCCGCCCATCCCTGGAGACCGTGCATGAGCGCCACGCTGCTGATCGCCGACGACGAACCGAACATCCTGATTTCGCTGGAGTTCCTGATGAAGCGCGAGGGCTACCAGGTCCGGCTGGCGCGCGACGGTCAGGAGGCGCTGGACGCCATCCTGGCGCACCGCCCGGACCTGGTGCTGCTGGACGTGATGATGCCGCGCAAGACCGGCTTCGATGTGTGCCAGGAGGTGCGCGCCAACGACCAGGTCAAGGACACGCGCATCCTCATGCTCACCGCCAAGGGCCGCGACACCGACGTGGCCAAGGGCCTGGCCCTGGGCGTGAACGCCTACATGACCAAGCCGTTTTCCACCAAGGAACTGGTGGACAAGGTGCGCGAACTGCTGGAGCCCCAGGGGTGAGTGCCGCGCAAACCACCGACCGCCGCCTGTGGTGGCTGCTCGGTGCGGCCGCGCTGCTGTCGCTGCTCTGGCTGGGGGCCACGGCCGGGCTGGTCGCGCTCGTGCTGGGCCCGCCCGAACGGGCCGCTCTCCTGCCCCTGCTGGACGGCCGGCTGTGGCCGGTGGGGCTGGCCTGGGCTGTGGGCATGGTTGGCATCGCCTGGGGCCTGCAGCGCTGGTTCGCCCACTGGATCACGCCGTCGGTGCAACTGGCCGAAGAGGCCCAGGTGCTGCTGGCCACCGATGTGGTGCGGGAACTGCCGCCCAAGGGCAGCCCCGAAACCCGCGCCCTGGCCGGGCTGGTCAACCAGTTGGTGGCCCAGCGCGAAACGCTGCGCCAGCAGATGGACGCCAAAGTGCGCGAGGCGGCCCAGGGCATCGAGCAGGAAAAATCGCGCCTCGCCGCCCTGATGTCGGAACTCACCCAGAGCGTGGTGGTGTGCAACCTGGACGGCCGCATCCTGCTCTACAACCAGCGGGCGCGGTTGCAGTTCCGGGCCCTGTCGGCGGCGCCGCGCCTGGCCGATGGCGCCGAACTCATCGGCCTGGGGCGCTCCATCTACGCCGTGTTTGACCGCCAGTTGGTGGCGCACGCGCTGGACAGCGTCCAGCAGCGCCTGCGCCGGGGCGCGGCCAGCCCCTCGGCCCAGTTCGTCACCGCCACCCGTGCCGGTCAGTTGCTGCGGGTGCAGATGGCCCCGGTGCGTCAGGTGCCGGAGGCGCTCGAAACGCCGGCCGGTGCCCCAGCCCTGTCCGGCTTTGTGCTGATGCTCGACAACATCACCCGCGACTTTGAGGAGGAGTCCGCCCGCGACCGTTTGCTGTTCGGGTTGACCGAGGGCAGCCGCTCGTCCCTGGCCAATCTGCAGGCGGCGGTGGACGTGCTCGACTACCCCGACCTGGAGCCGGCCATGCGCGAACGCTTCCTGGGCGTGGTGCGCGACGAGGTGCGGGCCATGGGCATGCGCCTGCAGCAGCTGGTGGCCGACACGGCCGACGGATTCAAGACGCGCTGGCCGATGGAGGACATGCTCGGCGCCGACCTGCTGGGGGCGGCCTCGCAGCGCATCACCGAGGCGACGGGTTTGCCCATCCCGCCGGCCGAGGTCGATGCGGCCTTGTGGCTGCGGGTCGAGAGCTTTTCCCTGATGCAGGCGCTGGTGTACCTGGCCGCGCGCCTGCAGGACGAATTCGGCGTGCGCGGGGTGAGCTTGCGCCTGCAGACCGGCGGCGAGGACCGGCACCAGGCCTGGCTCGACTTGGTCTGGAGCGGTCAGGCCATGAGCACCGAAACCGTCATGGGCTGGGAACTGGACCCGATGCGCATCGGGTCCGAGGTCTTGCCCTTGTCGGTGCGCGACGTGGTCGAACGCCACGCCGGCGCCTTCTGGTTCGAGCGCGACCGGGTCCGTCAGCAGGCTTTTTTCCGCTTCCTGCTGCCCACCGCGCAAGCCCAGGAGCCCATGGACACGGCCCAGTACGTGCACAACGACAGCCGGCCCGAGTACTACGACTTCGACCTGTTCCGCGTCTCGGCGCGCAGTCAGGCGCTGGAGGACACGCCCCTGACAGCCCTGGCCTACACCGTGTTCGACACCGAAACCACCGGTCTCAACCCCTCGCAGGGTGACGAGATCCTGCAGATCGGGGCCACCCGCATCGTCAACGGCAAGCTGCTGCGGCACGAAGGTTTCGAGCAACTGGTGCACCCCGGGCGCGACATCCCGGCCGCCTCCATCCCGATCCACGGCATCACGCCCGAGATGGTGCGCGGCCAGCCCGACATCCTGGAGGTTTTGCCGGCCTTTCATGCTTTCGCCCAGGACACGGTGCTGGTGGCGCACAACGCCGCCTTCGACATGCGCTTCCTGCAGCTCAAGGAACGGGTCTCCGGCCTGGTGTTCGACCAGCCGGTGCTCGACACCCTGCTGCTGTCGGCGGTGGTCCATCCGCAGCAGGACTCGCACCGCCTGGAGGCCATCGCCGCGCGCTTCAACGTCACCGTCATCGGCCGGCACACCGCCATGGGCGATGCCATGGTCACGGCCGAGGTGTTTCTCAAACTCATCCCGCTGCTGGCGGAAAAAGGCATCCACACCCTGGGCCAGGCCCGGGCCGCGGCCGAACGCACCTACTACGCCCGACTCAAGTACTGAGCGGGGCGTGTGTCCCGTGCCGCGGTCTCAACGCCCGCTCGGGTAGCGGGTGGCCAAGACCGATTGCAGGCTTTTGACCACACTGAACGCGTCTTTCAGGTGCTTGCGTTCGAGGTGGGACAGTTCTTCCGGGTGCAGGTGGTTGTCGGCCGCGTGCCCGTCGGACATGCGGCGGGCCTGGTGCTGGATGCGCAGCGTGCTCAGCAGTTCGAGCGCGTCGAGCAGGTCGCGCACCCGTTCTGCGCTGATCTCCCCGCTGGCCTCGGCGTGCTCCAGCCGGTCGCGCGTGTTCACCGCGGGCGAGCCCGCCGCCAGGGCGTACACCCGTGCCAGGTCGATGATGGGCACGATGCCGGTGTGCTTGAGGTCCACCGTGCCCCCGTGTTCCCCGCCTTTGATCAGCGTGAGGTTGCCCAGCCAGCTCAGCGGGGGCTGGTGCATCAGGGCATTGCCGACCATGTGCACCAGGAAAATGCGTTCGGCCTGACAGCGGCGCAGCACCTCGGCGCGCAGGGTGTCCAGCAGGGCCAGTTGGCCGTAGACGAAGCGCTGGTCGAAGAACACGCAGGTCAGCATCAGCGCCGTCGGGTCGGGCTGGTCGATCCAGCCGTGGAAGTATTCGCGCCAGCGTTGCAGCGGCTGGCGCCACTGGTCGGTCATGGCCATCATCTCGCCGGGGCAGTAGACGTAGCCGCAGGCGTTCAGGCCGTCGCAGACGAAGCGCGACAGCTCGCGAAAGTAGTCGCCGTGTCGGGCCGCGTCGTAGGCATCGTCCAGGATCATGCAGTTGTCCTGGTCCGACTTGGCGGTCTGTTCGTTGCGCCCCTGTGAGCCCGCCGCCACCCAGGCGTAGTCCACCGGCGCCGGCCCGAGCTGGAGTTCGCCCAGTTGCAGCAGGCGCGAGGTCAGCGCGTCGGTGATGGCCGAGACGATGTGCCCGGTGCTGTGGGCGCTGGCCCCGGCCGCGGCCAGGTGCTGCTGCAGCTGCTTGATGCGGCCGCTGGTCTCCACCAGCCCTGCCACCGTGGTCTGTTTGTAAATGGCGCCGGCCAGGTACACCGCCGAGTTGCTTTGCTGCTCGGTCAGGTCGGTGCTGGTGACCATGCCGGCCACCTGGCCCTGGTCCATCACCGGCACATGGTGGATGTTGTGCCGCGCCATCAGCAGCAGCGCGTCGAAGGCGTGGCTGTGCAGGTCGATGGTCATGGGCGCCAGCGTGGCGATTTCCACGATCGGCCGCGCCGTGTCCAGCCCTTCGGCGATGACGCGGTTGCGCAGGTCGCGGTCGGTGATCAGGCCGAACAGCACGCCTTCTTGCACGATCAGCACCGACGACACCCGCTGTTCGCGCATGACCCGTGCTGCCTGCTGGATGGGGGTGTGCGGCGGCAGCGTCACCGGGGGGCGCCGCACCAGGGTGTGCACCGGGGTGGTGATCAGGTTGACGTGGTTGTCGACGCTGCGGGGCGGGGTCGGGTCGGACATGGGGTGGGTGCGGACAGCCGGTAATATTCCATGCTACACGTGCCGCGCGGGTTCGGGTTTGTCCGGTGTCAAGGTCGGGCCGATCGGGCGCCCGGGTGGTTAAGCTTGCTGGCACGTCCTGTCGCCCTTCCTTGTTCCATGCTTTTGCTTGTCACCGCCGTCAAACTGCTGGCCGAAATCGCGCTCCTGGCCTTGCTGGGACGCTGGGTGCTGGGGGCCTGGGTGCAGCGACTGAGCCCCGGGACGGGGCGCCACAACGTCTTCGTCTGGGTGTTCGACACCCTGTGCCGCCCACTGCTGCGGGGGGCGGCGTGGATCTCACCGCGCTGGGTGTTGCGCGCGCACCTGTCGCTGGTCGCCTTCTGTGTGCTGCTGCTGGTGTGGATGGCCGCGACCGTGGCCAAGATTGCCCTGTGCCTGGACCTGGGGGTGCAGGCGTGCCGTTGACCGTGTCCTGGGGTGCGGTGGGGGCGCGGTGCCCTGATGCCCGTCCGGCTTCGCGCTGGCGGCGTTGGGCTTGGCATGGCTGGGGCCTGCTGGCGCGGGTGCTGGGTTGGTCGGCGGGGGCCACGCAAGGCTTCTGGCGTGCGGCCTGCGCCCGTCCGGGCGATGCGGCCGTTCTGGCCTCCCTGGCCCATCAGCGGGCCGAGGCCGGGCGTTGCACCGCGGCCCTGAGCTGGCAGCGCGCTGCCGTGGCCGCGGCCCCGGACGTGGCGGCTTACCGCTACAACCTGGC
>NZ_NWMV01000001.1 GCF_002837145.1 Macromonas nakdongensis | reverse complement strand
GGCGCCGGCGCCGGACTGGCGGTGGGTGGCACAGGGGCGGGGCGCGGCGCGACCGGGGCGCTGGCCGCCGGCAACAGCGGGGGCGGGGAGGCCGGGCGCAGGTTCGGGGGATCGAACAGCAGGGTGTAGCCGCGCAGCAATTGGCCGTTGGCCCATTGCGCTTGCACCACGAGGTCGAGGAAGGGGTCGTTGACGATGCGGCTGCTGCGCAAGCGCACCGTGCTGCGGCCGTCGCTGCGTTTGACCAGTTCAAACGCCACGTCGCCGAGCAGGGGGTTGTACTCCATGCTGGCCGAGCGGAAGTGCTCCAGAGGGGCCACGCCGATGCGCAGGCTGGCGGCTTCGTCTTCGGTCAGGCTGGGCAGATCGATTTCGGCACGCAGCGGTTCCCCCAGCAGGGATTGCACCGATACACGGCCCAGGGCCAGGGCCCAGGCGTTGCCGGCTGTCAGCGCGGAGGCCAGGGCGACGGCGCCGGTCACGGCGTGCAAGGTCCAGCGCCGCTCGGTGACGGCGCCCGTGGCAGGCGTCGGTTCGGATGGGTTGTGGCTGGGCGTGTGCGGCACGAGGTCCCCTCGGTATATGGCGAGAAATCACCATAGCATCAACAGCTTATGGTGACAAGCTCAGGAGCCGCGTGAGTACCTTGGGCGGCTGGCCTGCGCCGTGGCGCCGTGCCATCCGTTGCGCGAGTGCAACGGATGGCAGGCGTCCACGCGTCTGGGGTGTGACTATACCCTCACGCGGCCAGCAAAATGCGCAGCATGCGGCGCAGCGGTTCGGCCGCGCCCCAGAGCAGCTGGTCGCCGATCACGAAGGCGGACACGTACTCGGGGCCCATGTTCAGCTTGCGCACGCGGCCCACACCCACTTCCAGGCCACCGGTGATGGCGGCGGGGGTGAGTTCCTTGACGGTGATGGCGCGGTCGTTCGGCACCCACTTCACCCAGGGGTTGCCGCTCTGGATGATGGACTCGATCTGCTCCAGGGGCAGGTCTTTCTTGAGCTTGAGCGTCAGCGCCAGGCTGTGGCAGCGCATGGCGCCGATGCGCACGCACAGGCCGTCCACCGGAATGGTTTGCTCGGTGCCCAGGATCTTGTTGACCTCGGCCTGGCCTTTCCATTCTTCCTTGGACTGGCCGTTGGGCAGCTGCACGTCGATCCAGGGGATCAGGCCACCGGCCAGCGGGGCGCCGAAGAACTCGGTCGGCACGTCTTCGCGGATGGTCTGGGCGACCTTGCGGTCGATGTCCAGGATGGCGGAGGCGGGCGTGGCCAGCTCGTCGGCCACGGCGGCGTGCACCACGCCCATGCCCTTGAGCAGTTCGCGCATGTGGTTGGCGCCACCGCCGGAAGCGGCCTGGTAGGTCATGGAGCTGACCCACTCCACCAGCCCTTCACGGAACAGCCCGCCCAGGCCCATCAACAGGATGGAGTTGGTGCAGTTGCCGCCGATCCAGTTCTTGCCGCCGGCGGCCAGCGCCTTGCGGATCACGCCATCGTTCACCGGGTCCAGGATGATGACGGCGTCGGATTCCATGCGCAGCGACGAGGCGGCATCGATCCAGTGGCCGTTCCAGCCCGAAGCGCGCAGCTTGGGGAAGACTTCCTTGGTGTAGTCGCCGCCCTGGCAGGTGATGATGATGTCGCACTTCGCCAGTGCGGCCACGTCGTTGGCGTCCTGCAGCGTGGTGTGCGTCTTTGCCATCGCCGGGGCCTTGCCGCCGGTGTTGGAGGTGGAGAAGAAAATGGGTTCGATGTGATCGAAGTCGCCTTCGGCGACCATGCGGTCCATCAAGACAGAGCCGACCATGCCGCGCCAGCCGACCAAACCTACCAACTTGCTCATTGCAACGCCCTTTCAAAGTTAAAAAGTACCCGACCCAAGGGGACTTTTCCTGCCCGGCTCGTCAGGGCCAGGTGGGGCGCACGACGATACCGGAGCTGGATCAGCCCTTAATGGTGGTCGTGGTTTTGGTGATGGTTGCGCACGTGGCCACGCCAACCAGGGTGGTGGCGGTGTTCAAGGAGAACGGGCAGGTGGCAAACATGGCTGGGGATTGTAGCGGATGGCAATGAACCCCCGCTTAAAGGCGGGTGGGAGCATGTGGTGCAAAACCCACGCAGAAGCGGGGCGACGCGGCAGGCCGGTCGGTCCGCCTCTCCCCGCCAGGATCAGCCCAGGGCCTTCACCACGGCGTCGCCCATCTCGCGGGTGCTGACCCGGGTGGTGCCTTCGCTGTGGATGTCGGCGGTGCGCAGGCCTTGGGCCAGCACGGCCTTCACCGCGGTTTCGATGCGGTCGGCGGCCTCGGCCTGGTTCAGGCTGAAGCGCAGCATCATGGCCGCGCTCAGGATGGTGGCCAGCGGGTTGGCGATGCCCTTGCCCGCGATGTCGGGCGCGCTGCCGTGGCTGGGTTCGTACAGACCCTGGCCTTTGGCGTTCAGGCTGGCCGAAGGCAGCATGCCGATGGAGCCGGTCAGCATTGCGGCCTCATCGCTCAGGATGTCGCCGAACATGTTGCCGGTGAACACCACGTCAAAGGCCTTGGGCTTTTTCACCAGTTGCATGGCCGCGTTGTCCACGTACATGTGTTCCAGCGCCACGTCCGGGTACTCTTTGTGCACCTCGGTGACCACGTCCTTCCAGAACTGGAAGGTTTCCAGCACGTTGGCCTTGTCCACACTGGTCACCTTTTTGCTGCGTTTGCGCGCGGCCTGGAAAGCCACGTGCGCAATCCGTTCGATTTCCGGGCGCGAGTAGCGCATGGTGTCGAAGGCCTCCTCGGCGCCGGGGAAGTGGCCGTCGGTGGCCACGCGGCGGCCGCGCGGCTGGCCGAAGTAGATGTCCCCGGTCAGCTCGCGGATGATCAGGATGTCCAGGCCGGCCACCAGCTCGGGTTTCAGGCTGGAGGCGCCCACCAGCTCGGGGTAGCAGATGGCCGGGCGGAAGTTGGCGAACAGACCCATGTGCTTGCGCAAGCCCAGGATGGCCTGTTCGGGCCGCAGCGGGCGGTCCAGCGTGTCGTACTTCCAGTCGCCCACGGCGCCGAACAGCACCGCGTCGCTCTCCATGGCCAGCTTCAAGGTGGATTCGGGCAGGGGGTGGCCGTGGGCGTCGTAGGCGGCGCCGCCCACCAGTGCCTGTTCCATCTCGAACTTCAGGCCCAGGACCTGCAAGACCTTGACCGCTTCGGCCACGATTTCGGTGCCGATGCCGTCACCGGGAAGAACTGCGATTTTCATGGAGTCTGGACTCATTTCAAGGAATAGGCGCGTTCCACTTTGGCGACGCGGGTGATGTAGTGCTCGTACCAGTGCTGCTGGCCGGTTTCCTGGGCGATGCGGTGTTCGGCGTTCGCTTTCCAGGCGCGGATGCTGGCTTCGTCCTGCCAGTAAGACACCGTGATGCCGAAGCCCTCGGCATCGCGGGTGCTTTCTGCGCCGATGAAACCCGGCTGCTCGGCCGCCAGCGCCACCATGCGGTCGGCGGTCTGGGCGTAGCCGGCCGGGTCGGCCGCGGAACGCTGGTTGGTGAAAATGACCGCGAAGTAGGGTGGTTCCGGCAGCGGCGCAAAGCGCGACAGGCTCATGGCCTGCCGACCATGCTGTGGGCCAGCCAGGGCTTGGTGGCCAAGCGTTCGGCCTCGTAGGCGGCGATCTTGTCCTTGTGGCGCAGCGTCAGACCGATGTCGTCCAGGCCGTTGAGAAGGCAGTACTTGCGGAAGGGCTGCACCTCGAAGGGGATTTCCTCGCCTTGCGGGCGCACGATCACCTGACGCTCCAGGTCGATGGTGAGCTGGTAGCCGGGGAAGGCGTGCACCTCGTCGAACAACTGCGACACGGTGGCCTCGGGCAGCTGGATCGGCAGCAGGCCGTTCTTGAAGCAGTTGTTGAAAAAGATGTCGGCAAAGCTGGGCGCAATGACGGCGCGAAAGCCGTATTGGTCGATGGCCCAGGGCGCGTGCTCGCGGCTGGAGCCGCAACCGAAGTTCTTGCGCGCCAGCAACACCGAAGCGCCCTGGTAACGCGGCTGGTTCAGCACGAAATCTGGGTTGGGCTTGCGTTGCGACTCGGGCACGCCGGGCTGGCCGACGTCGAGGTAGCGCCATTCGTCGAACAGGTTGGGGCCAAAGCCCGTCTTGCGGATGGACTTGAGGAATTGCTTGGGGATGATGGCGTCGGTGTCGACGTTCTCGCGGTCCATGGGGGCCACGAGGCCCTGGTGTACGGTGAAGGCGCGCATGTCGCTTATTTCGCGGCGTCTTGGAGCACCTGGCCGCCCCGTTGCACGTCTTTGCCGATGCCGGCGACCGTGTTGCAGCCGGTCAGGGCCACCAGACCGAGGACGGTGAGCAGGAGCACAAATGTCTGTTTCATGGCAGGTTTCCTTTCTGTGGGGTCAGGCGAACTGACGGATGTCGACAAAATGGCCGTGGATGGCCGCGGCGGCGGCCATGGCCGGGCTGACCAGGTGGGTGCGCCCGCCCGCGCCCTGGCGGCCTTCGAAGTTGCGGTTGCTGGTGGAGGCGCAACGCTCGCCCGGCTCCAGCCGGTCGGCGTTCATGGCCAGGCACATGGAACAGCCCGGTTCGCGCCATTCAAAACCGGCGGCCTTGAAAATCTCGTGCAGGCCCTCGGCTTCGGCTTGCGCCTTGACCAGGCCCGAGCCCGGCACCACCATGGCCAGCTTGATGTTCTTTGCCACTTTCTGGCCCAGCTTCTTCACCACCGCGGCGGCTTCGCGCATGTCTTCGATGCGGCTGTTGGTGCAGGAGCCGATGAACACCTTGTCCACGAACACGTCGTTCAGGGGCTTGCCCGGTTGCAGGTCCATGTAGCTCAGCGCGCGTTCCATGGCGTTGCGCTTGTTCGGGTCTTTTTCCTTGTCCGGGTCGGGCACGGCAGCGGTGACGGGCAGCACCATTTCGGGGGAGGTGCCCCAGGTCACTTGCGGCAGGATCTGCGCGGCGTCGAGTTCGACCACGGTGTCGAACACCGCGTCGGGGTCGGAGTGCAGCGTGCTCCAGTAGGCCACGGCCTGGTCCCATTCCACGCCGGTGGGCGCCATGGGGCGGCCTTTGACGTAGGCGATGGTTTTTTCGTCCACCGCCACCAGGCCAGCGCGGGCACCGCCTTCGATGGCCATGTTGCAGACCGTCATGCGGCCTTCCATGCTCAAGGCGCGGATGGCGCTGCCGCCGAATTCGATGGTGTAGCCGGTGCCACCGGCGGTGCCGATCTTGCCGATGATGGCCAGCACGATGTCCTTGGCGCCGCAGCCCGGGGGCAGTTGGCCTTCAACCCTGACCAGCATGTTCTTGGCTTTCTTGGCCAGCAGGGTCTGGGTGGCCATCACGTGCTCGACCTCGGAGGTGCCGATGCCGTGGGCCAGCGCGCCGAAAGCACCGTGGGTGGAGGTGTGGCTGTCGCCGCAGACCACGGTCATGCCGGGCAGGGTGGCACCGTTTTCCGGGCCCACCACGTGCACGATGCCCTGGCGCTGGCTCATGAAGGGGAAAAAGGCCGCCGCGCCGAATTCGGCGATGTTGCTGTCCAGTGTGGTGATCTGCTCCTTGCTGATCGGGTCGGCGATGCCGTCGTAGCCCAGTTCCCAGCCGGTGGTGGGGGTGTTGTGGTCGGCGGTGGCCACCACGGAACTCACGCGCCACAGCTTGCGACCCGCTTCGCGCAGACCTTCAAAGGCCTGCGGGCTGGTGACTTCGTGCACCAGGTGGCGGTCGATGTAGAGCACCGCGGTGCCGTCTTCCTCGGTGTGGACGACGTGCTCGTCCCATATCTTGTCGTAAAGGGTGCGTGCCATGATGTTTCCTTCTGGGGCAAGATTTTAGGCGGTACCTGGGCCCCCGCCCAACCGGGGGGACACTTTGCGATGTTCCCGCCGGCGCCCGAATGAAAAACCCCGCGGGGCGGGTGCCGTCGCGGGGTGGCGGTGTCCAGGCCCTGTGCGGGCCGGTCGCTCAGCGTTTAAAGCCGGCGGGCACGTCGCGGCGCGGCGAGCCGGTGAACAGCTGGCGCGGGCGACCGATCTTGTACTCGGGGTCGCTGATCATTTCGTTCAGTTGGGCGATCCAGCCGACGGTGCGGGCCAGGGCGAAGATGCCGGTGAACAGGTTCACCGGGATGCCGATGGCACGCTGGACGATGCCGGAGTAGAAGTCCACGTTCGGGTACAGCTTGCGGCTGACGAAGTAGTCGTCTTCCAGGGCGATCTTTTCCAGCTCCTTGGCCAGCTTGAACAGCGGGTCGTTCTGCAGGCCCAGCTCTTGCAGCACCTCGTTGCAGGTTTCCTGCATCAGCTTGGCGCGCGGGTCGTAGTTTTTGTAGACGCGGTGACCGAAGCCCATCAGCTTGACGCCGCTGTTCTTGTCCTTGACCTTTTCCATGAACTCGCCGACCTTGGACACGCCGCCGCTGGCCTGGATTTCTTCCAGCATGTTCAGGCAGGCTTCGTTGGCACCGCCGTGGGCCGGGCCCCACAGGCAGGCCACGCCGGCGGCGATGGCCGCGAACGGGTTGGTGCCCGACGAGCCGCACAGGCGCACGGTGGAGGTGGATGCGTTCTGCTCGTGGTCGGCGTGCAGGATGAAGATGCGGTCCAGGGCGCGTTCCAGCACCGGGTTGACCTTGTACTCTTCGCACGGGGTGCCGAACATCATGCGCAGGAAGTTGCCGGCGTACGACAGGTCGTTGCGCGGGTACATGTAGGGCTGGCCGATCTTGTACTTGTAGGCCATGGCCACGAGCGTCGGCATCTTGGCGATCAGGCGGATCGCGGCGATGCGGCGGTGCTCGGGGTTGTTGATGTCGGTGCTGTCGTGGTAGAAGGCCGACAGGGCACCCACCAGACCGGTCAGCACGGCCATGGGGTGGGCGTCACGGCGGAAGCCGCGCAGGAAAAACTGCATCTGCTCGTTCACCATGGTATGGTTGATGACGAGCTTGTGGAAGTCGGCGCGCTCGGTCTCGTTCGGCAGTTCGCCGTTGAGCAGCAGGAAGCAGGTGTCGAGGTAGTCGGCCTGGGTGGCCAGTTGTTCGATCGGGTAGCCACGGTACAGCAGCTCACCCTTGTCACCGTCGATGTAGGTGATGCCGGACTGGCAGGAAGCGGTCGACAGGAAGCCCGGGTCGTAGGTGAACATGCCGGTCTGGGCGTACAGCTTGCGGATGTCGATCACGTCCGGGCCGATGTTGCCGGCGTACACCGGCAGGTCCACGCTGGGAGCGCCGTTGCTGAAGGACAGGGTCGCTTTGTTGTCAACGAGTTTCATTCGTCTTCCTTGTTGGGGTGGGCTTCAATGAACGGCCGGGATGCGCAGCACCCCCAGCAGTTCCACGACTTCCTCGGTGGCCAGTGCATCCTGCGGTTCGGACCTTTGCAGCAACAGATCGAGCAGATCGTTGTCGGCAAGGTCCATGAGTGCATTCAGGGCACGGGCCTGACGGACGGTGATGCCAGATTCGTGCCTGGCGAAAAAACGTTCGATGAACAGGTCGTTCTCGAGCAGACCGCGGCGACAACGCCACTTGAGCTTGCTCAGGGCACGTTCGTCGAGCAGGGCGTTGTCGTCCATGGTCCAAACCGGTGCACGCTCAGATCGAGCGCAGCACCATCATTTCCTTGATCTTGCCGATGGCCTTGGTCGGGTTCAGGCCCTTGGGGCAGACGTCGACGCAGTTCATGATGGTGTGGCAGCGGAACAGGCGGTACGGATCTTCCAGGTTGTCCAGGCGCTCGGCGGTGGCCTGGTCGCGGCTGTCGGCGATGAAGCGGTAGGCCTGCAGCAGACCGGCGGGGCCGACGAACTTGTCGGGGTTCCACCAGAAGCTGGGGCAGCTGGTGGAGCAGCTGGCGCACAGGATGCACTCGTACAGGCCGTTGAGCTCATCGCGCTCTTCCGGCGACTGCAGGCGCTCGCGCTCGGGGGCCGGGGTCTCGTTGATCAGGTAGGGCTTGACGCTGTGGTACTGCTTGAAGAACAGCGTCATGTCCACGATCAGGTCGCGCACCACCGGCAGACCAGGCAGCGGCTTGAGGACGATGTCGCCCTTGAGCGTGTTCAGGTTGGTCAGGCAGGCCAAGCCGTTCTTGCCGTTGATGTTCATGGCGTCCGAACCGCACACGCCTTCGCGGCAGGAGCGGCGGAACGACAGAGTGGGGTCCACGGCCTTGAGTTTGACCAGGGCGTCGAGCAGCATGCGCTCGGTGCCGTCCAGTTCGACCTGGAGGGTCTGCATGTAGGGCTTGGCGTCCTTGTCCGGGTCGTAGCGGTAGATCTTGAAAGTGCGTTGTGCCATTTTTCAGTTTCCTTGTGTTCGCTCTCGTTCCGGTCAGAAGGTGCGGGGCTTGGGCGGCACCGTTTCGGCGGTCAGGGGCTTCATGCGCACCGGCTTGTAGTCCAGGCGGTTGCTGTCCTTGTACCAGAGGGTGTGCTTCATCCACTCCGCGTCGTTGCGGCCCAGCGGGCAGGTCGGGTGGGTCACGTCGTGTTCGTAGTCGCGCACCAGGTGGGCGCCACGGCATTCGGTGCGGGCGGCGGCCGATTCCATGGTGGCCTGGGCGGCTTCCATCAGGTTCTCGACTTCAAGCGCCTCGATGCGGGCGGTGTTGAACACCTTGGAGGTGTCCTGCAGGCCGATGGCGGCCACGCGCTCGCGCAGGGCGGCGATCTTCTTGACGCCTTCGTTCATCGAGTCCTGGCTGCGGAACACGCCGGCGTGCGTCTGCATGATGGCGCGCATGTCGTTGGCGACGTTCTGGGCGTATTCGCCGTTCTTGGCGCTGTCCAGGCGGGCCAGGCGGGCCAGGGTCTTGTCGGCCGCGTCCTTGGGCAGGTCTTTGTGTTCCTGCTTGGGGTTGACGTTGGCGATGATGTGGTTGCCGGCGGCCTTGCCAAAAACCAGCAGGTCCAGCAGGGAGTTGGTGCCCAGGCGGTTGGCACCGTGCACCGACACGCAGGAGCATTCGCCCACGGCGTAGAGGCCGTTGATGGGGCGGTCCTCGCCGTTGACGCTTTCCACGACCTGACCGTGGATGTTGGTCGGGATGCCGCCCATCTGGTAGTGGATGGTGGGCACCACGGGGATGTTCTCGCGGGTCACGTCCACGTTGGCGAAGTTCACACCGATCTCGTACACCGAGGGCAGGCGCTTGTGCACCGTGTCGGCACCCAGGTGCGACAGCTTCATTTCGATGTAGTCGCCATTGGGGCCACAGCCGCGGCCTTCCAGGATTTCCTGGCCCATGCAGCGGGACACGAAGTCGCGCGGTGCCAGGTCTTTCAGGGTGGGGGCGTAGCGCTCCATGAAGCGCTCGCCGTTCTTGTTCAGCAGGATGGCGCCTTCACCGCGGCAGCCTTCGGTCAGCAGCACGCCCGCGCCGGCCACGCCGGTCGGGTGGAACTGCCAGAACTCCATGTCCTGCAGCGCGATACCGGCACGTGACGCCATGCCGAGGCCGTCGCCGGTGTTGATGAAGGCGTTGGTGGAGGATTGGAAGATGCGGCCGGCGCCGCCGGTGGCCAGCAGCACGGTCTTGGCTTCGAGCACATAGGTCTCGCCGGTTTCCATTTCCAGGGCGGTCACGCCGACCACGTCGCCCGAGGCGTCGCGGATCAGGTCCAGCGCCATCCATTCCACGAAGAAGGTGGTGCGCGAGGACACGTTGGCCTGGTACAGCGTGTGCAGCATGGCGTGGCCGGTGCGGTCGGCCGCGGCGCAGGCGCGCTGCACCGGCTTTTCGCCGAAATTGGCGGTGTGGCCGCCGAAGGGGCGCTGGTAGATGGTGCCGTCGGGGTTGCGGTCGAACGGCATGCCGAAGTGTTCCAACTCGTACACCACTTTCGGTGCTTCGCGGCACATGAATTCGATGGCGTCCTGGTCGCCCAGCCAGTCGGAGCCCTTGACGGTGTCGTAGAAGTGGAACTGCCAGCTGTCTTCGCTCATGTTGCCGAGCGAGGCGGACACGCCACCCTGGGCCGCCACGGTGTGCGAGCGGGTCGGGAACACCTTGGACAGCACGGCCACTTTCAGGCCGGCGCGGGCCAGCTGCAGCGAGGCACGCATGCCGGAGCCGCCGGCCCCGACGATGACCACGTCAAACTTGCGCTTGGGAAGGGATGCGGTGGTGGTCATGAATCAGAGCCTCCAGAGAACTTGAAACGCCCAGCCGGCGCAACCGACCAGCCAGACCAGGGTGAAAACGTGCAGGGCCAGACGCAGGCCCACGGGTTTGATGTAGTCCATCCAAATGTCGCGCACACCGACGAAGGCGTGCCACATCAGGGCGATGATGACCGCGAAGGTCAGGAACTTCATCCACTGGGCGGCGAAGATGCCGGCCCAGGTTTCGTAGCCGATCGGGCCACTGGACAGGATCACCTGTGCCAGCAGCACCACGGTGAACAGGGCCATGAGGGTGGCGGTGACGCGCTGCATCAGCCAGTCGCGCGTGCCGTAGTGGGCGCCGGTGACGACGCGCTTGGAGCCGTAGTTGACAGACATGTTTCTCTACTCCGGTTGAATCAGTACAGGCCGAACAGCTTGGCGCCCAGTACCACGGTCAGGCCCAGGCTCAGCGCCAGGGTGACGATGGCGGAGGATTTGCCGAACTCTTTGGTCACGCTGTGGGTGGCGTCCATGTAGAGGTGGCGCACGCCGGCGATGAAGTGGTGCAGGTAGCCCCAGATCAGGCCCAGCACCACCAGCTTGACGAACCAGCCGGGCACGAAACCAATGCCGGCGCTGAAGGCCGCGGTGAAAGTCTCGAAGGAGATCTCGGAGGACAGGGAGGTGTCGAACATCCAGATGATGAACGGCATCAGCAGGAACATCAGGATGCCACTGGCGCGGTGCAGGATGGAGACCCAGCCGGCCGCTGGCAGGCGGTAAGTGGTGAGGTCCTTGAACGCATTGATGTTGCGGAACTCGGGCCGTTTTTTGCTCAGCTCTGTCATAGGAGAACTCTCGGTTGGCTAGAAGACGGGGTGGTGACCAACATGCGACTGTGGGCCATCACGCTGACGGAGAACTGTCGGATTCTATTGCAACGCAACATGCGTGTTCGTGATGTGGGGGCATGTTCCGGCTCAGTTCAAAGCGTTGCGGTAGTGGTGACTGTCGGTGCGGTACAGGCCTCGGCGCAGCTCCATGGGCACGTCGTTGTAGGTGTAGGCAATGCGCTCGACGCTCAGCAGCGGGAAGCCCTCGGGTACCTGCAGGCGTTCGGCGGTGGCGGCTTCGGCGGCCACGGCCTTGACCTTTTCTTCGGCACGCACCATGCGCACGCCGAACTGGGTTTCGAACAGGGCGTACATGGGGCCCTGGTGTTCGGCCAGGGTTTCCAGCGTGAGGCCCTTGAAGGGGCTGCCCGGCAGCCACAGGTCTTCGGCGATGGTGGGCACGCCGGCGAAGGACAGCACGCGGCTGACCTGGATGAGGGGCTCGCCGCCGCGCAGACCCAGGGCGGAGGTGATTTCCACCGGCGCGCGCAGCCGGCGGCAGGCGATGATCTGGCGTTGCGCCGGGCCTTCGCTGTCGAGCGTGCCGACGTCGGGGTGCAGGCGCAGGAAACGGTACTGGATGTGTTGCTCGGCGTGGGTGGCGACGAAGGTGCCTTTGCCCTGGCGCCGCACCAGCAGGTTGTCGGCGGCGAGTTCGTCGATGGCCTTGCGCACCGTGCCCTGGCTGACCTTGTAGCGCGCGGCCAGCTCCAGTTCGCTGGGGATGAGGTCGCCCGGCTTCCATTCGCCGGCCTGCAGGCTTTGCAGGATGAGCGATTTGATCTGCTGGTAGAGCGGGCTGAACGCCGGTGTCGACGGCGCAGGACCTGTCGCGGCCGGGGGTGCGCCATCGGCGGGGAGAGGGCTGGCGGGGTCGGAGGTGGCGTTCATGGCAGTGGTCCAATCATATCTTATATAAGACATAAGACAAATTGACGGTCGCGGGTTTACCAGAGTACACTTGCGCGGATTTGTTTTTCTTCAACCGTTCCTTATCTGGAGTGTTTTCATGAGCAAGAAGCCCGTTCGCGTGGCCGTCACCGGTGCCGCAGGTCAAATTGGTTACGCCCTGTTGTTCCGCATCGCCTCGGGCGAGATGCTGGGCAAGGACCAGCCGGTGATTCTGCAGCTGCTGGAAATTCCCGATGAAAAGGCCCAGAAAGCCCTCAAGGGCGTGATGATGGAACTGGAAGACTGCGCCTTCCCGCTGCTGGCCGGCATGGAAGCCCATTCCGACGCCATGACCGCCTTCAAGGACACCGACTACGCCCTGCTGGTGGGCGCCCGTCCGCGTGGCCCCGGCATGGAGCGCGCCGACCTGCTGGCCGCCAACGCCCAGATCTTCACCGCCCAGGGCAAGGCCCTGAACGCCGTGGCTTCCCGCGACGTGAAGGTGCTGGTGGTGGGCAACCCCGCCAACACCAACGCCTACATCGCCATGAAGTCAGCCCCGGACCTCAAGCCCGGCAACTTCACCGCCATGCTGCGCCTGGACCACAACCGCGCCGCTTCGCAAATCGCGGCCAAGACCGGCAAGGCCGTCAAGGACATCGAGAAGCTGGCCGTGTGGGGCAACCACTCGCCCACCATGTACGCCGACTACCGTTTCGCCACCATCAACGGCGAATCCGTCAAGGACATGATCAACGACCAGGTGTGGAACGAAACCGTGTTCCTGCCGACGGTGGGCAAGCGCGGTGCCGCCATCATTGAAGCGCGTGGCCTGAGCTCCGCCGCTTCCGCCGCCAACGCCGCCATCGACCACATGCGCGACTGGGCCCTGGGCACCAACGGCAAGTGGGTGACCATGGGCATCCCGTCGCAAGGTTGGTACGGCATTCCGAAGGACGTGATGTTCGGCTTCCCCGTGACCTGCGAAAACGGCGAGTACAAGGTCGTGGAAGGCCTGTCCATCGACGCGTTCAGCCAGGCTTGCATCGACAAGACCCTGAAAGAGCTGACCGACGAGCAGGCCGGCGTGGCCCACCTGCTGTAATTTTCACGGCCCGGACACGCATGCACCCCCGCCAAGTGTTGTTGGGCGCGCAAGCGGCCGCTGCCATGCTGCCGGTGTGCGACCACTACAGTGGCGTGGAGGTGCGCATGCGCAAGAGCCTGGCCTTGCAGGCCGAGTTCGTGCAGCGCCTTGGCGCCTGCGTGTTCGATGTGACGCTGGACTGCGAGGACGGCGCCCCGGTGGGCGGCGAGGCGGAGCACGCCGCGCTGGTCACCGAGTTGGTGCAGGGGCTGGACCTGTCCGGCCTGGTGCGCCCGCGCGTCGGCGTGCGCGTGCACGCGGTGGACCACCCGGCCTTCGAGGCCGATGTGGCCCACATCGTCGGCGGCGTGGCCGAGCGCCTGGCCTACCTGATGGTGCCCAAGGTGGAGTCGGTGGCCGATGTGCAGCGCGCCGTGCAGGCCCTGGATGCGGCCGGCGGGGGCGACCTGCCCCTGCACGTGCTGATCGAGTCGCCGCTGGCGGTGCACCGCGCCTTCGACATTGCCGCGCACCCGCGCGTGCAGTCGCTCAGCTTTGGTCTGATGGATTTTGTCTCCGCCCACGGCGGGGCCATCCCTTCCGCTGGCATGGGCGTGGCCGGGCAGTTCAGCCACCCTTTGGTGCTGCGCGCCAAAATGGACTTGGCCAGTGCCGCGCATGCGTACGGCAAAGTGCCGTCGCACTGCGTGGTGACCGAGTTCAAAGACACCGACGCCTTGCGCCAGGCCGCCCGCAAGGCCGCGCACGAGCTGGGTTACACCCGCATGTGGAGCATCCACCCCGACCAGATCGCGCCCATCCTGGAGGCTTTTGCCCCACCCCCGCAGGAGGTGGACAAGGCCGCCGAGATCGTGTTGGCGGCCCAGGCTGCCGACTGGGGCCCGATCGCCCACGCCGGGCATTTGCACGACCGGGCCAGCTACCGCTATTTCTGGCAGGTGCTGGAGCGCGCGCACCAGACCGGGTGCGCGTTGCCGGTCGAGGTCCGGCGGTTTTTTGCCCTCGCGGGCTGAACAGGAGTACAGGTGATGGCCGCTGTGTCGATCCGATCATGGGGGGCGCTGCTGCTGGCCGCGGCGGCGGGTGCCGCCGGCGCCACGACCGCGCCGCCCGCCCAGCCCCCGGCCAAGGCGGTGACTGGCAAGGCACGCCCGGTGGCTGCTGCACAGCCGGCGAAAGCCGCGACCGCGGTGGCCCCGAAGGCGCCGGAGCCCCTGGGCGAGGCCGAACTGGCCATCGCCGCCAACGTGTACGTGGGGGCACTGCCCTGCGAACTGGGGCAGACCGTGGAGCTGCAGGCCGATGCCGCGGCACCGGGCCACTTCCACCTGCGCCTCAAACAGGCGCACTATCACCTGCGCCCGGTCGTTTCCAGCACCGGCGCGGTGCGTCTGGAGGACGCGGGCCAGGGCGTGGTCTGGTTGCAGCTGGCCAACAAATCCATGCTGATGAGCCAAAAACTCGGCCGCCGCCTGGCCGACGAGTGCGCCAGCCCGGTGCAGCAGGCCATGGCCGAACAGCTCAAGCGCCACCCGGCACCGCATTTGCTAGACGTGGCGCAGAGCCCGCGTCTGGATTGAACCTTTTTTCACTGGAGTCAATGATGTTGCAAGCCTACCGTCAACATGTCGCCGAGCGCGCCGCGCTGGGCATTCCGCCGCTGGCCTTGGATGCCAAACAAGTGGCCGAACTGATCGAGCTGATCAAGAACCCGCCCGCCGGTGAAGAGGCGTTCCTGATGGAACTCCTGACCCACCGCGTGCCGCCGGGCGTGGACGACGCCGCCAAGGTCAAGGCCAGCTTCCTGGCCGCCGTGGCCCACGGTGACGTGGCCGTCGGCCTGGTCTCCAAGGCCAAGGCCACCGAGTTGCTGGGCACCATGGTCGGTGGCTACAACGTGCATCCGCTGATCGAGCTGCTGGACGACGCCGAAGTCGCCGGTGTCGCCGCCGATGCGCTGAAGAAGACGCTGCTGATGTTCGATTACTTCAACGACGTCGCCGCCAAGGCCAAGGCCGGCAACGCCAAGGCGCAGGAAGTGATGCAGTCGTGGGCCGACGCCGAGTGGTTCACTTCGCGTCCGGAAGTCGAGAAAAAGATCACCGTCACCGTCTTCAAGGTGCCCGGCGAGACCAACACCGACGACCTCTCACCCGCCCCCGACGCCTGGAGCCGCCCGGACATCCCGATGCACTACCTGGCAATGCTGAAGAACACCCGTTCGGACGCCGCCTTCAAGCCGGAAGAAGACGGCAAGCGCGGCCCGATGCAGTTCATCGAGGACCTGAAGAAGAAGGGCCACCTGGTGGCCTACGTCGGCGACGTGGTCGGCACCGGCTCCAGCCGCAAGTCGGCCACCAACTCGGTGATCTGGGCCACCGGCCAGGACATCCCCTTCGTGCCGAACAAGCGCTTCGGCGGCGTCACGCTGGGCGGCAAGATCGCCCCGATCTTCTTCAACACCCAGGAAGACTCGGGCTCGCTGCCGATCGAAGTGGACGTGTCGAAGCTGGAAATGGGCGACGTGATCGACGTGCTGCCCTACGACGGCAAGCTGCTGAAGAACGGCGAAACCGTCGCCGAGTTCAAGCTCAAGAGCGACGTGCTGTTCGACGAAGTGCGCGCCGGCGGCCGCATCAATCTGATCATCGGCCGCTCGCTGACCGCCAAGGCGCGTGAGGCCCTGGGTCTCCCCCCGTCCACCGTGTTCCGCCTGCCGCAGGCACCGGTCGCGTCCAAGGCCGGCTTCACGCTGGCGCAGAAGATGGTCGGTCGCGCCGTCGGCCTGCCGGAAGGCCAGGGCGTGCGCCCGGGCACCTACTGCGAGCCGAAGATGACCACCGTGGGTTCGCAAGACACCACCGGCCCGATGACCCGCGACGAGCTGAAGGACCTGGCCTGCCTGGGCTTCAGCGCCGACATGGTGATGCAGTCCTTCTGCCACACCGCGGCCTACCCCAAGCCCGTGGATGCCAAGATGCACCGCGAGCTGCCCAACTTCATCAGCAACCGCGGCGGCGTGGCCCTGCGCCCGGGCGACGGCGTGATCCACAGCTGGCTGAACCGCCTGCTGTTGCCCGACACCGTGGGCACCGGCGGTGACTCGCACACCCGCTTCCCGATCGGCATTTCCTTCCCGGCCGGTTCTGGCCTGGTCGCTTTCGGTGCCGCCACCGGCGTGATGCCGCTGGACATGCCCGAGTCGGTGCTGGTGCGCTTCAAGGGCACCATGCAGCCTGGCGTGACCCTGCGCGACCTGGTGCATGCCATTCCGCTGTACGCCATCAAGGCCGGTCTGCTGACCGTGGCCAAGGCCGGCAAGAAGAACATCTTCTCGGGCCGCATCCTGGAAATCGAAGGTCTGCCCGACCTGAAGGTGGAACAGGCTTTCGAACTCTCCGACGCATCGGCCGAGCGTTCCGCCGCCGGCTGCACCATCAAGCTCAACAAGGAGCCGGTGGCCGAGTACCTGAAGTCGAACGTCGTTCTGATGAAGAACATGATCGCCGACGGTTACGCCGACGCCAAGACCCTGGCGCGCCGCATTGAGAAGGTCGAAGCCTGGCTGGCCAACCCGAACCTGCTCGAGGCCGACAAGGACGCCGAATACGCCGCCGTGATCGAGATCGACCTGGCCGACATCACCGAGCCGATCGTCTGCTGCCCGAACGACCCGGACGACGCCAAGTTCCTGAGCGAAGTCGCCGGCACCCCGATCGACGAAGCCTTCATCGGTTCGTGCATGACCAACATCGGCCACTTCCGCGCGGCAGCCACCGTGCTGGGCGGCGCGCGCGACATCCCGGTCAAGCTGTGGGTGGCTCCGCCGACCAAGATGGACCAGAGCGAGCTGATCAAGGAAGGCCATTACGCCAACTTTGGCGCTGCCGGTGCGCGCACCGAAATGCCGGGCTGCTCGCTGTGCATGGGCAACCAGGCGCAGGTGCGCGAAGGCGCGACGGTGATCTCCACCTCCACCCGCAACTTCCCGAACCGCCTGGGCAAGAACACCAACGTGTTCCTGGGCTCGGCCGAACTGGCCGCCGTGGCGTCCAAGCTGGGCAAGTTGCCGACCAAGGACGAGTACCTGGCCGCCACCGGTGTGATCACCGCCAAGGCCGGCGAGATCTACAAGTACATGAACTTCGACCAGATCGAAGAGTACGCAGAGACCGCCAAGGCCGTGACCGTCTGACCGTGGTTTGATCGGTTGGAAAAGCCCGGGGCTCACGCCCCGGGCTTTTTTTTTGGAGTGCGCCCTGCAGGGGGTGGCGTTGTGCGCCGCGAGTCCGGCGGTCGAAAAGTTCGACAATACCGGGCATGACGATGCGTTCCCCTGAATTGCTGCTGCCCGCTGGCTCGCTCGACAAGCTGCGTGCGGCCTACGACTTTGGCGCCGACGCGGTGTACGCCGGCCAGCCGCGCTACAGCCTGCGCGCGCGCAACAACGAATTCCGCCTGGAGCAACTGGCCCAGGGCATTCAGGAAGCGCACGCGCGCGGCAAAAAACTGTTCGTCACCAGCAACCTGATCGCCCACAACGACAAGGTGCGCACCTATTTGCGCGACATCGAACCGATCATCGAACTGAAACCCGACGCGCTGATCATGGCCGACCCGGGCCTGATCATGCAGGTGCGCGAAAAGTGGCCCGAGGTCCCGATACACTTGTCGGTGCAGGCCAACACCACCAACTGGGCCACGGTGAAGTTCTGGCAGAAGGTGGGCGTGCAGCGCATCATCCTGAGTCGCGAACTCAGCCTGGACGAGGTGGAAGCGATCCGCAACGAATGCCCGGACATGGAGTTGGAGGTGTTCGTGCACGGGGCGCTGTGCATCGCCTATTCCGGGCGTTGCCTGCTGAGCGGTTACTTCAACCGGCGCGATCCGAACCAGGGCACCTGCACCAACGCCTGTCGCTGGGAATATGGCACCCAGGCCGCGACCGAGGACGCCGTGACCGGCGAAGCGGTCCCGGCGCGGCGTCTGGAGCAGGACTTCAACTTCGCCGAGGCCCGCACCGAGGCCGAAACCGCGTTCTCCACCTGTGGTGGTGGCCAGCGCCACCCGGCGGCCGACCACGTCTATCTGATCGAGGAGAAGGGCCGCCCCGGTGAGCTGATGCCCATCATGGAAGACGAGCACGGCACCTACATCATGAACAGCAAGGACCTGCGTGCGGTGGAGCACGTGGAGCGGCTGTGCAGGATCGGTGTCGACTCGCTCAAGATCGAGGGCCGCACCAAGAGCCTGTACTACGTGGCGCGCACGGCCCAGGTGTACCGCCGCGCCATCGACGACGCGGTGGCGGGCCGCCCGTTCAACCCGGCGTTGCTGCTGGAACTGGAAGGCCTGGCCAACCGGGGTTACACCGGCGGGCTGCTGGAGCGTCGCCCGGCGCAGGACTACCAGAACTACCTCAGCGGACATTCGGAACTGCACCGCAGCCACTTTGTCGGTGAGGTGCGCGGCCTGCGCGCCGACGGCTGGGCCGAAGTGGAAACCAAAAACCGCTTTGCGGTGGGTGACCGCATCGAGGTGATCCACCCCAGCGGCAACCGCGTGGTGCAACTGGACGCCATGCAAAACCTGGCGGGCGAACCGGTGCAGGTGGCCCAGGGCAGCCCGGTGCGCGTGTTTGTGCCGCTGGGCGGGCCGGTGGACGGCGCTTTGCTGGCGCGGCTGCTGGGGCCGGCTCAACCCCTGGCCTGAAGCGGCGCTGTGCCGATTTCGGCGATCAACTCCATTTCCAGACAGGACCCGCGCGGGATTTGCACCACGCCGCAGGCGCTGCGGGCGTGGGCGCCCTGGGGGCCGAAGACCTCCAGGAACAGGCGGCTGGCGCCGTCTGTGACGAGATGCTGTTCGGTGAAGGACTCGGTGCTGCAGACCAGCGCGGTGAGTTTGACCAGGCGGGTGACACGGCGCAGGTCGCCGATGGCGGCTTGCAGGGTGCCGAGCAGATCGATGGCCACCTGCCGGGCGGCGCGTTGTCCGTCTGCGGTGACCATGTCCTGGCCTAGGCGACCAGGCCAGGGGCGTCCGTTGACCTTGGCGGTGTGACCGCTCAGAAACACCAGTGAACCGATCCATGCGAACGGCTGGTACGCTGCAGAAGGTGGTGTGGCGGGTGGCAGGGCGATGCCCAGCCGTGCCAGCCGGTCGTAGACGTGCATGTGTCGGGTCCGCTTCAGAAAGTGCCCGGGTACGAGCCGCCGTCGATCAACAGGCTCTGGCCGGTGATGTAGCCTGCGTGGCGTGAGGCGATGAAAGCGCACAGTGCGCCGATTTCATCCGGATGGCCGAAGCGGCCGGCGGGGGTGGCTGCCACGCGCTCCTGCCAGAGGGCGTCGAACGCCCGGCCCGATTGGGTGGCCATGTGTGCCACGTGCAGGCGTTGGGCATCGGTGTCGAAGGCACCGGGCAGCAGGTTGTTGAGGGTGACGCCGTGGCGCACGGTCTGGCGCGACAGGCCGGAGACAAAGCCCACCAGGCCCGAACGCGCACCGTTGGACAGACCGAGTTCGGCCTGGGGCGACTTGACGCTGCGCGCCACGATGTTGACGATGCGTCCGAAACCGCGTGCGATCATGGGGTCCACCGTGCGCCGGATCATTTCGATGGGCCCTACCATCATGGCGTCCAGGGCCGCATGCCAGTCCTGTGGGGACCAGTCGCGGAAGTCGCCGGGCGGACGTCCGTCGGCGTTGTTGACCAGGATGTCGGGGGATGGGCAGGCGGCCAGTGCCGCGTCGCGCCCGTCGGCGGTGGTGAGGTCGGCCGCCACCCAGTGCACCGGTACGGGGCTGTCCGCGCTGAGTTCGGCCGCGGTTTGGGCGAGCGTGGCGGGGGTGCGGGCTGCGATCCAGACCGACACCCCGGCCCGTGCCAAGTGCTGGGCACAAGCGCGTCCCATGCCTTTGCTGCCGCCGAACACCAGGGCCGTGCGGCCCGCGATGCCGAGATCCATCGTGTGTGCTTTCTGATGGGTGGACGTCGCCATGCTCAAGCGCGGTAGATGATTTTGGTGGAGGAGAAGAATTCGAGGCCGACGCGGCCGGACTCGCGGAATGTGGAGGTGGAAGAG